>NZ_JBKDTZ010000213.1:0-13685 GCF_046339755.1 Acidovorax sp. | reverse complement strand
GCCTGGAGCCCTTCCTGCTGCTGCTCAGCTCGGTGTTCGTGCCCCTGTTCGGCGTGATCCTCGGCCGCCTGGCCTTTGGAACCAATGCCCCAGCACTGCTGCAGCGCGCCCCCCAGGTCAATTGGCTGCCCGTGGCCATCTGGCTCGTGGGCATCGCGGTGTACCACGTCGCGCCGCGGGTGCTGCCGGGCGCGGGCTCCGCCCTTCCCGCGCTGGTATTCAGCTTCGTTCTGGCCTGGGCCACACGGCCCAAATTCTGATCAGAACACCCGCTGCGCCACCGGCGCATAGCCATGGTTCAGCGGACCATGGCCGCCACCGGTGACCACGTTGGCACCTGCGGCAATCGCGCCCAGGATATAGGCCCGGGCACCCTCCACCGCCTGCTGCAACGGCAGGCCCAGGGCCAGGTGCGCAGCGATGGCGGACGACAGCGTGCAACCCGTGCCATGGCCATTGTGCGTGGCGATGCGGGCCGACTGCAGGCGGTGGCCGGCCTGGCCAGGCGCGGTGGCCAGCACATCCACCACCCAGTCGCCAGGCAGGTGGCCGCCCTTGAGCAGAGCGGCGCGCGCGCCCAGGCCCAGCAGGTCCTGCGTGGCCTGCTCCAGGTCGTCGAGGCCCGCCAGCGTACGGCCCAGCAGCCAGCCCGCCTCGTCGAGGTTGGGCGTGATCACCTCGGCCAGCGGGAACAGTTCCTGCACCAGCACGCCCACGGTCTCCTGCGCGATCAGGCGGTCGCCGCTGGTGGCCACCATTACCGGGTCGAGCACCACGTGGGGCAGCCGGTATTCGCGGATGGCGTTGGCCACCACGTGCACCACCTCGGGCGAGTGCAGCATGCCGATCTTCACGGCGTCCACCCCGATGTCCTGCACCACGGCGTCGATCTGGGCCTTGAGCATCTCGGGCGGGATGCCGTGGATGCCCGTCACGCCGCGCGTGTTCTGCGCGGTGATGGCGGTGATCGCGGTCATGCCGTAGCAGCCCAGCGCGGCAAAGGTCTTGAGGTCGGCCTGGATGCCCGCGCCGCCCCCGCTGTCGGAGCCGGCGATCGAGAGCACGCGTGCGTAACGCGGGGCGGTGGAAAGCCCTTGGGTGGAGGCAGAAGTCATAGGGCGGAAATTATCCTTGATCCGACGGTTGAAAGCGCCCGAGGGGGCCGTGATCGGCGCGCCAGACAAGGCGCGAGGACGCAGTGCACCGTTGTGCGCAAGGAGGAGGAACGCGGCATGGCGTGGCGAGCACGGTGCCATCGGGTGCTTAGCGGCGTCACCACGCTCGGGGATCGGAGAGCAGGCAAAGCCGCTTTCGGTCATGCGGCGACCGAGAATGAACAAGCGGTCAACCATCGGATCAGGGATCATCTTCATGACCTGGGTCAGGGCAGGCGAAGGCCGATGTGCTGTAATTGCGGTTCACGGACGAAACAGGGGTGTCCCGCCCAAGCGGCGCGCGACTGAGAAAATACCCTGGGGCTGCACAGCCCCGCTACCCGATCCAGATCATGCTGGCGTGGGGAGTTTCCACAGCGACGGCAAGCAGCAGCAGCCATCCCGTTTTGTCCACCTGCAGTACAGCTGGACGCATGACTCCTTCTTCCTCCTCGTCGTTTGCCATCCTGGGCGCCGGCCTCATGGGCCGACTGCTGGCCGTGGAACTGGCACGCCAGGGCCACAGCGTGGACATCTACGACGCAGCCGGCCCGGCCGCCGAGCAATCGGCCGCCACCGTGGCCGCCGCCATGCTGGCGCCCCTGGCCGAGTCGGCCGTGACCGAGCCCGGCGTGGTGCGCATGGGCCAGCATGCGCTCACGCGCTGGCCGCAGTTGCTGGCACAACTGGCCCAACCCGTTTTCTTCCAGCAGCAGGGCACGCTCATCGTGTGGCACCGACAGGATGCGGGCGAAGCCCAGCGCCTGACCAGCCAATTGCAGGCCAACCACCGAACCATCCCCGAGTTGCCCCCTCTGGAGGTGCTCGATGGCACCCGCCTGGCCGCGGTGGAGCCCGCCCTGGCCGGCCGATTTGCCAAGGGCCTGTACCTGCCCGGTGAAGGCCAGCTCGACAACCGCCAACTGCTGGCCGCCCTGCTGCACGAGATGCAGCGCCTGGGCGTGCGCACCCACTGGCACGCGCTGCGCCACCCCGATGCCTTCCAGCCCGGGGAGCCCGGCCAGCCCGATTGGGTGCTGGACTGCCGCGGCCTGGGCGCACGCGACCCCTGGCGTGCCCTGCGCGGGGTGCGCGGCGAGGTGGTGCGCGTGCATGCGCCCGAGGTCACGCTGCAACGCCCCACGCGCCTTGTGCACCCGCGCTATCCGATCTACATCGCACCCAAGGAAGACCACCTGTTCGTAATCGGCGCGACCGAGATCGAGTCCGACGACCTCTCGCCCGCCAGCGTGCGCTCCACGCTGGAGCTGCTGAGCGCGGCCTATGCCGTGCACAGCGGCTTTGCCGAGGCGCGCATCGTCGAGGTGGCCACGCAGTGCCGCCCCACCCTGCCCGACAACCTGCCCGCCATCCGCCATTTGCGCCCCGGCGTGCTCGAAGTCAACGGCCTGTACCGCCATGGTTTCATGATCGCCCCGGCCATGCTGGACGTGGTGCTGGAGCTGTTGGGATCCGGGCAGTCCACCCTCGCGCCCCGGTTCGACCTGAATCTGCAATGGCGGCAGCCCGAAGCTGCCGCCGCTTCTCTGCCATGAACGTTTCCATCAACCAGACCCCCCACGATCTGCCCGAAGGTGCCACCGTCCTTGACGCCGTGGCCGCCATCGCCGCGCGCCCGCCCTTCGCCGTGGCGGTGAACACCGTCTTCGTACCCAACAGCCGCTATGCGGCCCAGGCCTTGCAGCCCGGCGACAAGGTCGAAGTGATCTCTCCCGTGACCGGAGGCTAACCCCTGCCATGACCGCAACCCCCAACGATCCCCTGGTCCTGTACGGCCAGACCTTCCACAGCCGCCTGCTGCTGGGCACCTCGCGCTACCCTTCGCCGGCGGTGCTCGAAGCCGCCGTGCAGGCGTCGCGCCCCGCCATGGTCACGGCCTCGCTGCGCCGCCAGGGCAGCAACCCGGCCGAGTCGGGCAGCAGCTTCTGGGAGCTGCTGCGCCGCCTCGACGTGCCCGTGCTGCCCAACACCGCAGGCTGCCACAGTGTGCAGGAGGCCATCACCACCGCGCAGATGGCGCGCGAGGTGTTCAACACGCCCTGGATCAAGCTGGAACTGATCGGCGACGACTACACCTTGCAGCCCGATACGCTGAACCTGGTAGGCGCGGCCGAGCACCTGATCAAGGAGGGCTTCCAGGTGCTGCCCTATTGCACCGAGGACTTCGTGCTGTGCCAGCGCCTGGTGGACGTGGGCTGCCAGGCCGTGATGCCCTGGGCCGCGCCCATCGGCACGGGCCGCGGCCCGGTGAACCCCTATGCGCTGCAGATGCTGCGCGAGCGCCTGAACGTGCCGATGCTGGTGGATGCCGGCCTGGGCTTGCCCTCGCACGCCTGCCAGGTGATGGAATGGGGCTATGACGGCGTGCTGCTCAACACCGCCGTGGCCCTGGCCCAGGACCCCGTGGCCATGGCTGGCGCGTTTGCCAATGCGGTGCACGCCGGCCGCGCGGCCCGCCTGGCCGGCGCCATGACCGCACAGGACGCCGCCCAGCCCAGCACCCCTGTGCTCGGCACCCCTTTCTGGCACCACGACGACCATGCCTGATACCGCACCGACCGAACTGGCCAAGGCCATCGTGGCGCACCATGCGGCCACCTTCGCCGGATTCAGCCCCGAGCCCGCGCCGGCGCCCACCTCCAGCGAGCCCGCCTACCTGGCGGCACTGCAGGCCGCAAGCACCCTGGGCTTCATTGCGCACGACGCCGAATGCATCGCCCGCGCCTGGCAGGCGCGTACCCAGCGCACCGGGGCGCTGAGCCCCGAGACCTGGCCCGATGAGCCCGCCGACTTTGGCCTGCAGCCCGTACCGCGCGCCCAGGCCTTTGCTGCCGGCCCCGAGGCGCTGGGCCTGTACGCCGTACTGCCCGACGCTGCCTGGGTGGGCCGCATGGCGCGCGCCGGCGTACCCACGGTGCAGCTGCGCTTCAAGTCGGACGACCCGGCCGCCATCGAGCGCGAAGTCAACGCTGCCGTGCAGGCGGTGCAGGACACCGGCGCGCTGCTGTTCATCAACGACCACTGGCGCGCGGCCATCAACGCGGGCGCCTACGGCGTTCACCTGGGGCAGGAAGACCTCGATGCGCTGAGCGCGGGCGATCTGCAGACCCTGCGCCATTCCGGTGTGCGCCTGGGCGTGAGCACCCATGGCTATGCCGAGATGGTGCGCGCCGATGCGGTGGGGCCAAGCTACATCGCCATGGGTGCGGTGTTTCCCACCACGCTCAAGAAGATGGCGACTGCGCCGCAGGGCGTGGGCCGGCTGCACGGGTATGCACGGCTGCTGCGCACCTATCCGCAGGTTGCGATCGGCGGGATCGGAGCAGAGCAGTTTCCGCAAGTGCTGGCAACCGGCGTAGGCTCGATTGCCGTGGTGCGAGCCCTGGTCAACGCACCGGACCCCGAGGCGGCTGCAGGGGAGCTGATGCAGGCCATGCAAGGCGCCTGACGTGCAGGCTGCGAAGCGGCGCAGCACCACACCGGGCGTACCAGGAGGGGCCCACAAAAAAACAGGCCGTCGATGCCTGTTTTTTACTACTTCTTGCGACTGTCGTCGTCCTTGCGCTGCTCCAGCTCCAGGCGCAGCTCCATCAGGTCATTCTCCGCACCGAAGCCCACGGCCTGGCCAGGTGGGGGTGGGGGCGTGATCGGCACAGGCGGCAGGTCGCTCAATGTGAGGTGCAGAGGTTCGGACAGGTCCACGTCCAGGTTCACCGACGACTTGGTATAGGCAGCCGGCGGGTTGCGCGGAAGTGCCCGCTGCGCGGCAGCCAGGGGCGCCGGCGCCGAGGAAACCCCGGCGACGGGCGCCAGGCCCGATGCCGGCGCCAGCGTCAGCTCGGCCGGGCCGGACTGACGCGCGATCGGCACCGGAGCGGACGAGGGTGCGGCGCTGCCGAAATCGAACTCCAGGCTGGCGGCCAGCGAGTCGAGCGGGAAATCGGGCTCCGTATTGTCCAGCGGCGACAGAAAGCTCAGGCCCCTCTCCGCAGCGGCTTCGAACGAATCTTCCACCGGCGTGGTGCGCTTGCGGGGTGGCGGTGCGCCCCGCGCACTCGACGGAGTGGTCTGGGCGATGCCCAGCAGCAGCAGCAGGTCATCGTAGGCGGCCAGGTCGAAGGGCTCGACCGTGTTGCCCGGGCGGTGGAACAGGAACTTGTCCAGCGTATGCAGCACGGCCGGCGAACTCCATTCGGCCTCGATCTCAGCCAGGGCCTCGGGGTAGCGGTCCAGCGGACGGCCCTGGCGGTTGAAGGCCGAGAACTCGGGCACCTTGGCGTTGAAATAGCGCATGAACTGCGAGCGCAGCTGCATGAAGTATTCCGCACGGCTCAGGGTGTGGAACAGGCGCAGCAGCTCCAGGTAGGCCACGGGTGTGGTTTCCTTGTGGTCCACGATGTGCTTGCGCAGCACCTCCACCGCCTGGTTGTGCTCGCCCACCGAGACAAAGAACTCGGCCTGCTGCTGGATATCGAACAGGTCGTCAGGGTTGACGATCTGGAGCGCCCGCGCCGGCTCGACCGACGGGGCTGGGGCCTTGGGCGGGGACACCGGCACCCGGGCGGCTGCCGCCGCAGCCACCGCCGTCGGCGCGGCATACAGCGGTGCCGGCGCAGAGACTGGCTTGGCGTCCTTGAACAGCGCGGCGCTGCCCGATGGCGCCAGCAGGTCACCCTTCATCGACGGGATGGGCAGGGTTTCGAGCGGCTCCCATCCGGGATCGACCTGCCCGGCTGTCGGGGCGCTGGAATCCACCGCGCTGACCTTGACCGACTCGCGCCAGGACTTTTCGGACAGTGCGGCCTGGCGGCTTGATCGCTGCCACACCCAGGCCAGCAACCCCAGCGCCAGGAGCAGCAAGGCCCCCAGCACATAGACGACCATGGCCGGAAAGCGCTCGTTCGCCTCGTCCAGCTGCTGCTGCAATTGTTGCGTGGTAGCCAGCTGCTGGGCCGAGCCCGCCCGCACGGTCTTGGCCTCGGCCTCCAGCACACGCAGGCGTTCGGCGTCCTGGGCCAGGCTTTCGGGCGTGGCGTTCAAGGCCTTCCAGGCGGCCGCCGCTTCGGCGCGCTGCGGCGACGCTTCTTGGGCCGGGGTCGAAAGCAATTGGGTGGAGGCCCGCAGCGCCACCGGACTCTCCAGCCACAGGTCCAGGGGTTCGAGCACCAGGCGCGGCCCGGGGGTCGCGGGGGCTGGCGCCTGCGGGCTGGCGATCACGCGCGCATTGGTGCGTGCCGGTGCAGCGGCGGCAGCAGGGGCGGACGCACGCGGGGCACGCGCCGCGGCGGCGCTGGCGGCTGCCGCCCGGCTGGGCGCAGCGGCAGCGCCACGGGCCGGAACGCCGGCCGCATTGCGGTCTGGAGGAGAAGAAGCGCTGGCCTGGCCCGATGTGCCCCCCGATAGGCCTGGATTGCCCGGCAGCGCAGCCGGAACCACCGGCAGTTGCCCGGCGGCAACAGGAGCCGGCACACGTCCAGGGGGATCTGCCAGAAAGGTGTAGGTGCGCGTCACCTTGCCCGTGCAACCGGCGGTGAGGCTAACGGTCAGGACCGGCTCATCGACGGCCGAAGTGGTCTGCACGCGAACGAAGGCGGCACGCCCGGCCGATTCGGCCTGGGGCGTCACGCGCACCCGGGAGGGGCTGATGGGCGTATCGCCCGCTACCAGTGTGGCCCCGATACATGACGACCCGATGTCAGAACCCTGGTCTGGCTGAATGTCGAAGCTCAGATCGACCGGCGAACCGATCACCACGGCGCCCCGACCGTTGCCCATGGACAGCGCCGAGGCGCCCAAGGCAACCACCCACAAACCGGCTCCCAAAATGGTGTTACGGAGTTTCACAATAATTTCTGTTTTGAGCGCATCCCATTCTTGCACATAAGTGCGCGGGCATGTCCACAGCCATAATGGCGCTATGAAAATTCAGTTTCTCAATGTCGGCATCGTGGGCTCGGGTGCCATGGGCCGCGGTATTGCACAGATCGCCGCCCAGGCCGGCAGCCAGGTTTTCTTGCTGGATGCCCAATCCGGGGCAGCACTGGCCGCCCGGGACAGTATCCACGACCAGTGGCAAAAACTCGTAGGGAAAAATCGCATTTCTGCAGAACAGGCCGCGTCCTGGTCTGCGCAATTGCACATTGTTGACAATGCGGCAGGCCTGGCGCAGTGCGACCTGGTGGTAGAAGCCATCGTCGAGCGGCTGGATGCCAAACGCGGCCTGTTCGCCGAGCTGGAGAAAGTGGTGGGCGCCGAAACGGTGCTGGCCACCAACACCTCGTCCCTGTCGGTCACCTCCATCGGCGCGGGCATGCAGCACCCGGGGCGCCTGGCGGGTTTTCACTTCTTCAACCCTGTGCCACTCATGAAGGTGGTGGAAGTGATTGCCGGGCTCAAGACCGAGCCGGCCGTCTGCACCGCCCTGTCGGCCTATGCCAAGCAGATGGGCCACACGCCCGTGCTGGCGCAGGACACGCCGGGCTTCATCGTCAACCACGCCGGGCGCGGCTATGGCACCGAGGCCCTGCGCATCGTGGGCGAGGGCGTGGCCGACTTCGCCACCATCGACCGCATCCTGCGCGACCAGGTCGGCTTCAAGCTCGGCCCCTTCGAGCTCATGGACCTCACGGCGCTGGACGTGTCGCACCCGGTGATGGAATCCATCTACCAGCAGTACTACGACGAGCCGCGCTACCGCCCCAGCGTGATCACCGCGCAGCGCCTGGCCGGCGGCGTGGTGGGCAAGAAGGTGGGTGAAGGCTTCTACCGCTACGAGAATGGCGCCGCCCAGGTACCCGCCGAGCCCCCGGTGCCCGTGGTGGCCGAGATCCCGCCCGTCTGGGTATCGCCGCGCGCCGCGCGCCGTGCCGAGCTGTACCAGTTGCTCAAGGACCTGGGCGCCACCATCGAGACCGGCACCTCGCCCTCGCCCCAGGCCATCACCCTGGTGGCTCCACTCGGTTTCGACGTGACCACCGTGGCCGTGGTGGAGCGGCTGGACCCGGCGCGCACCATCGGCATCGACATGCTGGTGGAGGAAGCCGCGACCAAGCGCCGCGTGCTGGCCACCAACCCCGCCACGCGCGTGGACATCCGCAATGCCGCGCACGCCCTGTTCGCCCGCGACGGCAAGCCGGTGAGCGTGATCCGCGACAGCGGCGGTTTCGTCACCCAGCGCGTGGTGGCCACCATCGTCAACATCGCCAGCGACATCTGCCAGCAGGGCATCTGCAGCCCGCGCGACCTGGAGACCGCCGTCACCCTGGGCCTGGGCTACCCCCTGGGCCCACTGGCCATGGGCGACCGCTGGGGCCCGACCAACATCCTCGAAGTGCTGTTCAACATGCAGACCGTGTACGGCGACACGCGCTACCGCCCCAGCCCCTGGCTGCGCCGGCGCGGCGCCATCGGCCTGAGCCTCACGCACGTCGAGGAAGCGTGATTCGGTACATCCCCCTGAGTCGCTGTCGCGCCTCGGCACCGCCGCCAGAGGCGGCGGCTCTTCTGGCACGTCCAAGCCTGCGCAGGCAGGCTTGGAGCCGCGGCCCTCAGCCCCTTCTCTCGAATTGCTGTGCAATTCGGGAAGGGGGACGCAGCCGGTGCGGCGGGGCGGCCTTTGCACGGCTGCCCTGGCTTGGGCCGCGCCCTGATTGACAGGCGGCAGACAATGCTGAGCGCTGCGAAAACCTGGCAGCCAACCGCCGAAGCCTTTACTGGAGACACGATGCCCGCAGAACTCAAGAGCACCAGCCAGGGCAAGACCCTGGTGCTGACCATCCACAACCCGGAGCGGCGCAATGCCATCGAGCCCGCCATCTACGCCGCTGGCGTGGAGGCCCTGAGCGTGGCCGAGAACAGCGACGACATCCGCAGCGTGGTCATCACCGGCTCGGACAACATGTTCTGCGCGGGCGGCAACCTGCAGCGCCTGCTGGCCAACCGCCAGGAGGCGCGCGAAGTGCAGGCCCAAAGCATCGAAGGGTTGCACAACTGGATCGAGGCGGTGCGCACCTACCCCAAGCCCATCATAGCGGCAGTGGAAGGCGCGGCAGCAGGCGCAGGCTTCTCGCTGGCCTTGGCCTGCGACATGGTGGTGGCCGCTCGCAACGCGGTGTTCGTGATGGCCTATAGCAATGTGGCCCTGTCGCCCGATGGCGGCGCCAGTTGGAGCCTGGCCCACGCGCTGCCACGCCAGATCGCCACCGAGATCCTGATGTGCGGCGACCGCATCCCCTCCGAGCGGCTGCACGCCCTGGGCGTGGTCAACCAGCTGGCCGACCCAGGCAGCGCGCTTGAAGTGGCCTTGGCCCTGGCCGAGCGCCTGAACGGGCGCGCGCCGAATGCGCTGGCCAGCATCAAGGAACTGCTGAACGATGCGCCCGGCAACAACCTGACCCAGCACCTGGGCAGCGAGCGCGACCACTTCGTGAAGAACCTGCACCACGCCAACGGCGGGGTGGGCATCTCGGCCTTCCTGGAAAAGCGCACGCCGAACTACGAATAGCCCTCCCCCTGCTTGCAGCACCTCACCACAACGGCCCTTTCGCAGGGCCGTTTGTTTTGCTGCGCCTGGTTGCAAGACGCTCAGGTGACAACCCTGACGCAGCGCGCCGGTCCCTCACGCGACAATGGGCCTGTTTCCAGTCACCCAAAAGACAGACCATGGACGACCCGATTCTTACTATCGAAGAACGTGAAGCGATCAACTCAGGTCGCTGGTTTTCTTCCCTCTCACCTTCTCTACGCCACGACATCCTGCGATGTGCCTATGTCAAACGCTTCAAGGATGGCGGCCTGATCGCCGCCCGCGGGGACCCGCCCGAGGAGTGGATTGCGTGCGCGCGCGGTGCGGTGCGGGTGAGCTCCACCTCCATATCGGGCAAGCAGATCACGCTGACCTACGTGGAGCCGGGCATCTGGTTCGGCGACGTGGCGATCTTCGACGGGGACCGGCGCACGCACGATGCCTATGCGCATGGCGACACCACCATCCTGTGCGTGGCCAAGGCCGATTTCCGCAAGATCCTGGCCGCCCACACCGAGCTGTACGAAGCCATGCTGCGCCTGCATGCGCGGCGCATACGCCAGCTCTTCGGGCTGGTGGAAGACCTCAACACCCTGCCCCTGCGCTCGCGCCTGGCCAAGCAGCTGGTGCACCTGGTGCGCAGCTACGGCGTGCCCAGCCTGTCGGACGGCAGCGAGATGCGCATTGGCCTGCAGCTGGCGCAGGAAGAGCTGGCGCAGTTGCTGGGCGCATCACGCCAGCGCGTGAACCAGGAGCTCAAGTCCATGGAGCGCGAGGACGCGATCCGCATCGAGCCGGGCGGCCTGGTGGTGCGCGACCGGGACGCGCTCATGCGCATCGCCGAGGCAGATACCTGACATCCCGGCCCGGAGCATGCCCCGGCGCCCCCATTTCCCAACACCTGCCGACCACGGCGGGACGAGACAGACACGCCGGCGCCACCCGCGTGAGGACCCCGAACCCATGAGCAATTTCGACCACTTCGTCGGCACCCGCGCGGTATCCGATCAGCACGCCTTCGACGTCAACGCACTGACCACCTGGCTCACGGCCCACATGGAGGGCTTTGAAGGCCCCATGACCGTGGAGATGTTCAAGGGCGGGCAGTCCAACCCCACCTACAAGCTCGTCACACCCAAGGCGAGCTACGTGATGCGCGCCAAGCCTGGCCCCGTGGCCAAGCTGCTGCCCTCGGCCCATGCGGTGGAGCGCGAATTCGCAGTGATGAGCGGCCTGGCCGGCACCGACGTGCCCGTGCCGCGCATGCATGTGCTGTGCGAGGATGAGTCGGTCATCGGCCGCGCCTTCTACATCATGGAATGCATGCAGGGCCGCGTGCTCTGGGACCAGTCCCTGCCCGGCATGCAGCCGGCCGAGCGTGGCGCCATCTATGGCGAGATGAACCGCGTGATCGCCGCGCTGCACACGGTGAAGTTCGCCGAGCGCGGCCTGGCCAGCTACGGCAAGCCCGGCAACTACTTCGAGCGCCAGATCGGCCGCTGGAGCAAGCAGTACGTGGCCTCCATCACCCAGCCCATCCCCGAGATGGACCAGCTCATGGAATGGCTGCCGGCCCACATGCCGGCCAGCGCGCGCGATGAAAGCCAAGTCTCCATCGTGCACGGCGACTACCGCCTGGACAACCTGATGTTCCACCCCACCGAGCCGCGTGTCATCGCCGTGCTCGACTGGGAGCTGTCCACCCTGGGCCACCCGCTGGCCGACTTCAGCTACCACTGCATGAGCTGGCACATCCCCGCCTCCATGGGCCGCGGCATCGCCGGCCAGGATATCGCGGCGCTGGGCATCCCGGACGAGGACCGCTACATCCGCATGTACTGCGAGCGCACCGGCATCGCCACACCCGATGCGCTGCGCGCCGACTGGAACTTCTACCTGGCCTACAACATGTTCCGCATCGCCGCCATCCTGCAGGGCATGGCCAAGCGCGTGCAGGCCGGCCCGGCCTCCAGCGCCCAGGCCAAGGCCTCGGGCGACACCGCACGGCCCATGGCCCAGCTGGCCTGGTCGTTCGCCCCGCGCAGCTGAGCCCCCCCACCGCTTACCACCGGAGACCCCCCATGGACTTTGACTACTCCCCCAAGACCAAGGACCTGCAGGCCAAGCTGCTGCAGTTCATGGACGAGCACATCTACCCCAACGAGGCTTCGTACAAGAATGAGCTGGCCGCCAACACGGCTGCGGGCAAGCGCTGGTCGGCCCTGACCACCATCGAGAACCTGAAACCCAAGGCCCAGGCCGCCGGCCTGTGGAACCTGTTTCTGCCGGTGGACAGTGCCGCCGCATCGGGCTACGCAGGCGCGGGCCTGACGAACCAGGAATACGCCCCCCTGGCCGAAATCATGGGCCGCGTGCCATGGGCCAGCGAGGTGTTCAACTGCTCGGCGCCCGACACCGGCAACATGGAGACCATCGCCCGCTATGGCGACGAGGCCAACAAGGCGCGCTGGCTCAAGCCGCTGCTCGAAGGCAAGATCCGCTCGGCCTTCGCGATGACCGAACCCGACGTGGCATCGAGCGACGCCACCAACATCGAGACCCGCATCGAGCGCGATGGCGACGAGTACGTGATCAATGGCCGCAAGTGGTGGATCTCCGGCGCGGCCGACCCGCGCTGCGCCGTGTTCATCACCATGGGCAAGAGCGATCCCGAGGCGCCCAAGCACTCGCAGCAGAGCATGGTGCTGGTGCCCGCCGATACCAAGGGCATCAACATCATCCGCCCGCTCAACGTGTTCGGCTACGACGACGCACCCCACGGCCACGTGGAGATGACCTTCGACAATGTGCGCGTGCCGGTCTCCAACATCCTGCTGGGCGAGGGCCGTGGCTTCGAAATCGCCCAGGGCCGCCTCGGCCCCGGCCGCATCCACCAGTGCATGCGCCTGATCGGCCTGGCCGAGCGCGCGCTGGAGCTGATGTGCAAGCGCGCCAGCTCGCGCGTCGCCTTCGGCAAGAGCGTGGCCCAGCAGACCGTGACGCAGGAACGCATCGCCGAAGCCCGCTGCAAGATCGACATGGCCCGCCTGCTCACGCTGAAGGCCGCCTGGCTGATGGACGTGGCCGGCAACAAGGTCGCCAAGACCGAGATCGCCATGATCAAGGTCGTCGCCCCCAGCATGGCCTGCCAGGTGATCGACTGGGCCATGCAGGTGCATGGCGGCGGCGGCATGTGCGACGACTTCCCGCTGGCCTATGCCTACGCCGGCGCGCGCACGCTGCGCTTTGCCGACGGCCCGGACGAGGTGCACCGCAACGCCATCGCCAAGTGGGAGCTGGGCAAGTACGGCGCCTACGGCCGCGACGCTGGCGTGCCCGTGACGCGCGGCAGCTGATCCTGATCGGCCACCTCCCGCGTTCGTGCCCGGCACGCACGGCGCGGGCCCAGTGGCCCCCCATGCAGCCTCGGTGCCCTGCCCGCAGGCGCTGCATCCATTGCGCCAATGCCCCATCCCGGGCATGGGGCACCTGCGAGTCCGGACCATCAGAGCCGGCATGGCGCCCCCGAGCACCAGCCGCCGGTAGCGGGCTCCTTGCGAACCCCAGGTGATCGCAAATTCCCATGGAGGTTCGCAACGCGCCAAGTGCCTTATCGCACAGGGTTTTTTTCAACGCACCGCGTCATCTCCCGCCTCGCCCTCTCTCGGCCGTGGTCGGTTCGCGCAAGGCTCTGTTTTTCGCGTTGAGCGTCAGCACGTTATAAACAGGCAGTCGCGCCCCGTGTGGGCGCGTGGATTGAAACAGGTGTTTTCCCAGATGCATCCGGCCTTGACCACGGTCGCGCCCCGTGTGGGCGCGTGGATTGAAACTCGATCACTTGCGCCTTGGACAGCGTGGCATTGAGTTTCAATCCACTCGCCCACACGTGGCGCGACGTGCGCGCTGCTGGGCCCCAAGGATTACAAGACCAGTTTTCAATCCACGCGCCCACACGGGGCGCGACGCACCATGCAACACGAACCATC
>NZ_JBKDTZ010000212.1:0-23196 GCF_046339755.1 Acidovorax sp. | reverse complement strand
CTCTAGGAGCGATTTCAAGAGGGTAAACCAATGTTTTTGTTAAGAACTTTAGTTTTATACCGTTTGTGGGCTTCTTTGGCAATAGAAAACCAATGTTCATCATCAAAACATTGGATAAATATTGTTGTGGTGCTTTGAAGGTCGTTCCGGAGACGGCGCGCCTCACCCTCCAACGACGAGCATCGTTCGAACTCAACAGACTTCGTTTGCCGTGGAAGGCATTCGACGGCGCTCCGACGTGCAGCCACGGCCAGACCCCCGATTTATGCGGGCGTCTGCGTTTCCGATCTGAAGCGGCTGCGCAATCCGGCAATGCCAGGCCCGGTGACGGCCACGGAGAACGCGGGGAAGTATTTCGGATACAGCAACTGCGCGCGCAAAGCTTCAAACGCGCGGCCATGGCCCGCGTGGTCTATCACCTGCCCAAGATCGCTGAGGTCACCCAGCGCCGCAATGCTCGCGCTAGCGCACCGGTGATCGAAATATGCCTGCACCTGGGGCAACAACTGCAACATGAGGGCCTCAAGGCCACTGAAATGCTCGCGCACCTCCGGGTCCAAGCTTGTGAACACAGAACCCATCGCAGCGATGGCGTCCTTCCCCTTCATCGGCTTGTCGTACACCGCGTGCAAGGCCTCGGCTCCGCTGCGCAAGTTCTTCAGCAAAGGGTAGCGCTCAAGACGCTCACCGAACTGAGGGCGGATCTCGCCGGGCATTTCCCCATCAATCGTAAGCAGGATCTGCCGGTCATCAAACTTGCGGCGCTCGTAGAGGGACATCTGCGAACGCAGATGCTTCACAGCCGCCAATCCGGCCTCCACGAATCGCGCCAGTACATGGGCCTTGTCGACAAACACTGTCGCGCCGGCCAGATGCTGGGCCACTAGATCCGGATAGCTGACGTCCAATCCGATTCCAACCAACTTCACCGTCTCGGGGCTGCGCAGCGACCCGAGAAATGCGCCGACTCGCGCTGCATTCGGTGATTCGAGAAGGTCGACCACGGTCCAGGCCTCGGCGTTGAGCACCAGCAAGCGGGGCACCTTGCGCTCAGCAAGGATGACTTCCGTCATTGCCAACCATCGGGGCGTCTTGATGTGGACCTTCTCCTCCATCTCTGCAACGAAATCGGCGAACACATGGCGCACGGTGGTTTCGGCGATGCCGATTTCCTCCGCAACCGGTGTGAAGGGGCGCCTGGCGCCCTCTTCCGCAATATGTCTCAGAAGGCGCTCGGTCATGTGGCGCTTCTGGGACATACCCGGAAGCGGCTGCATGAATGTCTTCTTGCAATCATGGCAGCGCTGGCGAATGCCTTTGATCGATATCTGCACCTTCTTTTTTCGGTAGGGGATGTCTTGGAACACGAGTACGTTCGAGCTCCATGACCGCACATCCTTGGAGCCGCAGTGAGGGCACCTGGTGTGCAGCTCGATACTCTCGGCTTCGATGACTAGCTTGCCGTCCAATTCTCTGGCGCCGTTGAAACGGTACTTCCCTGGAGTGGGAAGGATCGGGGCATCAATGGGAAGGGACTTCATTGGGGCGCTCAGGGCAAACTTTGTAGGTACTCTAAAAGTGGCAAGGCAAAGGTCAGAAAAGGGCAATCTGGCATTCGTGGCCCCCATCCGGGGAGACCATCAGGCCCTCAGCGCCACCCGGGCGCGCCTCGCCAGACTTCCACAAGGTTGCTGATTCTGCATGGAGAACCGCAAAGAATCGCACCGACACCTTCGCTGGCTCAGCTGGCGCAATTCTGGCGCTGGCCATCTCTCGCCATACACCACGGGTTGGCTCGCCGAGTTGAGACCAGTCAGGCTTCACGGTCGAGCAGTCGTCGTACAGCGCCCGCGCGCGGGCATCGAGGTCCGATGGGGTCATCAAGGGTCATCGTGGTTGCGTGTCAAAAAGGCATCAGGGCCGAGCGCGATACGGCGCCTTTGATCGCGGGTCATAGGAACAGGTCCTGCCTTCGAGGACTTGCTGCCATCTTCATCAAGGCCTTTTAACATTGCAGAGATTCGTTCCACACGGCGAGCGACCGCCCATGTAAACAGCCCAGCGACAAGCGCCAGCATGCCCGCTGCTACACCAAGCATGGCCAGTCCGCCGCTCGCCAGTGATGCGCGGGCATGTCGGGCAGCACGGCTGGCCCCGAAGGCCCGCGCATTGTCCGAGACGGGCGCTCCGTGCACTTGCATCTCCACCAGGAACCGAAGTTCCTCAGGCAGGTACCTACTGGCCTGCTGATCCTCAAGCAGGCCTTTGAAATCGAAAGTGCGGCGGGCTTCGTCACTTTCCAGCGCCAGCTGACCGAGCAGTACCGTAGAGCCCGAAAGAGCCGCGACCCCGGCCCCTTCAAGGGCACCTTTGGTCAGGCGGAAGTTGCGCTTCTCCGCGGCCAGGATCACCTCCTTGGCCCCCTGTCCGCTGAGAGCGTCCTGGAGATCCTGGGGGTAGACAATCTTGTCCATCCGCTCGGACTGAGCATCTTTCGCAAATGACGCGAACACGATGCTGCCGGCTCCTGCGACGATTGCAATCACAGCACTCCATAGGGCGCACTTGAAGAGCGCAACCCCTCTGCGCTCAAGCGCGTACAGCGCCTGGACACTTCCACGCGTCATCCCCAACCCACCCTGTTGTCCGCTAACCCGAGGGGTCTGCGCAGGGGCTCCATCACCGTGTTTCATCGCAATATCCACAACATGATCCCGGGACCGGGACAACGCACTCATCAATCAAGGCTTGCCAGCCAGTCCGTCAGACTGGCAAGTGCTCCCACTTCTCAAGCACCGCACCGCTCCCGAGTGTCCTTCATCCGGGAGCCCCGTCCGCTACATCGGCGATCTTGACATCACGGAACAGCGCGCAGCGTCGGAACAGGTCCACGCTCAGGGGCTCGCTATGCTTCTTCCCCATGCGCAATGCCAGTCGGAAAAGCATCTTGATGTCACGTGGAGCGATCGCAGGGAATTGTTTCACCAACTGCTGGACCAAGTCTTCGGAAAGGGGGGCCTCGAACTGCTGGGCCATGACACTCCAAATCTGCATGGCAGCTTCGTTGACGGGAGGTTCGTAGGTAATGATCGCGGCGCACCGCGACAGAATCGCTTCATCGATGTCGCTCGGCCTGTTCGTGGTAAGGAACAGCAGCCCGGTGAAGTACTCCAGGACTCGCAAGAACTCCGCCACGATGGCATTGCGCTCAAGGTTGTCACCTCGGCGAGCGACGAATACGTCCGCCTCATCCAGAAGGCAAACCACCGTGCGCCAGCGCTTCACCCTTGCAATGACTAGCTCCAGGTTCTCTTGAATCTCCTGCGCAGTCGTGCCCAGCGTACCGGTGTGGATCGAGTAGAGGGGCCAGCGGATCAATTCCGAATAGACCTCTGCCGTCAACGTCTTTCCTACTCCGGGCACCCCTTTGGCCAAGATCACATTTCCCGCCGCCTTGCCTTCAATGAAGTCTTCCGTCAGCAGATCGATGTCGGTGGTCAACACATCCAGCAAATCGTGCTGGATCGCGGGGAGAATCAACTTCTCGCGCAAGGTGGTGTCGTACTCGTAGGCCTGCATGTTGTCCGAGTGGACCCACAGATTGATGTGAGACTTCAGATCGAACACGTAAACAAGGGGGTGCGCCGGTACCGCCCCCAGCCCCTCGCCGTCTCCATCACGAAAGAGCTCCGAGTCAGTATGGAGCTTCGCTGGCCGAAAAGCAGAGGAGTCCATGTCGTGAATCACACGACGCCCAGCGAGGCTCAGGGCTGCGCGCTCGTGGCTGGAGTTCTCGTAGCTGTGGGCCGTTCCCTTGAGCCGGAACTGCTCGGCGAACTTGGGGCGCACTTCGTTCTCATAGCGCGCCAAACTCGACAGGTAGGCTTCCTTCAGGGCAGCAGTCTCCCTGAAAATCCCGTGTCCGCGAACACATCCGAGATCTTCCTGCGGGTCACCATTTCTGGAGTGAACGTGTGCGAGGAATGCGCGGACTCCAAGCTGCCCTCCTTTCGCCCCGCCGGCCCGTAGAACTGGGTGTAGATCACCACCTCGTTTGGCCTCTTGGCGCCGCGAGCGTGGCTGTGATCGACGAACCTCACGCTCGTGACAAGTTCAGGGTACAGCTCCCCATCTCGGCCTTCCACGTAGATCCACCCGTCAATGAGACTGGAGCGGAGGAAGGCGTTGAGCATCCCTTCAAAGGCCCCAAAATTTGGGATAGCCTTGTCGAACTTGCCCTCGCGGGCCTCAAGTATGGCGGTGGCCGCACGAGCCAGTTTCATTTCCTTGGCGTCGGTCGCCAGGGACACCAGCTCCCGCAGGCCCTCCGAGTCGACAACCGATGGCTCGATCAGGTGCTCA
Organism: Acidovorax sp.; assembly: GCF_046339755.1. Lineage (GTDB taxonomy): Bacteria > Pseudomonadota > Gammaproteobacteria > Burkholderiales > Burkholderiaceae_C > Acidovorax. Next base: position 18,834 of record NZ_JBKDTZ010000212.1, on the reverse strand, counting down.
CGCTCCGCGTCATCCGCGTAACGCGAAGCCTTGGTGCGAGATGACTCCAGGCAATTCGAGGTGGTGCTGATCAGAAGCGCGTGCGAAATCGTAAGTGACATAGTGGATCGAAATCGAATTTGATGCTCTCCAGCGAGGGGTTGGAGAGCTTGGCCATCACCCAGCTGGGGGCGCCTGCACATCGGGGTGTTTGCGGGTATCCACCGTCATCCTGGTGCGGTGGCATTCCTTACAGACCTCGCGGTCACGGGAGGGGCATCTGGGGTGGGTGAAGGTACACCACGTTGTTGGCCTGTGCTGGTGAAGGCCCCGCTTGCGCCGTGGCATGCTGCAGCCTCTCACCCACTTCGATCTCGCTCATAGGAACGCCGCTCCACGTCGCGGAGTTCCAATGACCTCGCTCCCGTTGCGCCGGCACCCAGCGCGACATTTCCTCGGACGTTCCAGTGCGCCGTACCCAATGCCAGTCGCCGTCGAAGGCCACCACCCTGGGCGAGTGAGTGGCCTCGCCGCCCGCTCGTACTCCTTCGGCCGCCGCAGGTTCCACGACTTCGGATTTCAGCCCCATGCGGCTGTCAATTCGCTGGCGCAGCTCCGTCATGTCTGCGGTTGCGCCCACCGCCCCGACTAGAGCGCGCAGGGCATCAGCGGGCATCTGGCTTAGCAGCCAGAGAAGGCGATCGGAGTCCGCCAGGCCTTCGACAATCTTGGGATGCTTTTCGAGGGTGTCCGAGTCCGGGTCCAGCAACTCGTTGCCCGGGTAGAGGATTGCGAAACACATGGCGCCAAGTATTCGGCCTTGGTAGCCAGGTGCTGACTCCAGTGTCCCTTGGATGCGGTCATAGAGCGCACGCAGATGAGGCATCTGATCCTCGTCGAACCAGCGGGGAACGCTCTCCGCTTCCATCTCTTCAATCGTGGCGGGGTACTCTCCGCGCGACATTGAGTCGAGAATCTGGTTCAGGCGGCATGCGGCCTCGATGTCATTGGGCGTAGCCTTGGCCCAGTTCATGTTCATGGTGCGTCCTTGGAAAAGCGGGCCAGGAACAAACAGCCCGAAGTGTCGCTGGATTTTGCGTCGCAGTAGCGCATCAAGTTCATGGCAAAGCTGTCCACATTGGGCGCGGTAGCAGCAGCAATGCGGGCCATCTGGAAGGCGGTCCCCGATCTGCCGGCCTGTACTGTTGTGCTGGCCACGCGACCAGGCGCCCATTCCGCAAGTGCCAAAAACGGCATACCGATCTCATCGCACCGCTGACCAAGCTTCAGTAGCGCAGGCGCGATTTCCTCGTCGTAGACCTGCCCGTTGTCAGGCACGCCCCCTGAATCACACTGGGCAGTGGCCACCAAGTCGCTTACAGCACCTCCGACTGGCGCGGCATCTGATGCGATCCGGAGGATGACGCCGTACAGAGCTTCAAGCGATGCGGTGGATTGCGCTCCGGGACTTGATGCCTTCCAGCGATTCATGGCATGAATCAGGTCACCGATGTTGGCGGGAGTGAGTGCCTCAGAGGCAGTCGGACACGCAGCGGGTGCAGGAGCAACTACAGAGCTGCTTGCGATGTTGTGGAGAAGCTGCGCATTGGCGTCGACAAAATTGCGAAGTACGTGCGGCGGGATGGTGGCTGGCACGCCCTCCATGGACTCGTCGGGGATCAGCCCGTCGTGGAGGGCTTTCATGGTCTGCATGGCCTTGGCCAGCAAAGCGCCCTGGTGGTCCAGCAGCGCGGATAGGTGGCCAACCGAAGAGGTCAGGGCAGCGTTCTCGACTTCTTCGAGTGCTGCCTCACTAGCGACGGCCACGCTGACTTGGACCAGCGACATGATCACCCAGCCCTCCGCAACGCCGTACTTGCCCCCTCGCAGGATTCCAACCACTCGGCGCAGTACCTCTCGGCCCGTGTAAATCAGTGGGGCTCCTGCGGCCATCTCGGCGCCTGTGAAACGCGTTTCGCGAAGGCGCAGCTGATCACCGCACTGGTAACCCTTGTCGTCAAGGCGGATCTCGAACAACTTGCGCCCAGCCAGCATCTCGGCGAACACAGGGGAGTCCAACTTGAGATCGTGAATTCGACCGGTCAAGGGGGCGTAGACGGGCGCTGCAGGGGTCCGCGGAGCGACTTGCAGGCTGGCGAGCAGCCTGGCCACCATGACGTCGTAGCGCTGCCAGGATCGCTTGATCGGGTTGAGGTCGAGTACCTGGTCTGGATCAACACCATCGCGTTCGCACAGCCACCGACATACGGACTCGATCTGCGCAGGCGACGCCTGTTCCGGGCCGATCGGCAGGGCGCTCAGTCCCTCCGCAAGTCGCTTGGCCAGGACCTCCGCATCCGGCCGGATACGAAGGTCTGCAACCACATTGCCGGCGGCATCCTCCAGGCGCCACACATTGGAGTAGCCGGGTTCGCATTTTGCTATGACGGTCGTGATTTCTTGCATCTCATTTGCGGAGAGATTGGCATTCGGAAGCGCGGAAATACGCAACGCATAAATGCTATATCTGCACAATGAGATGATGCCACGAAGCTGCGCCGACCGCAACGTCAAATTACGAAAACTGCTTAGTCAGACACATATCCGCCACTGGCGATCCTTCGGATCTGGGAGCGCAAGGCGCATCCTGTCTTAAGTCATGCAGGCGGTGCCATGTGGGCACGGCTTCGCAATGACCATGAGCTTCAGCGGCGATGCCGAGCTCGTGCAGTGGAACTCTTGCGTCGCACATGCGCATTCCTATCAAGCGTTTGGTACGCTAGACCGGCATAGCATGTGCGCGCGTTCACCGCTCGGGGCAACTGCTACCCGAGAAGCGCTACGAGATGACGAGATCCACCCGTCTACCGTTCGGGTCGTTGGAGAGCACCCCTCCGCTTGAAACGATGCTGATTTCGGCCAACTTTGGGAAGCTGCGATCGAGGAAGGCCGCCACCGACTGGGCCCGCCTGAGTCCGATTTCGATGTTGTTCCTGTGCACCCCGGATTCGTCAGCAAAGCCCACTATTGCCACCCTAGGAACACGGGAGGGCGGCACGCCGGCGAGAGCGGCTGCGAAACGCTCCGCCAAAGCCTCTTTCATGCCCGAAGTCAGCATGACGCCACCGGAGTCGAACCCACCGACAGAAAACTGCTGTTGAGTACCAGCTCTTTTCATGGCCTGGACATCGCGCTCAACTGCGGAAAGCGACGCCTTCACCGCGGAAATGTCTCTGATTCCCGAGGCCACATCGTCAGACAGATCCGCTAGCCCAATCTTGATGGGGGTTCCTACGCTAGGAGCCTGGGCGCCCAAGCTAGCCCTGGCTTTGGCCTCCGACTCCTTCGCGTTGGCCGATGCCTTTTCGGCCGCTTCCACCGCGGCCTTCGGATCAGCCCCCTCGGTGTTCAACACGCCCACGACCGCGGCGACCTGCTGCTCGGCTTCCTTAATGCCATCCAGGGCCTGCAAGATCCTCGCTCCTGACGGTGGCGGTGTGCCCTTGAGCGAAAAGCCCAGATACGCGCACTGGGTCTTCCGCGACTCGCTCAGCGCGTAGATGGCGTCGGAGACTCGCCGCGCATCGTCTCTGGTGAAGTTGATCGTACCGATCTTCACCGGTTGGTTTGGCTTGAAGGGAATTTCAATGCCACCAACGACTAGGGAAGCGCCTGGCTTTGGCGCCGGAAGTCCGGTGCAGGACTCGGCAATGATGGCATAGAGACGATCAGCGGGCGGCGTAACACAGCCCGCTAACAGACCTACCGTACCTGCGGCTAGAACCAACGTCGCAACAGACAAGCTTCTCATGGGGTATCCCTCCCGCGCACCGTCGAAGGTCACAACCAGGCCGGGATGCTCTACACGATCAAGACCTCATCAGATGCAAATTGTTTCCGGCAAAAAACTCTACCCTGTAACCGCCCGTTACGAAAGCGCTAAATTGCACTGTGCAGCTGCAGCTACATCATGCCGTGCGCGCGAAACAACTCCTGGTCCGCAGGATCGGCGCCTAGCGGGGAGCCCCCTTGTTCGAACAGGGAACGGACGGCCGGAGTGACAACGCCCTCCTCCCGCAAGAGAACTGACACAGCGCAGAAGTAGCCGCGTGCCCACTGGACCTGCGCGCTCTTCGGCTGGGCCGCAGAGCCAACTGTGTCCTTCCGCCGATCACTCGTCATCGCTGTCCTCGTCGCCCAACACGTACCACCGTTCGAATCCAGTTGGCGGCTGGGGCGCCCCTTCCAATGCGCTGGCCAAAGTTGCGCCTGGATGCTCGGCCGCGATTTTCCTTCTTGCGACGGCCAAGCTGGTCACCCGTTGGCAGCTCGACCCGTAACCCACATGGCCATTGAATGCCTTGGCCGCTTCTGAGGTTAGGAGGTCCATCTCCTTAGAGTGCGCATCGTGAAACATCGACACGCGGCCCTTCGCCGCATTCGGTGCAGCTGCAAGCCTTATGTCGAACCAGTGCATGTAGGGGGAAGTGACTCCGTTATCAGCGGAGTGCGGCCTGAGCGCTATTTCGATGATCTCTACAGGATCATAGTCTGCGGGTAAGGAGATCGAGAGCGGGCGGTCCAGGTTCAGACGCCCAGCCTCATCTATAGCTCTCGGCGCAATCCACACACGGTTGCCTCTGTCCTTTTCGGCGAGCCAGTTTGCGTACCAGTCCGCCAGCAACGGGCTGACGGATTTACCAAGCAGCGCCTCGCTAGACACTCCGAGGTTCCTGTGGACATAGATCGAGCCTCGCGCGTTGTACTGGGCTGCGCTCACTGTCTCAAGGGTCCAACCACCTCTTCCGTCATCAGGGCTTGCGAAGTGCCTCGCCGCCTCTGAGGGTTTCTCAAAGGACTTGCAGAACTTCGCGCGTAGCGCATTCTTTGCGTGCTGGTTCGGTGCGAGTCGATTCAGCAGTGCATGGGGACGGCTGTTCCCGAGGCAGATGTACTGCAGTTCCCCATCCGACAGCCACACGCCGATGGGGATAGCCAGCCTCAACGTTCGCACGAGCCTGGATCCGCGCAACAACTCGTCGCGCGCAGCACCCCATTCCTTGTAATGGGAGGCGAACTCGTCGTCGCTCATCGTTTCCAGAAATGGCTGAAGTTGGGCCTGAAATCCTTCTGCCTGACCAAGGATCTGCAGCTTGCGCTCAAATGATCCAAACACCGACTGGCGCCCCACCCAGCCATCAGGATCCTCCCACTCGACCAGGCTGGTCTCCGAGGCGGCCTGCGCAGGCAGCAGCGCCCAGCGACGGGCCTTTTCCAGCACCTTGGTCTTGCCCCGTTCGACGGTGATCCGGTGCACCCACATGTGGGGCTCCACGCGGTCGTCGCGCTCGGACGCCTTCGGGGCCGCATAGATGACTAGCTTTGCGCCCCCGGAGAGCACCAGCCGAAGCGGCTCGTATCCGAGGTCGCGCACGAAGGCCTCGATCTCCGAGCTACGCGTCTGCTGATCACCTTCGCCCGCAAGAACGAACATCTGATCGAGCAGTGCCTTCCAACCAGCAGGCGCGGCGTCCCCCTGGAACGTTGGCAGATCTCTGCCACGATTGGCAGCACGCCAAGCGATCACCGCACGGTCGATGATTGCAGGCCGCTCTGCAGGATCTCCGATGCCGCCTTCGGCGAGGGCGATCCCCAGTCGCCGGCGCGAATCTGCCTCCTTCGCTCGATCGGCCTCCACAAGCTTCAAGGCCCTCTTGAAAAAGCGGATGTACTCCAGATGGTTCACGCGCGTGGCGCGGTGTTGGATGTACCAGCGAAGGTCCTCTGGATCAACGGCATCCAGGACCAGGTAGGGTACCTGCGAGGACCCATAGCCGGACTGCTTGAACTTGGTGATGGCGACCTTGCAATTGAAGACACGATCACTTCGGTACGAGTCCTTCTTCACGGTGCAGTCCACGCAGACTGCATCCGCGTCTTTGTACGCGATGGCGCATTCGACCTTTTTCTGTGGCACGGATGTGAACTCGTAGCCGCGGCCATATCTGTAGTTCTGATTGTCCCGGCATGCCCCTGGGGCGGTCGCTGGATTCATCAGATCGTTCCAATTGCACAGCACCCGGGATCCGGAGCGCAGGTAGCCGTTCGTGGCTGCGACCCACTCCCTGAAGGTTGGTCGATCAGGCCCTCCGGCGATCGCCGTCGACGCATCGTCATCATGGAGAAAGCGCATATACCGTTGCTGGAAATCCAGCGAGACGAAGTGCATCGATTGCGGGCCGTCGTAGAAATCGCCGAACAGCTTCAGTCGGTGGTCCAGCCCGCATGCCAGCAAGAGGAACCGCCGGTAATGAAGCGCGAACATCTCGTGCTCCGAAAGACGATCCGTGTACGCCACATCCTCGAACTTGATGCGAGAGCCATCGAGCCCCCGGAAGATCTTGTCCTGGTCGTTCTGATTCGGAAACAGGCGCGCTGCGCCGAGATGGCTTTCAACCCCGGAAAACACGCGGAAGATGTTCATCCCATCCCGGACCAGGAGGAACACCTTCTTGTTCTCAGCGTTGCGCATGGCGCTGGCCATGGGGCTGTCGCCATAGTTGATGTAGCGAGAGGTCACGCACATCACCAGAATGCTGCGCTCGGTTGGGAAAACCTGTTCCACCAGGCCGTGGTGTTCGCGCAGCGCCTTGAAAAACTGGTCCTCGCTTTCGAAGTCGAAGCGCTCATCCACATCAGCCCAAACGCACAGTTCCTGGTCCATGCAGAGCTTGGCCTGCTTGATCGTGAGCGGCACATCCTTTGGAGCACTCTCCCCTTCGCAGATGCGCAGCACCTCAACATCCTTCCCGAGATAGAGATCCAGCGACTGAATGCCGCGAAGCAACTCGTCGACGTAGGCCCGAACATCTTCAGTCTGCGCGAGCGCTGCCGCGGCCTGTTCCTCGTAAAACGGGGTGAGTTGTTTGATCGTGCTGGCGATTTCGTTGGTCTTGCTCTGGATCCATTTGGCCTTGATGGTGGCGATACTGTGCTCTCGCGCCGCGGCAATCTTGAGCGCCTCAATGTTCTCCGTGTTCACTCCGCCAGCGATCGCATCCGCTACCGTGCCCGTTGCCAGTGCAACCATGGCATCGTCTGGACCAGGTATTGCGGCAGGAAGGTTGGCGGCGACGACTGGACCTGGAGGGGTGTTATCGACCTCCACCTCATCGCCATCGGTCTCGTCTTCATCATCTTCCGCCGGATCTGGTTGCTCTTTTGCCTGCTCGGCAAGCCCGTCCTGCACGATCGCAGCAAGCCGGACAGGGTCCGTTTGACCCTGCACCAGCTCTTGCTGGATTTCTCCGATGCGCCCTTGAACTGCCTGAAGTTCCTTGCTCCGAATGATCTGGTGATCAGGCTCAAATTCGAAGGCGGCCAGGAAGTCTTTGAGCAGAAACCGGTGCTCGTCGTACTCAAACCAGCTCTTGCGGACCGAGCCATCTTCGCGCGGGATGTTCAGCTGCACCTGGCGGCCGATCTTCAGGGGATGCGGGCGCAAGATGACGGTATGGGGCGCATCGTCTACCAGGCGAATGGACTGAATCAGCAACGTCGTGCCCCCCTCGATGCCCTCTTCGGGGATCTCGTGCAAGGCCTTCCAGTACTGGCCAGCCTGAAGCGACTGGAAGCGCGAGATCCGCTCCGCTTCTGGCTCTTCGCGATTGAATGGGATGATGTCCATACTGTTCATGCCTTGCGATTCTGTTTCTGCCTGGGTTGGGGCTTGGGCACCTTGCCGTTCGCGGCGTCACGCGGGCCGGCCACGTGCTCGCTTGGCAAAGCCAAACTGAAGGAATGGGAGGTGTCTTCGAGCACCGCCGTGAGACGACCAGCCCTCACGCAGGGGGTCATCCTGGCAAGCGAACTCGCAGCGCCGCTGAACTTGTGCCCGTCCAGCTCAAACGAGAAGCTAAATCCCCAGGCGTCGAGGTCCCAATGGGGACCACGGTAGGCGCCCTGCTGATTCCATAGGTGAACGTCAAAGATCGTGACACCTAGAGCCGCTTCGACCGCCGCTACCCCCAAGGACAGAGCCTTCTTCGCGGTCGCCCCCTGCCCTTCGGGCACACGCTTCGTCTTGATGCCCATCCGAGCGAGCGCTGAGTCCATGCGGGAGATGGATTCCTCGGCGTCGGCCTGGAGCTTTCTATCGCAGTCCCAATGTGCCCCTGTTGCGCCGTTGTACCCAAGCGAGTGGTCAACCATCTGGCCGCACAAGAAGCAGGTACCGGCATCGTAGTGCGCCTGGATTTCAGCTCGCATGCTCACGGATTGTCCTCGCGGTCCGCGGCATTGCCGGGGGCAAGAACGGGGGTTGAAGGCGGGCGGCATCACAACGAGGAACTGCTATAAGTGTTCCTCTATGCTACTTCACCTCAACACCGATTGCAACGCCAAACTACGAAATATGTACAACACGAATTTGCATCTTTGGTCCGGTGCAGACATGGCCATTCGGTGCGCCTTTGCATCACCGACTTAGTCGGGCTGTCTCCCGAAACAACGACCATGCGTCCGCGACTACTCCCGTCCCCGCTTCCGTGGCCCACTTCATCCGATCTGCATCACTGAGGCTGTTCCACCAGGCCATGCCCATTTGCTCATCGAGTGTGGGCTTGCCGTTCACGGGAACCGGGAGCATCTTCTCGGCCAAGGCGAACGCCCACTTGAAGCCATAGTCGGCTGAACCACGGGCGGACCGTTCGGCCGCCAAGACCTCTGCCATGGTGGGCGATCTCAAACCGAAGTCCGCTGCGTATCGGATAGCGGCGTTGTAGACGGCGATGGGTTCAAGCCGCACCCATTCGTCCGACGTCCTCGAACTGCGCAACTTCGTCTCGGCCAGGAAGGCGTCGTAAAGCGTGCGCGCGGGTTCGCTGTAGGGGCGGCTGTGGTCGTAGTACATACTCCAAACCCAGGTCAGGAATGGGCCGCTGGGGCATCCTGCGCATGAGGCTGCGTCTCCTCGTTGCGCCCCTTGGCGGCCAGGTAGTCGGGCACACCGGGCAGCAATGAGCGGATACCGTCATAGGTCCACCGTGTTCGAGAAGTCTCATTGCCCAACGCTTGACCAGCACGGTAGTAGGCGTGCGCTGGCGTGCTCTCTGGGATGCCGATCATCGGCTCGCCGAAGTAGCCCCGCCAAAACGACGAGGCGAACCCATTCATGCGGTGTGGCTGGCCGTGTGTGTTGAAGAAGTTCCTATGCCGCAACCGGTATTGCTGCACAGCTTCTTCAAAGTTCTCGCGCATGAACTTTGATCTGAACGGATTCTTGATGGCTTGTGGATCCGGTGCGGAAGTGTCACCCTCGTCCCGCCGCAAGGGGGCATCGTATCCGTCCACAAATGCGTCGTACTGCCAGCACCCAAGCCGCAGACATGCCACCGCCTTCGCTAGCGGCTGACCTCGCCTCCTGGCGTCCGAACCCGCTTTGTAGAAGGTCGACTCTTGCCATTGCTCATGTGTCTGCGGTGCGGGCATGTTCTTCGACTCCATTGACTGGGGGTTTGGAAGCAAAAGGAAAAAGGAGGAAGTCTGACTGTCTCGACTTCACAACCCGCCCAGGACTCAGCCCTTCGTGGGCATAGATGGGGCGCATCACCTGCAGGGGCAGGAAGCGGACTCGCCGACGCTCAAGCTCAGCCTGAAGCAGCCAGCCCCTTCTGATCATGTTGTCGAATTCGTCGCCAAGGTGTGCATCCCCCTTGGGATCGAGGCAAGAGATCGTCTCGCCCCGGGCGAGAGCTTCCGACATCTGCCGGCGGAATGTGCCTCCGTGCATGGGGTACACCAAGCAACTCAGTTCGTCACCTGGATGGAAGACAGAGAACTCGCTGGAAGAGGGGCTCAGGCCCCGATGGGCTTCGTACCGTACTGGAAGTTGCATCATGTTCCACCATTGCTTTTGATCTGCGCCATCAATTCGGCTCGTGCGGCGTCGACACCCGGCGCGTCATCTGGTCCAGGGGCTGATAGCGAACTCGCATCCGTCCAGAAGTCGCGCAGCAATGCCGTGTAGGCCCATTTGCTGACGGCGCCGCCGTTGGCAACGCCCGCCAGATTCGCCTGGTAGCGGCTCGTGCCATCGAGATAGCTCTGGCGAAGAACCCTGTACTGCTGGGCATCCACCTCGGTACTTTGGTACAGGCCTGCGGCGCAGGCAGTCAGCACAGCCATGCCAATGGGCAGCGAGAGGTTTCTGAGCGCCCATCCGAATAGTTCGTTCATGGCGCAGTCCTCACCGGATTGAAGTCGGCAAGGTAGGTCTTGCTTTCCCACCACATAGTGCCGCAGCGGACAACGAAGAGCCCATCGGCCTTTTCCGAGATTTCGAGAGGTCCCCTCCCCTTGCATTCGCCCTGGCGCAAAGCGTCCATCTCATCGGCCGAGGCCAGTCCACCGCTGGCAAGCCACCGAGGATACGAGTTCCCATTCACGTAGTAGATGCGCTCGGCTGTGCCGAGGATGCCGCCGAAAAACGCAATCAACCAGACAGCCGCTACGGCGTAAGAGAACCTCGCTACGCTCTTACTGGTCGAAGTGACGCCCCGAGCAAACAGCCCCGGCACGAGAAAGAAGGCACCAAGCATCAAGGTGGCCAACGCCAGACTCGATGACTGCATCATGATGCCGAGCGCAGTGGCAACCGATAGGACCAATCCGATGAGTAGTTGATCGGACTTCGAAAAATTCACGTCATTCCTCTCAGTGCTTCAGCAGCACCTTTCTGTATCTCAGCCTGCCACTGTTGCCAGCAATGGCAGCGTCGATGTCTGACGACCAGTTTGCAGATTCTGAAGTTCAAGCGGCTCTCAGCAATCCGGCATGCCCGCGGGATACCTACTGCGCAGACTGGCCGCCCAATACTCGATCGCTTCCTTGATGTGGGCATTGCGACCAGGCCACCGTCGCTCCAGCTGTTCCCGCAAGGAAGCAAGGCTCTTGCACTGGCACTCACGAGCGGTGTTCACTGCCGCCCGCAGCATCTCGTAGCCCCCGTCGCTCAACTCGCTCAAAGGAGGATCCATAGCTGGCCGCTGGGAAGAGATCTGAGTTTGCATGTGTGTAGATCGTATCGCAGAGCACAAGAGCCCTCAGAACGCGCTGGATCAAGTTGATGTTGGAAATGGCGTCCATTCGCAGGATAGGTCTACCCGTCTTTCGCGACTGCGCCAACGACGCCCGCAGCGCGGGCCAGCGAACGCTGTTGCACTCGGAAACGCTCCAGGCCTTCGGTCAACCGTTGCGCGTCGTCAGATCGAACTTGCTGGAGTTCAATCGCCTTCTTCGATTTCCGATGCACACTTTCGAGGTGGAAGTGCAAGCGAAGTGCCTTGCGCAGATCGAGAATGCGGATCGTGGGCCGCTTGTTCACTACCAGGCGCAGGTGGGCGCTCCCAGCCTCATTGAACGGAAAGCCACGGACGAGTGCAACGCCATCACCGGCAACTGGGCGAAAAAGGGCTCGCACAAAAACTCCGACGCCGGACAAGGCGGAGACACCCAGCACCAGGTTCAACATGGCAAAGGCAAACGCGTCATTCATCGCGAGCGGCTCTGAGCCCCGAATGTAGAGGCCTACTTGTGCAAAGAAGACTGCAGCTGCGAGCGCCAGTCCGGCAAACAACGGAATAGGCAAGGTGAGGTACCTCTCTGCTGCTCGCCTTTGCGCTTCGTACTCGCGCTCCGTTTCCTCGCTGGGTGTCGCGATGCGGTGCTGCGCTCGGTGCACTACAAGCACAGGCTCGCCCGTCGTGTGCAGGAGATCTGTCACCATCTTCGCGTGGGCGCGGGCTTGATCATCGTCCAGCGGGCCTGACACGCAGATCGGCAGTCCCGCTCGGACGCGCCCTGCGAGAACAGAGCCGATACCGACCTCGGCATTCCCATCGGGTCCAACCATCGCATCGGTGTCATACATCTGTTCGTCCTTCATTGCCTATGCTCCATTTTGCTCCCCCGCGTGAGAGTCTAGTTTGCGTCTGCAATATTGCATTTCGCGCACGACGTAGGGGGTGAAAACGGCATGCATGACCTCATGCGTGGGCGCTCTGGAGGTACTGCTGCTCGGTGACCACCCAGTTGGTCAAGCGATGCTCCAGCTGGGGCAATTCGGTCTGCAGGAGGGATATCTCACTTTCAAGTTCTTGGACATGCCGGCGAAACTCGCCATCCCACCCTGGGTCGCTTCGCCCAATCTTCTTCATGGCGGAGGCCGATTTCGCGGAATAGTCCCGCACAAGAAATTCCTCTGGCAACGTATCGCGTAGGTCGTAAGCACGTCTGGCCACCACCAACTGCTCCCTCAATGTGCCCACAAGCCATCGCAAGCCATCAGGGGAGACTTCCAGTGGCTTGAATCGAATGCCAGGACAACTGCTCGTTTGCCAGCCGCCACCCGGACGCTGATAGCCGTGGTGCGCCATTTTCCCGCTTGTTGCTGCGATTTTCCGGAAGCACACCGGGCAGGTGCGCACGATCTTGTTGGGATTCTCTGGCTTGGGAGGCACTGCGCTTGGGGCTCTGCCTTTCACAATCATGTCCTTCAGCGAAGCCACCGCCAACGCAAGCGGGAGCACCTCGGCGCAGTAGCTCTTCATGGCATCGACAGCTGGGCCACTCGCCGTGCTGCGACCTACCTTCTTCGCTGTGGAAAGCACATCATGCAGCCCCATGATTTGAATGCTGTCTTCCAGATCCTGTACGGCTCTTGGCTGACGCTCCCACTTGCCGGACCGAAAGAACTGCTCGCGAACCTGCACCTCCCACGCGGCGCTCGCGAAACGCGACAGTGTTTGCTTCGCGTCTGCCCACACAACGCTGCGTATCGAGCCCGCCTTCAGGCCTTCTGATATTTGGTGCAGCGCGATATCGAAGTGAGCATGCTCTGCCAGGCTCGCCCGCATGTGCGGGAATTGATCAGGGGTCATTGCGTCAGGCGATTCAAAACGAATGCGGTAAATCCGTTGAAGGCAGTGTGCCTCAGCCGCCACCATAATGCAACGCCAAAGTGCGTTAATTGTCGTACTTGCATACCGATGCAAGGGGCACTATCATCGGCTGTAGCAAGAGCTCGATCGTGTCCGCGATCAGCGCAAGGCCGCCTTGGCGAGCTAGCTTGTCGAGGCGATCCGCCCTTCGTTCGAGGTGCTCGCTTGGCGATTGACCATTCGTTCGGAGCCCTCAATGCAACGTACCCTCCACCCTATCAAGGGCAGGAACTCTTTCTGCGGCCCAGCGGCCATAGCAACCGTACTTGGTATCAGCACAGACCATGCGTCCCGTGTGATGCGGGGCTTCACTGGCGACAGTAGGACTACTGGTGTGCATACCCATCACCTGGTTCAAGCACTGGCCGCGTTCGGGTGCGCAGTCGATACGTTCACCGTGCCGACCCGGCACCAGATGCCGGCGCGTACGTGGGTGCGAGACAATGCCGCACTCTTCGCGGAGTTGCAGGTCATCATCATTTTTTCGAACCACTTTGGCACCCTGCTTGGCCAGCAGTACCAGTGCAACATCACAGGTGCTCCAATACGCTGGGGATCGGAGCCGTTGCCGCATGAAGAGGATGCGGTGCTGGAGTACCTCGTCGTGAGGAATGTGCCGCTCGGTACGATTGCAGACCAGGGCTTGGCGGACAGAAGACTCTTGCAGCGAGTTCGCCGGCTTGCAGCCAAGCATGGCGTGATCATCACTCGGCATTCGGAACACAGCTACTTGGTGACTTGTCCAGAGCTTGAGCATGATGACCCACACGAAGGAAACCAGATCGCCACCTCGGCAGAAGAGGCTATGTCCATGGTGGAAGACTATGTAGACTGCCTTTTGAATGGCTATCTGGAGGCGGTCACAGACCCGCGGGTCTGGGATCTCTACGGCTCGCAATGGATCCATCCAGCCACCGAGGAACTCCATGCCGGCGCGCATTGACCTCACAGTGGTCAGCGACACCGGCGATGTGCTACTCACGCCGAGAAACTTGTTGGTCGCCGTGGACCTGATAGGCGCGGTAGTCGACGTGTCGAATGCCGGACACCCGTCTGGAGGACAGACGAAACTCAGCCTTCGTGAACTGGTACCGGACCGGTCTCCGAACGGGTGTGGCGTCGGCATCACTCGAAACATCGTGGTGATAGAGAGCTACCGCCACGTATGCATGCTCATCAACCATGCAGAGGCCCATGAGCGACTCTGAGCCTGCGCAGACTCCGCAGCGCCCTTGCTCTGGAGCTTGCCCAAGCGACCACGCGGCGAGACCCCAAGGGCCGTTCGGATTGAATGCCAACCCCGTGTCCCGTTGGAGGTCTCCGCCCCGTCATGCTCCTGCAGGAACAGGCTTCGTGCCAAGCGCAGGAAGGAATGCCTCCCATAGCGCATATAGGTCCCCGCGCAGATTGCCCAGTGGATATGGCGATAGATCGGGCTCGTGCTGCTCGACAGGCAGCGTGCCGTGCACCAGCCAGGGACTGGACTCACCACGGGATTGGAGTCGGTCCTGCACGAAGGCCTCGAAGCTCCTGGCCCACATCTCGCGTTGGGTGGCCCAGTAAAATTTCCGCGCGCCTTTGAGCTCCTCGATCTTCCTTGCCTGGAACAGGAAGGTGTTGCCATGGACCTTGAACAATTCATCTGCCAAGTCCTGAAAGCGTGCCATCGCGGTCTGCCGTGAAACCCGCTCACGCTCGATCCACGGGTAGTTCTCAGAAAGATAGGCGTCGCGACCAATCCGTTCCACGAATCCGTCGCGGAAAGTTCGCACTGCCAAATATGCATCGAGGGCGTGCCCAAACTCATGTGCTAGACCCCCGGCACCGCTGTCGCGCGTCAGATTGATCACCCGCAGTCCTGGTTCGAAATGCGCGACGGCCTGGCCATGTCCGCGTGCACCAAAGGCCAGGGCGAGCGGGGTCTGCCCTCCTCCACCCAAGCCCAACCACGACGGCTCGAATCCAATGGTCCGCGCCAAGTCGTGCAACGCGCAGAATGCCTCATTCAGCCAGCGCTGCTTTTCCTTGTCGGAGAGGGACTCCCCGAACTGAACCCCTCGCAGTCTGAAGGTCTGCAAAAGCTCATCCGTGGAGATGTCCCATCCTCCCAAATAATCAGGGCCCACGCGGTCGGTGACGCCGGGTGCGACGCGGCGCGTCACTGCGCGCCGGAGCTCGCGCGACTTACCTGCTTCCTCAAGGCGTTTCTGGATTTCTTGGCGTGCCGCGCCCAGAGCATCTCGGCGGGTCATCTTTGGATACTCGTCGAGGTACAGCGGCCGGGGGCTCGTTGTAATCACCTTCCACACTGGATCCATCGGCCTGGCCTCGGCTTTCAGCGCAATCACGCCGATGCTTGTCTTGAGGCAGGAATCGTCTTCCGGCCAACCAAGGTCCGCCATCGATTCGCCAAGCCAGGCAAGCTTGGGCGTGGGGCTGAAAGGAGCCGTCAACGTCCTGCCGCCGTATCGTCCGGCGGCAGATAGCCGCATGCGCTCGCGGGTGCTGGATAGACGGTTGATCCCGGCCAATTCCCTGGCGCGCGCCCTCAGGCGACTAAGGTCCTCATCGTGGGCTTCATCGAAGACCTGGCGCACTATTTGAATAGCACCATCGTAGAGAGCAGGCCACTCCGAGCTGCTCACTTCGAAGCAGTCTTCTTCAATAGGGCCTCTACCCAGACCCCAGTAGGTCACTGCAAGCGCGGCGAGGGTCTGCCTGTCGTACCGTTGCCGCGCTGCGAGAGCCTTCCAGTCTGGCTCCGGCCAGAGTTGGCCCAAACGGTCCTGCCTTTTTGCTCCCTTGCCTGCGGCTGCTGGCCCCCGGGCAGTATGCTTTTTGGCATGGGGAATGAACTCGCCCGCATCCGATATTTTTGCCATACAGGTTCGTGCGTTTTCATGCCGGCGATCGTCGGCGTCCGGGCTGCTGACGGTCCCGGCCAGCTGCCACCGCTTCATCGTTGAATGTCCCCTACTTCAACCGGAACTGCTCCGCTTACGGCTGTCCCATCTCCCAGTTGACCTTTGCTCGCGTGGCCTCAGAGCTTTGCGCGCCCTGCCTGCACCGGACATCTATGCTTCGATCCAGTCGAGATGCTGCACCGGCAAGGGAGATCTTCAGCTCAGAAGGGGGCTGCTCCGTGATGGCTTCAGCGTAGGCACTGCCTTGAGGAAGAAGTTGGACTGTGCAGCGGCCTGCGTGCTAAAGGTGCACAGCGTTGCTGCCGTGAGGACGGCAGCAGCGAGGCCATGTCGATGGGATTTCTGAGCGACGCCAGCAAGGTATCAGAGTGACCGCGCTTATCCAAGTTGACCAAGCCGCGCTGCAGCAGCTTGTTCTGCTGGCCCCAACTTGCGTTCAGCGACGGCATCGGCATGTTCTTTGAGCAACTCGTAGTCAGCGCAGTACAGGGGCCGGCTCTTTGGAGGGCGGTTGTACTGATTCATCTGGTACAGCAGGTTCTCGTAGGAGACACAGCGGCCCGCATCCACCAGCGTCCGGCTCCATGCATATCCTTCCGAGCCCAGCTCCCACAAGATGGCAACCGCAGTGCCCCCAATGAAGAGGATCAGCGCGAACACCCAGGGCTCGCCACGACCATTAACCCCCAATGCCGCCTCGCTTACCCACGAATACGCACCGACCAGGAACAGCACCCCAAGCAGCCACATCGTGGCCACCATGATCTTCTGTCTTGCCTCCCATTTGGCGACAACCTTCGTGTGGTCTTCGTCCAGGGACTGAATGAATTTTTCGAGCTTCGACATATGAACTCCTCTTGAATGAAAGTTGACGGGCAGCGCCGCAAATGCGGCTGAAGGGGGTTGATGGTGGTTCGGAGGGCGGGGCTATCAGTAGGCTGGCTTGAACGGCGTTGCCAGGCCCCAGTTGCGCTCAAAGTGACTGAGAAAGACGCGCGCTAGATCGGGGTTGTCCCAGTTCACGACAACGTTCTCACTGTTCTTTGTGGCGGCTGCAGCCGAGAAGTTGAAGCTCCCCAGCTGCACATGCTTGCGGTCCGCCAAGATCACTTTGTCGTGGTGGATGGCAAATGCTGAGACCACCCGCACCTCGGCTCCCGCCTCCGCCAGCGACGAGAAGGCGGCTCGCGCATTACGCGAAGCTCCCTCGCCCAGGTTGTGCTTTTGATCAGCGACCAGATAGACCTTCACGCCTCGCCGAGTGGCCTTCAGCAGCGCAGAGGTGACTTTCGCGCTGGTGAAGCTGTAGGCCATGACTTTGAGCTCCCTCTGCGCGCTGTCGATCACCCGGAGCACGAGCGCCTCACCACCGCCATTGGGAGAAAAACCGACTTCGAGTTTTCCGGCGGCCTTCACATCTTGGCTGGAAGACGCATCGACCAATTCCCCGACCGCTCGTGCCACCGCTCCGAATCCGGATTGCGCATAGGCAATCGGGCTGACCGCCAGGAGGATCAGGAAAGACATCGTCGAGAGCATGCGGGAGCAATTCATTGGCAGACGCAAACGTTTTGTTGAAAACACAGAATAGATGATCCGGATTGATTGAATCCAATCAATTGGCCGGCCATTTCGAGAAATAAGGCATATCAAACGTACCAAAATTCACTTTTCAACATCAATTCCAATACAATCAATTCCTATCAGTATTTATTCCACCAGGGCAATCAATGACCAAGTTAACCCGTCCCGCATCTGTCTTCGCCGTTCTCCTCGCCACCGCTTTGATGGCTGGCTGCGCTAGCGCTCCCTCCCGCCTTACTACCGCCAGCGACGAGGGCGTATTGCGCACAGTGACCGGGACCGTGGTCAGCATCGAGGCCAAGAAGCGTTCCGCTCTCACTGCAACGAACGTGGCCGCCAGCAACGTCGCCAGTACCCGAGGAAGCTCTACCCTCGGCGTTCTGGCCCTTGCGGTAGATGTGCTGGACCACCAGTCGGCTAAGAGCCGTGAAACCTATTACGAGATCAAAATCATTAATGAGGTGACCGGCCAGGAGGAACTTTGGGAATCTGAGATCGAGTCTCACACCACGTTTGTCGCAGCCGGCGACCGCGTCCGCCTTATCAAGAAGCGATACGGTGCCGAGGCTTCCCACAACTTGACTCGTTTTCCACATAAGGACGCTCTGACCCGCTGAATCACGCGCTTGGCTGGGCCGCTTTGCGCTCTTCCAGCCGGCGCTCATTCAGTCGCGAAATCGCTTCTGGATGAGCCCGAAACCACTTGTCGGTCCACTCCTTTGCAGCAAGGACCGCATCCGCGTATACGCGTGGGGAGAACATCTGTACTGGGCGTGCGCCGCTCCCAGGACGGCGTGCTCCGCCCTTGTCGATACCACTCCACCCGACGATCTTCACTTCAACTGATTCCCCGAAGCTCTTCTCGGATCGCACGCCCATGTAGTTGCTCGTCAACTCTTCTGGCACTTCCACACGAAGCCCGAAGGCCAGCCCTTTGAGCCCCCGGCCGCTGCTATCAAATCCGAAGATTCTGCAATCTCGATAGGCTTGGTATTCCCGCTCCGCGGCGAGCACAAAACCGTGCGTGATCGCATCATCCAAAGAGCTGAAAGTTGTCATCTGCACCTCACTTCGGGCGCAAGTGTGACCCAAAGTAACGGCCTTGCCGATAGCAAAAACAGGCTTTCTGCGAGATGCGTCAATATCGGGTGCTTTTCGAATTTCGCGGTGTCAAAACCAGGCGTGGTCTTCGACAATTAAGTTGTACTCTGGGCTCCCTTGGGAAGCTCCAGAAATCCCCATAGGTTCGACAATAAGTTGTACTCTGGGGCGCTGCCAAGAGACAGACGCTTCGCCAATTAAGTTGTACTCTCCTCGTAAAACGTGCATCTATCCCCAGTCCAACAGGT
>NZ_JBKDTZ010000211.1:0-27720 GCF_046339755.1 Acidovorax sp. | reverse complement strand
GGCCCGCCCGGGAGCCAGCCCGGTCCTCGCTGCCCACCAACCCCGCACGCCTGCCACCAGGGTGGCCAGGGCCACATCCCCCGCGATCACCCGGATCAAGTCGGGAATGCAATGCTTGTGGTGGGCAATGTCCAGCGCAACACTCACCTGCAGCGGCAAATCGCCTCCCCCAGGAGCGGACAACACCTCGTACATCCCTCGGACTTCGCGGGTTCCGGCGTGCCAGGCGGCCACCCCCAAGCGCGCCCCGCGGACCATCTCCGGCATGCCGCCGGGAAACTCAAAGCCTGGGGTGGAGTAAAGCGCTTCGCTGCCCCGCGTCACGCTGACAAAAAGTCCCTCGTGGCTATGGAGCACATCGTCCATGCGGGTCTGCAGATCCTGGGGGGATTTGGACTTCCCGATCACCTCCCGCATGAGGTGGATCTTGTCGCGCAGGGCATCACGGTCCAACTCCACGAAATTCCGATCAATGGAGATTGCGACCAGGGTTCCCAGGCCTATGAGCACGAACGCGGAGGCCAGGGTAAAAAAAACCGTCAGTCGTGTCGTCAGCGAGTATGGGGCGCTCACAGGCTCTCCTCAGGCTCCTCGAGCACATAGCCCATGCCCCGAACCGTCTGAATGAGCTTAATGTCGTAAGCGTCATCGATCTTGGCTCGCAGCCTGCGCATCGCCACCTCGATCACGTTGGAATCGCTATCGAAGTTCATGTCCCACACCTGCGAGGCGATGAGCGATCGCGGCAACACCTCGCCATGGCGCCGCATCAGCAGTTCCAGCAAGCCGAACTCTTTGGCCGTGAGGTCGATACGCTTGCCAGCGCGGCTCACGCGCCGGCGCAGCAAATCGAGCTCCAAATCCGCCACCTGCAGCACGGTCACCTCTGTCCCGCTGCGACCGCGCCGCAAGATGGTGCGCACCCGCGCAAGCAGTTCGGCAAAGGAAAACGGCTTGACCAGGTAGTCGTCGGCGCCCAGTTCGAGACCTTTGATCCGATCATCCACGTGGTCTTTGGCCGTCAGGAACAGCACCGGCATCTCCAGCCCGTAGCGGCGAAGGCTCTTGAGGACCTGCCATCCATCCATTCCCGGGAGCATGACATCCAAGATGACCAGGTCGTAGTCACCTTCTTGGGCCATGTGCAGCCCATCCACCCCGTTGTGAACCAGATCTGCGTTGAAGCCTGCCTCTCGCAGGCCCAGGCGCAGGTACTCCCCGGTTTTGATTTCATCCTCTACGACCAATATCTTCACGGGCGACTCCCTTGACCAGTTGGCGCAAGTGTGCCCGGGGATCGCAGGCTTTCATGAACATTACAAAGATGTAATGGACAAGTTATGTCGGCGGCAGCAAGGGGTTCACACAATGCATCCATCACGAAACGCATGGTGAACCTATGAAAAATCCTTGGCTTTCACGACCCACCTCAAGCCGATGGCTGGCCGCCGCGCTCGCGGTTCCCTCCTTGGCATTCGCGCAGACGCCAGAGGCCGGCGCCACAAAGGTGGACTACCAGATCTCCTACCGCTCGGCATTCACGGGCTATGAGGCGTACAAGGAGCAATCCGTCCAGCCTTGGAAGGAGGCCAACGACAAGGTGGGGCAAATCGGTGGCTGGCGCGCCTACGCCAAGGAAATGCGCCAGACGGCGCCCGATGCAGGCCAAGAGCAGCCCGCCCAAGGCCATGGCACCCACGGTGGAGGCAAGCAATGAGCCGCCCAGTTCGCATGCCCCGTGCCAAGCTCCTGGTGGCTCTGGCCGCCGTCGCGGTATTGTCCGGCTGCGCCAGCGTGAACCTGGAGCAGAACCTGTCTGGCACCAATGCCGCCACGGCCGGCTTCACGGATGGCCAACTCACCCTGGCCCGAGACAAGTCCGAGCAGGACGCCTTGCGCCAGCGTGCCTCTGATCTCTTGAGCAAGCCGCTTGGGCAGAAGGAAGCCGTACAACTCGCGCTGGTCAACAGTCCGTCCATGCAGGCCATAGTGGCCCAAAGCTGGGCCGATGCCTCGAGCGCCGCCCAGTCGGGGCGGATTGCCAATCCCATCCTCACCCTGGAGCGGGTACGCCTGGGCAGTGAAACCGAGATCGGCCGCCTTCTGTCCTTTGGCCTGCTGGACCTGCTCACCCTGCCCATGCGCAAAGGGACAGCTGAACTGCGCATCAAGCAAACACAGCTGCGCCTGAGCAGCGATGTCGTGGATCAGGTCACACAAGTGCGTCAGGCCTGGGTACGCGCTGTAGCGGCCCAGCAGACGCTGACCTATACCCAGCAGGTCTTGGCCAGCGCCCAGGCCAGTGCCGAGCTGGCAAAGCGCATGCAGTCGGTCGGGAACTTCAACAAGCTCGATCGTGCCCGCCAGCAGGCGTTCTATGCGGACACTGCCACCCAGGTGGCCAACGCACAGCACCAGACTACGGCCGCCCGCGAGGAGCTGGTCCGGCTGCTTGGCCTGGACGACAGCCAGGCTGGCATGCTCAAGCTGCCCGAGCGCCTGCCCGCACTGCCCAAGGAGCCTGTGTCTGCTCAGGAGGCGGGCCGCCTGGCCTCCAAGGGCCGCCTGGACCTGCAGATCGCCAAGTCGGACTATGACGCAGCTGCGCGCTCGCAGGGCTGGAACACGCTCATGACCTTCACGGACATCGAACTGGGGGTGCGACGCGACTCCGTGTTTGATGCGACCGAGAACACAAAGCAAACCCGCCGCGGCTTTGAGATCAGCCTGAGCCTGCCCATCTTCGACTGGGGCGGCATGCAGCGCAGCGCAATGAGTGCGCAGACGCTGGCGGCGGCCAATCGCCTGGAGGCCACCGCCCGAGCGGCCGGCTCCAACCTTCGCGAAAGCTACTCCGCCTACCGCACGGCCTATGACGTCGCGCGCCACCACCGCGATGAGGTGATCCCGCTGAGGAAGACCATCTCCGAAGAAAACCAGCTTCGCTACAACGGGATGCTGATCAGCGTGTTCGAGCTGCTGGCTGACTCCCGCGACCAGGTGAACTCGGTGATGGCAGCGCTCAATGCCGAACAGCAGTTCTGGCAAGCAGAGGCGGCCCTCCAGGCCTCCCTGATCGGCAAGCCCATGAGTGCCGGTGTCGCTGGCGGCGGGGGTGCTGCCGCCGCCGAGTCTGCAGCAGGCCACTGATCCCAAAGGAAACCAACATGAGTTCGAGAAGAGATTTTTTCCGCTTCGCAGGCATTGCCGGAGGGGCTGTGGCTGCGGCCAGTGTGAGCCGAGTTGCGATGGCAGCTTTGCCAGAGCCTGTTTTTCAGACGAGTCCTGAGACCATGGCACCGCTGGTGCCCAACTCGGGGCGTCCCTACAACCCCGTGGTCACGCTGAACGGCTGGACGTTGCCCTGGCGCATGAACCAGGGTGTCAAGGAGTTCCATCTGGTCGCCGAGCCCGTGGTGCGAGAAATGGCCCCCGGCTTCAAGGCCCACCTGTGGGGTTACAACGGACAGAGCCCAGGCCCCACCATTGAAGTGGTCGAAGGCGATCGCGTGCGCATCTTCGTGACCAACAAGCTACCTGAGCACACCAGCATCCACTGGCACGGTCAACGCCTGCCCAATGGCATGGATGGCGTAGCAGGACTGAACCAACCTGCCATCAACCCAGGCAAGACCTTCGTCTACGAGTTCGTGGCGCGCCGCCCTGGCACCTTCATGTACCACCCGCATGCCGACGAAATGACGCAGATGGCCATGGGCATGATGGGCTTCTGGATCACCCACCCCAAGGCCAAGCATCCGCTGATCGATGAGGTGCAGCGCGACTTCTGCTTCCTGCTCAGCGCCTATGACATCGAGCCCGGGGCCGCGACACCCAAGGTCGCAGAGATGACGAACTTCAATCTGTGGACATGGAACAGCCGCATCTTCCCGGGCATTGACTCGTTGAATGTCCGGCTCAACGACAAGGTGCGGATCCGCATCGGCAATCTGACCATGACCAACCACCCCATCCATCTGCACGGCCACGAGTTCCTCGTGACCGGCACCGATGGTGGTCCAACGCCCAAGAGCACGCGGCTGTACGAGGTCACCACCGATGTGGCCGTGGGCCAGATGCGGCAGATCGACGTCCTGGCTGACGAAGAAGGCGACTGGGCATTCCATTGCCACAAGAGCCACCACACCATGAACGCGATGGGGCACGACAGTCCTACCATGATCGGCGTGGACCACCGGGGGGTGGCCAAGAAGATCAACAACCTCATTCCCGACTACATGGTGATGGGTGAGCGCGGCATGGCGGACATGACGGAGATGGAGATGCCCATCCCTGACAACACGATTCCGATGATGACCGGCGAAGGCCCGTTTGGGTCGGTCGAGATGGGCGGCATGTTCAGCGTCGTCAAGGTGCGCCGCGACCAAAAGCCGGGCGACTACAAAAACCCCGGTTGGTACAAGCACCCTGAAGGCACCGTCGCCTATGAGTACACCGGCCCGGTGGCCGAGCCAGCGCGCTTCAAGGCCGAGGGCGGTCAGTCCATGCCGCGCAAGGAAAAGGCCACCTCGGACACCGTCGTCAAGGTCAAGAAGCCATCGGCCCATAGCGGGCACTGAAAACCCATCCCCCCTGAACCACTCTACGAGGTACCTATGAAACGCAACCTTTCCCTGATCGCAGCCTCCGCCCTGGTGGCCATTTCCTTCAACAGCTTCGCCGGCGGTAACCACGGTGGCGGTCATGACGCCGGTGGCGCCAAAGGCCACGGCAGTGCTGAATCCGCCATTGGTCAGCCCGGTCAAGCCGGCAAGGTGACCCGCACGATCAACGTCGAGATGGCGGACACCATGCGCTTCACGCCAGCGAACATCGCCGCCAAGCAGGGCGAGACCATCCGCTTCGTGATCAAGAACTCCGGCCAGGTCAAGCACGAGTTCAGCCTGGGTACCGAGGCCGAGCTCAAGGAGCACTACGAGACCATGAAGAAGTTCCCCGAGATGGAACACGACGAGCCGAGCAAGATTTCCCTGGCTCCCGGCAAGCAGGGCGAAATCATCTGGCAATTCACCAAGGCGGGCGACATCAACTTCGCATGCCTGTACCCAGGCCACTACGACGCAGGCATGAAGGGCCAGGTCAAGGTCGCAAAGAAGTAACCACGGGGTTGCGCGTCAACCCACTGAACAAGGAACTCTCATGAAGCAAATCAACACTGCTATCGCCGCCGCCATGCTGTCGCTGGCCGCACTGCTGCCGGTCGCGGCCATGGCCCAGGCCGCCCCCGACGCCGCCAAGTCCTCCGCAGCCGCCTCGATGACCGATGGTGAGGTGCGCAAGATCGACAAGGACGCCAGCAAGATCACCATCAAGCATGGCGACATCAAGCACCTGGAAATGCCCGGCATGACCATGGTCTTCAACGCCAAGGACAAGGCCCTGCTCGACAAGGTGCAGGTAGGCGACAAGATCCGCTTCATGGTGGTCAGCGAAGGCGGAAAAATGGTCGTGACGGACATCCAGGCCGCCAAGTAAGCCAGGCGAAAAGCAGACGGCGCCCTCGTACAGGGGGCCTTTCCTCACCCATGCGGCCATGCCGCGAAAGAAAAATCATGAAGTCTTTTCTCATCGCTCTGGCCCTTACGGCCGCATCGTCCGCATTTGCAGCTGGCGATACCCAGGAGGCCACCCCCTACACCAACTCCAAGGCCCAGGCGCACGGCGAGGATCACAAGAAGGCCCGCCCAGCAACGCCACCCAAGCGTACCAACGACGGCAGCACGGCCCGCGGGGAAGGCTCAGGCGTGGCCACGACCAGCAAGTCCGAAGCCCGCGGCCAGGACAAGGCCAACGAGCGCGAAGCCAAGCCACACAAGGAAACGAGCCAAGGGACCACCCCGAAGTAAAACCGGCATGAAGCGCGGCGGACGGGCTATGCCTGTCCGCGCTATACGCCGGTGGCAAGCCGCGTATAGCGCGCAAGTCTGATGCGAGCACAGGCCTGCTCTGGCCATGACGGTGTACGGTGAGGTAGACGTGACTTACGCGCTATTTGCCAACTTGGCCGAAGACACCAGCGGTGGGTGGTGGGACATGGTGCTGCGCGGAACTTTGGAGCAGTGCATCTGGGCTGGAAACTCCGTCAAGGCCGATTGGGCGCACATTGTCGACATGGAGACTGCCCAAGTCGTGCGCTGGAAGAAGCGCGATGCCTCAGGACCGCCGCTTGACTTGGTTCCGTGGTCGGTCGGCCATGATGCGGACATTCCATTGACCTTCGGCGTATTGCTTTCCTTTCAGGAGCTTTGCAAGCTGTCGGCCCTTGGCGGCTCTCGATGGGTTCGCGCGCAGTTGGCCAAGGCCACTGTTTCGCCCGCGCTAGCCGAGGTAGCTACGGCTTCGGCCATGCTGCACTTGATACAGGGCTGCCCTTTGCCATTTCTCGTGAGCGGACCACAGGCAATCCTGGTTGAGGAGCTTCAGCAAAACGGTCTCCTGCGAGCCGAATTTACCTACGCGGATTCACAAGAGGAGGACACGGCAACGGTGCTTGCCATCACGGACAAAGGGCGCGAAGCACTTGCTGGCAACGCCGTCTCCAACACGGCATCTCGCCCATCGAAGGCCGCTGTTTCTCCCGACCCCTGAGCGGCTTTGCCGGGATAGAAAGTCCCACAGGCTGCCAACCCACAAGGGTCGTCTTGGACAACCGCCGCGCGGTCAATGATTGCCGTGATGGACGTGAACGCCGCGCATCCAGGCCATGAGATCCAGCTGGCTGGTTGCAACCGAACCAGGCGCTGGGCTGCGGCTGTCATTTTGGCTGCGACGCCGCGGCTTGACGAAGTTTGCGCTGTGGCTGGGCCTGGACGGGCTGTCGACCGCCAGATTGTCCAGGATTGCGCAATCGGCGTGGTCGTCACCAGCACAGACAGCCACGAGCTGCTCAAGCGCTGACTTCATCTCGACGATCTCCTGCAGCTTCTGTTGCAGATCCTGCAGATGGCGCTCTGCAATGGCCTTGACCTGCCGGCTGCTGCGGGCAGCATCACCCCACTGGCCGATCAGCTCGGCGATCTGGGGCATGGAGAATCCGAGTCGGCGCGACTGGCGGATGAAACGCAACACGGAGATCTCCCGCTCCCCGTACAGGCGGTACCCAGAATCGCTGCGTACCGCCTCCGGGAGCAAGCCGGTCTGCTCATAATGGCGAATCATCTTGGCTGAGACCCCTGCGGCTTTGGCGGCATCGCCGATGTTCATGAGTGCGGTCATGGCTGTTCCTGCGAATGAAGAAAACACGGTAGCAGGACTGTCCACCTTGCCACCGTGTCAATGTCAAGAACCCCCAAGAGGTTCCTGCTGAGTACCTCAAACGAGATCAGGCGGGTGGGTATCCCGCCTCGGACAGCACCTCCGTCAATGTCTGGCGGTCTTCCGCGCTCTGCACAGTAACCGTGCGCTTGGGCATGTCCACCTGGATCTTGCATTCGGGATCGACCATCTTCAGTGTCTGGCTGACCATCCCGGCGCAATGCCCGCAGGTCATGTTGGGGAGTTGGAATTCATGCATGTTTCACCTCGTGGAAAAAAAGTTGTGAAGCACGCAGTCTCCAGCTTGTCACGGTGGAAAGGTCAAGCCCTGGTGACGCTAGCTACTACCTCGCACAACGCCACGCTTGCGTTTGCCACCGTGTCAAGCCTGACAGTTCAGCTGTGCCGGCCACAGCCGGGTTTGAACCTCATTTGGAGACTGCCATGAATTCCGTTGCCAATGGCGCAATGCTGCCCTCGTCACTACCGACATCACTCTTGGACCTTCCGATCACGGGCATGACCTGCGCCTCCTGCGTCGGGCGGGTCGAGAAGGCGCTCAAAGCGGTGCCAGGCGTGCGGGACGTGACCGTGAACATTGCCACGGAGCGTGCGACCGTGGTGGCCGAGGCATCCGTTGCCGCCCCCGCCTTGGCGGCGGCCGTACAAAAGGCCGGGTACTCAGTGGCCGAGGAACTGGTGGAGCTTTCTGTTGGCGGGATGACCTGCGCCTCCTGTGTCGGTCGTGTCGAGACGGCCTTGAAGGCCGTGCCCGGGGTGACGGATGCCGACGTCAGCCTGGCCACCGAGCGGGCGCGGGTGCGCCTGCAAGCGGGGGTGGCATCCGATGGCCTCGTGAGAGCCATCCAGAAGGCCGGCTACGAGGCCCAGGTCGTGACTTCAGATGCACCCGCCCCCCCAAAGTCCGGTGGCGAGCCTTGGTGGCCGGTTGCATTGGCTGCCGTCCTTTGCGTACCGCTCGTGCTGCCCATGCTGGGTATGCTGTTCCGGCAGGACTGGGCTCTGAGCGGCTGGATTCAACTGGCTTTGGCCACGCCGGTGCAGTTTTGGCTGGGGGCACGGTTTTACCGGGCGGGATGGAGGGCGCTGCGCGCCGGCGCGGGCAATATGGACCTGCTGGTGGCTCTGGGCACCTCGGCAGGGTATGGGTTGAGCCTCTACCTGCTCTTCAAGCACGCAGAGCATGGCACACCCCATCTGTACTTTGAGGCATCGGCTGTGATCATCACCCTCGTGCTTCTGGAGAAGTGGTTGGAAGCGCGGGCCAAGAGGCAGACCACAGCGGCCATCCAGGCACTCAATGCCCTGCGCCCGGAAGTGGCGCGCGTGCGTACCGCTGCTGGTGACGTCGATCTACCCCTGTCGCAGGTGAAAGTGGGGGACGACGTGGTCGTTCGCCCCGGAGAGAGAGTGCCGGTGGATGGCGCCGTCATCGAGGGCGCAAGCCAGGTCGACGAATCGCTGATCACCGGCGAAAGCCTTCCCGTTGCCAAGAACGTCGGCGACCAAGTGACCGGAGGGGCCGTGAATGCGGAAGGCTTGTTGCTGGTTCGCACGAGCGCCGTCGGCGCCGAGTCCACGCTATCGCGCATCGTGCGCATGGTGGAATCTGCGCAGGCCAAGAAGGCTCCGATCCAGCGCATGGTGGACAAGGTCAGCGCCGTGTTCGTCCCCGTAGTCCTCGGCCTTGCCGCACTCACCCTGGTGGGATGGGGCCTTGCGACGGGGAACTGGGAACAGGCCATCCTCAATGCTGTGGCGGTGCTGGTCATTGCCTGCCCCTGCGCGCTGGGCCTGGCGACTCCGACCGCCATCATGGCGGGGACCGGCGTGGCAGCGCGCCATGGCATCCTGATCAAGGATGCCGAAGCCCTCGAGATTGCACACCGCATCGACACGGTAGCCTTCGACAAGACCGGCACTCTCACTGAAGGCAGACCCACCATGGCAGCAGCAGTCCCTGCTGAGGGCGCCCAGGAGCATCTATTGCCGTTTGCCGCGGCCCTGCAGAACGGAAGCGAGCATCCCTTGGCCAGAGCCGTGATGGACGCTGCTCGCAGCCAGTTGATCACCGTGCCGCGAGCCACCGACGTCACTGCAGTGGCAGGCCGGGGGATGTCGGCCATCGTCAAGGGGCGCGAGATACGCTTGGGCAGTACCCGGTACATGAACGAGCTCCTGGTCAGCACTGAAAGTCTGGCGGCGACTGCCGCGCAGATGCAGCAGGAAGGCCGAACCGTGTCCTGGCTTGCCGACGTGACCGACACGCCGACATTGGTGGGTCTGCTGGCGTTTGGCGATACCGTCAAAGCCAGCGCACGCCAGGCGATAGCGCAGCTGCACGGCCTGGGCATCGAGACCGTCCTGGTGACCGGGGACAACCAAGGCAGCGCGGCCGCGGTGGCCAAAGCGTTGGGCATAGACCAGGTCCGTGCTGATGTGCTGCCTGAAGGCAAAGCCGAAATCGTCGCGCAACTCAAATCCGGTGGTCGGCAAGTTGCGATGGTCGGGGATGGAATCAACGACGCCCCCGCGCTGGCGGCGGCCAACGTGGGAATCGCCATGTCCACAGGCACGGATGTGGCCATGCATGCGGCTGGCATCACGCTCATGCGTGGGGATCCGGCGTTGATCGCGGATGCCATTGACATCTCGCGGCGCACCTACGCCAAGATCCGCCAGAACTTGTTTTGGGCCTTTGCCTACAACGTGGTGGGTATCCCGTTGGCGGCTTTTGGCTTGCTCAACCCCATGGTGGCGGGCGCCGCAATGGCGCTCAGCAGCGTGAGTGTCGTGACCAATGCCCTTACCCTGCGGTCCTGGAAGAAGTGAGGGGCGCAGGGCCGTCGTCAATATGAAGAACCAGGCGGCTCCAAGGGACCAGGGAGATGGATCCAGACGAAGATTTCGGACGTCTTTCCTGGCGCTCTGGTATGCCGCGAGGTTCTACACCGGCTGCGTCCGCAGTGAACACCCAGGGCCGCGCGTCCACTCGCTGAATGCCCACAAATCTGCGTGTGAGGAATGGACCAGATCGAGCTCCGGCCCGACGTTCGGTGTCCCATTGGGACCGCGGCAAATCAGTGCTCGATGGACGGCCGGAGCGATCCCACGAAAATACGGCAGGAAGTCATCTACAAACGCCACTGGCGCAAGGCGCTCGATGGCCTCAGCCTTCGGGCTTCGCTCCCCTGCTGCGACTCCTGTGGCGATCACGCGCTCGATCGGAAACCCCGCATCCCGCAGATTCCTCAGGCGCGCCGCTTCAAACTGCTGGGCCAGAGCTGAGACGCAGACCAGTTCGTAGCCCGCATCGTAGAGCACATGGCTGGCTTCGACAGCCCGCTCCAGTGGTGGCACGCAAGACCAGAACTGCTCATCCATGCAGGCCCGCAACGCCGCCAGGCGATCCCCCTGCAGAAACTCGACCGCCCAGCGGTGATGCGGAAAGTACGCGTCCTTGTCCCGCTCGACGGGCCGCTGGCCAAACGCGCGCTCCCAGACCGAGGCATAAGCCAGGCCATAGTCGAGCAGCACCCCATCCGCATCCAGGGCGATGATTGGCTTGGTGCTCATGTCGATGATCCTCCAGCAAGATCTCATTGCAATTGCGCTCGTGGGGCCGGCGAGCATGCCATCGGTAGGTGACCACCCGCGTGCTTGCAGACGCGTCGCAGTCTCTGCTCAGCCCACATCCACACAGAAATCCACCCGGAACTCCGAATTCTGCATGCCACCCCCTCGGCGCCTGTAGCCTCTGGGGTTGGTGACGATCCGAGTCCCCCGCACCTGATAGTCCTGGCTCTCATGGACGTGCCCATGGATCCAGGTGCCGGCCTTTCCCATCAGCGCTTCCAGGTCGCTGGCGTAGCAAGGTGACAGCGGGTGGGCTTCAAACCCCTGCGGGATTGATCGCGGATGCGGTGCATGGTGGGTGACCACCACCGTGTTCTCTGGATCACCCAGGCCCAGTTGCTCCTGCAGCCACTGCCGGCTCGCGTCATGCCGGCGCCCGGCCATTGCCGGCACCAGGCGGTGCTTGCGTTCGTGCCAGTACATCTCCGCCGGCCGGGTGATCTTGATCCGCGGGTAGTCGCTCATGCGATGGCGCGCGGTGTTCATCGCCATCAGCTTCTCGTCGGCGCCGTGCAGCGCATAGTCCGTCCAGAGCGTGCACCCCAGGAACCGAACCTCCCCGATCACGACGGCATCGTTCTCCAGGTAGTGGACCTGGTAGTCACTGGCGAGCTTGCGCATCACGTCAATGTGCTTGTCCCAATGCTGGCTGTAGAACTCGTGGTTGCCGTCCACGTAGATGACGGGCTTTCCCGGGAAGGTCTCGCGTGCCCAGCGCAGCCCGCCCGTGCCCTCGGTGGTGTCGCCGGCCAGCACCACCACGTCGACGGTCTGGAGGAAGTGCGGGTCCAGCCGCGGCCTGAAGGGAGCCAGGTCCAGATGCAGGTCCGAGTACACGAGCAGTTTCATGGATGCTCCGTTGAAGGCGTTGCGCGGACTCATGGCCAACAGCGGCGAGGCTTCTTGCGCGCCCTGACCATCGGCGCGAAGCCTGCGCGCTGAATGCGTGCGGAAACCAGTCTCCCTTTCAGCAGCCTCCCTGGTTCGGTCGTGATCACGAACTGTGGTGGCTCGTCCCCGTCAGCGCTACTCCTGGCCAGCGAGAAGTACACGCGAGCGCCCACCGTCCACCCCATCCCAGGCGGCAAGGGAATGCGATTGCGACTGTCGATGTGCACTCTGCGCTCGGGCTCGAATCGCTTACTGACGGATTGGGGGTTTAAAGGCATAGCAATCCTTGGATGACATCCCAGCCCACATTGACAACATGGGTGATTTCGGAGGGAGCCAGCACGTCTCGGTGCAGGTGACCGTGGTAGAGCCGGCGAAACGAGTGGTTTACGCTCACCGGGCATCGCAGCGTGCACATAGGGCCGGGATCGCTCCGTGGCCAGGGTGCGCTGAAATAGGTTCGTGCGTCGTTGAAATCCATAGTGCGTGGCAAGGAAACGGAACTATTGCCAGGGCGGCAGCAGCTCGCCGCCATGGGCTGGCCACGAGCCGACAGATACCGCGTCCCAGACGACATCGCTCACGTCAGCCGAAATCGTCCCGATGGCAAGCTGGCCACGCAGTTCCATCAACATCCGCAGGTCCTCGTCTTCTTCGGGAGATGCTGCCAGGTGATAGTTGCGACCCGATCCCGTCTTGACCATTGCGCTCGCAAGATCGATGGCAGCCAATGCCGAAGTAACTCTGAGTGTCATGGGCCCCAGCATCGCGACGATGTGCAGCGTCCCGGTTCCACGTCGAAGGATTCGCCAATGATCCAGTTGGACCTCGGGCTGGACTTGAAGATCGGGGGCGGGACGCTCATTGAGAAATTGAATCTGCACGATGCAGGACCTTGTTTTTGATCAAAAGAGCGAACAGGATGAGGGCCTCGTTTGCGATGAATCGCTGCAGTGCGATCCAGGCCTGCATGTCCAGATCGAGGATCAGTCCAAGGCTGAGAAGACACTGGCATGAGGACTCCGCGGCAGCCGTCCGGAAGTGGAAATCATCAGATTTCCATTGAAATGCGACTAGTTAGACGTGGTCTTTTTAGTCGCCATCGGCGGAAATCGAGTGAATGCCAACTCGAAAGTCAGATCCGCCAAAAGCTGCCGTCGGTCGCGCGCTCAAGGAGCTGCGCACCGCTCGCGGCTTCACGCAGGAGGATCTGATGTCGTCGATCAGCCGACGGCACGTTGGACGTCTTGAGCAGGGCGAACAACTTCCCAGCATTGGCATGGTGGAACACCTCGCTGAAGGCCTGCAGGTCCATCCAATGACTCTCCTGGCGGTTGCATATGCACGCCGATTCGATGCAGCATCGGTTGAAAAAGTGCTGAAGTCGGTGAGAGCCGACCTCTCTACACTGCTGCCCGAGGACGCGTCCTAGACTTCTTTGCCCGCTGTGGGTGGCTTGCTTCGTCCATGATGGCTTCGATGCCTGTCAACATAGTCAGCGACTCTTCGTCGTTCGGACGATTGAGCAGCCTGTTCACGATCTCTCGGTCTGCAGCCACGCTCAAGACCATCATCACTTCGCGCAGCTGCTGCATGCTGCCTTCAAATAGCTCGCCATTTGCTGGGGGAGAGGGATGGCTCTTTGCCATCAGCAGCAATGCCATGGCGATCGCAGCATTGGGTGTGCCATCAGGTCCTTGCGTGCCTTCGCCCCACAACATGGCCCGAAGCTGATCGGAAACGCAGACCAACTGGCTGTCGCTGAGGCTCTTCGGAAGGATTGCGCTCCAGCCCCCGGCGTCAAGAATGCCTGCAAGGTCCATCTCACTGAAATGGCCAATCTGTTCTCTGTCTAACTGCAACATGCTCTTCAAATAATTGTGGGACTAGTTGGTCCCATTTGGGACTGAGCGTGCGAAGATAGCTGAACTTTCTCCGCGCAAATGCCGTTTGAAACCGGCCATGTGCAAATGGAAAGTTCCCGGTTGCCTTGCATTGACATATGCGCAACCGAAGCGTTGTCTTGAACCTTTTTTGCCACCCGCCCTTGACGAGTCGATTGGATCTTTCCCGCTTGGTTGAACTCGACAGCCAGCTTCGCGAACTGGCGAAGCAGCAAGGTGCAGGCACGCCCAGGAGCGGCTGGGTGAAGACGGTGCGCCTGGCGCTCGGGATGAACTCGGCGACTCTAGGCCGTCGCATCGGCATCTCTCCGCAGGGGGTCCGGAGACTGGAGCAGTCGGAAGCGGAAGGCTCGATTTCCCTCAACACACTGGCCAAGATTGCCGATGGATTGAACTGCGACGTACGGTACGTTCTGGTCCCCAGGATCAGCCTGGTCGATCAAGTGATGGCGCGGGCCACGGAGCACTCCAAAGGCGCGGGTTCGATGGGAGCTGGCAGCACCCCGATGAACATTGACGGCCAATCGTTGGTTGTGCTCGCATCGCTTCTTTCGCGCATCGACAAACGCGCGTTTTGGTAGCTGGCGTGACCTGCTGCTGAAGAGGAGTGCAGTACGCCGGCAGGACAGGCCCACAAGACAGCCCGCGGGTTGTGGCGCGGGCGGCTTGAACGCCTATAGTGGCTGCAGTCGGCGCTGTTCCTCGTGAAATGCGGTTGCGGGGCCGAGTCCAAAAGGAGGCGTGGTGGGGGAACTGGATGACTATCTGCAGGCTGCCGACCGTGAAACCACGGTTCGGAGCTACGCAGCTGCGATCAAGCACTTCGAGCAGGACTGGAAAGGCCTGCTGCCGGCCACCAGCGATACCGTCGCTCGCTACCTCGTGGCCTACGCGAGCACGCACAAGGTCAGCACCTTGAGGCAAAGGCTGGCGGCGCTCGCGCGCTGGCATGCAGAACAGGGCTTTGCGGACCCGACCAAGACACCGCTGGTGCGAAAGGTGCTCAGGGGCATCGTGGCAAAGCACCCGTCCAAACAGAAACAGGCGCGCCCCCTTGAACTCGACCAGCTACAGAAGATTTCCGAATGGCTGCAGGCCGCTCAGCGCGCCGCACGCGAACGAGGCGATGAAGCGGCGTTGCTGCAGCTGACGCGCAACAGGTCCATCGTGCTGTTTGGGTTTTGGCGCGCATTTCGATCCGACGAGATCGTCAATATGCGCGTGGAGAACGTGACAGCCATTGCCGGCAAGGGTCTGACCTGCAGGCTGGATCGCAGCAAGGCGGATCGCGCGATGGAGGGCCGCACTTTCCATTGCCCGGCACTATCCAGGCTGTGCCCAGTGGACGCCTATCTGGAATGGATCGCGGTCAGCGGCCGTCTGGCCGGCCCGGTGTACTGCGGCATCGACCAGTGGGGCCACATGTCCGATCGACCCATGCACCCCACCAGCCTGATTCCCTTGCTGCGCAAGATGTTCCATGACGCCGGCGTCGAGTCTGCTGAAGGCTATTCGAGCCATTCGCTGCGGCGCGGATTTGCGGGATGGGCACGCGCCAGCGGGTGGGATATCAAGGAGATGATGGAGTACGTTGGATGGCGCGACATGGAGTCGGCGCTGAGGTACCTGGATGCCCCGACCGCCGGACTGCAGGAGCGCTTCGAAAGCGGGCTCTGACATCGCTTGGACAACACCCAACCCGAGGCATGCATGCAGCCCATTCTTGCCCCTCACGTGCGCACCTTCGTCGACTGCCTGACGGATCTGCCGGTACAGCCTTCATCTGTGTGGCTGATCGGTTCGCAGGCCAGTGGCCGAGCCCAGGCAGGCTCCGACACAGATCTGCTCGTGTTCGGCCCGCCCGGGTTGATCGACGCGATCCGGGCGACACTTTCTCAGCCACACGGGATCGACTGCATGGTGCTTGTAAACGGCGACGACTTCGAGGACCCCTGGCAGGAAAAAGGCGGCTCCCTTTCCCGCTGGCGTTGGGCCTTGAAGTCAGCCACCGAAGCCCAGTACGAAGGGAACAAATTCATCGCAGATGAGCCTGGTGGATCGCTCGGCCAATTTGAGACGCGGCAAGAGAGAGCCCATCCGCATCTGGTCCAGTTGAAGGCGAGCGGCATGCGAGTCTTCCCACCTGAAGTCAGGCAGGCCCGTCGACCGACATCGCTAGCACCCATGGCAACGAGCTGGATCAATCGGGCGCCACTGGGCCATCAAACAGGAGAGAAGATGCTTCTTGTGTATGTGGATACCGGTGGAATGCTCAAGGAAGTCGCAGCCTTGGAGGCTGCTGGCCTTCTGAAAACGCACTACTTCCCCTTCGAGCAGCGAAATCGCCGGGTCAAGGCCTTCGTGCCTGGCTCGGGCGCTTCCTGGAAGCAAAGCAATCTGAGTTGGAAAGAGGCCCCTGGAACTTGGAACGACTACAAGCCCTCGGCGCTGTTTGAACCGCTACGCAAGTTGCTGGGCGCCAAGGTCGATGCGCAGCACCTTGATTCCGGGGTCAAGGCCGGTTGCTCAGTTTTCCTCACGAGCGACAAGACGGACATTTGGTCCAAGCGCGATGCAATACAGGCGCTCGCCAACATCCGCGTCCTCCATATGCCTTCCGAGTTGGCGACACTGAGGCAGCTAGCAAACCAAGGGTAAACCCGGATCTGCTAACGGAATAATTTGCACGGGAAACGAGATCACCCCTACCAGATGTGTTGCACCGCTGTTCAGTGCAGCCGCCATGGCGAGCTGGTCGTGGAGGCGCAAGTCTCTGCGGAACCAGAAGAGCACGCTGTAATTAGGAGTCATGGAGCACTCCCGCATCGCTTGCGCTCGTTGCGGCATCGGTCGGAGCAGTATTTCACCGCGTCCCACACCTTCTCCCACTTTTTGCGCCAAGTGAAGGGCTGGCCGCAGTGCATGCAGGTTTTCTGCGGCAGGTCGTGCTTCTTGCGCATACGCATGGTGGTATCGATCGTCGCGTCGGTGGATCAGGTTCGCAGCCGTAAAGGGTGCGCTACAGCGATGCTGAGGCCGGTGCGTGCTGCGCGGCTCACGTCTGCGGGTCGGTGCGTTGCTGGCTCACCCAGATCAGCGCCTGCGTGTCGATGCCCAGCGCGCTGGCGCGGGCAACAAGCTGTGCGCGCACGCCTGGCTCCAGCTGCTTGCTGCGCGACAAAATCCAGCAGTAGCTGCGGTCGGGCCCCACCACCAAGGCCCAGCGGTAGTCGGTATCAAGCGCGGCGACGTGGTAGCCGCCGTAGAAAGGCCCGAAGAACGACACCTTGAGCGAGGCGGTCTGCGCATCGCCCGTGAACAAGGCCTTGCCCACGGCCTGGCGCCATTCGCCGCCCTGGCTGCCCTTGGTGGTGTCAAAGCCCCGGTTGGTCACGCGCACGCTGCCGTCCGCCTGGCGCTGGTAGGTTGCGCTCACGTCCGTCATGCCGCGCTCGAAGGAATGGTCGAGCCTGGCCACCTCGTACCAGCGGCCCTCGTAGTGCGCCAGGTCAAATGGCTTGACGGGGGTGATGCCGGGTGGCGGGGCCGTAGATGAACAGGCCGCCAGGGCCAGCACCAGTGAGGCGAAAAAGGCCATTGCGGCGCGGCGAAGCCAGGGAGATTGCATGGATATGGGGGATGAACTCAAAAAAACCGTTGCAGTCCCCAGAAACCCGACGGGCGTGGCTTCTGGGGAACTGCGCAGATGCTACGGCCGCGCTACTTTGGCAAAAGCACCCGGTCCACTGTGTGCACCACACCATTGCTGGCAAAGACATCGGTGGCAACGATGCGGCTGGTGCGCAGGCTCTGGTCGGTGATCACGAGGCTGGAGTTCACCGTGAACGCCTGGCCCTGCACGGTGGCGATGGCGGTATTCACAGGCACCTCGGCCTTCAGCACCCGCCCCGGCACGACGTGGTAGGTGAGCACGCGGGTCAGCAAGGCAGTGTTCGCCAGCAGCGCCTCCTTGCCCAGGCCGAGCTCGGCCAGCAGTGCCGCACAGGCGGCATTGGTGGGCGCGAACACAGTGAATGGGCCAGGGCCTTTCATGGCCACCAGGCCGGCCGCGGCGACCGCCTCGACCAGGATGCTGAAGTCAGGCACGGCCGTGGCAGTGGCCACGATGTCCTTGTCCGCCGGCAGCAGCACGCGGTCTACGAGGTGCACCACGCCGTTGCTGGCCTGGATATCGGTGCTGGTGATGCTGGTGACGCGGTTGCGGCCATCGGTGATCTTGAGGCCGTTGGCAGACTCGATCTTGAAAAAGCCGCCCGAC
Organism: Acidovorax sp.; assembly: GCF_046339755.1. Classification (GTDB taxonomy): domain Bacteria; phylum Pseudomonadota; class Gammaproteobacteria; order Burkholderiales; family Burkholderiaceae_C; genus Acidovorax. The sequence goes on along the minus strand of NZ_JBKDTZ010000211.1, from coordinate 9,714 downwards.
ACCGGGGTAATGGCCTTGCCCAATGGCACATCGGCACGCAGCACGCGGCTGCCCAGCACGTGGTAAGTGAGCACAGCGCTGAGCAGCGGCTTGTTGGACAGCAGCGCCTCCTTGCTCAGCCCCAGCTCGGCCAGCAGCGCCGCGAAGGACGCGTTGGTGGGAGCAAAGACGGTGAGGTTGCCGGTGCTCAGCGCAGGCACCAGCCCCGCGGCCACCACGGCCTCGACCAGGATGCTCAGTTCAGGGGTGTTTTGCGCCAGCTCGACGATGTTGCGCTGCGGCTCGTCGTCGCTGCCCCCGCAGGCCTGGAGCAGACTGGTGCTGGTGCCCAGGGCGGCGGCCATCAGCACGGTGCGGCGGTTGAATAAAGTGTTCATGGGAATGTCTCCCCGCTGTCAAACGGTGAATGAAACGAGAGGAGGCCTGCCCGACAGGCCCCCTGGAAACCGCGCCAGCCGGAGTTCTCAGTACCGTTCAGGCGCACACACGCTGCCGACCTACTTCGGCATCAGCACCGTGTCGATGGCATGGATGACGCCGTTACTGGTATCGACGTCCGTGGCAATCACCTTGGACTGGTCAACCATCACCCCCGAGTTGGTCGATATGGTGAGCTCTTGCCCCTGCACGGTCTTGACCTTGCCGGCCTTCACGTCCTTGGCCATCACCTTGCCAGGCACCACGTGGTAGGTGAGCACCTGGGTGAGCGCCGCCTTGTCCTTGAGCAGGCCGTCGAGCGTGGCCTTGGGGATCTTGGCAAAGGCTTCGTCGGTGGGCGCAAACACGGTGAACGGGCCGGGGCCCTTGAGCGTGTCCACCAATCCGGCTGCCTGCACGGCAGCGACCAGCGTCTTGAAGTTCCCAGCTTTCACGGCCGTATCGACGATGTCTTGCGCCATGACGTTGAAAGCGGCGCCTGCTGTGAGGGCCAAAGCAACCAGTGTTTTCTTCATGATCGTGTCCTTAAGGTTGGTCAAATCAACACGCCGACATGGGCGCGAGCGGATTCTATGACCGTTCAGTCACGATTACTACTAATTAGTTATTTTAAAACCATCCGGTTTCAAAGGCTTACCTTTTTTTGTGTGTGGACCTGTAGATGCGCTAGCGAACGTCAACCCATAGAGCTGCTTACCTAAAAACGCTCAAAAACAAACGCGCCAGTCGCAGCACGACACCGGTGCCTAAAGGCACCGGTCTCTGGCTCATGCTCAAAATCCAGGAAGCGGCAGGTTGGGCGCTTAGTGGAAATTCAGCATGACCAGTTTTGGCGTAAATCCTTGGCGCGCATGCCCGGCAAACTCACTGGGGTAGGAAGGTCTCGCGGGGAGATGGTTGCCTCTTCGCGAGAGGGCGTTTGACGCTACTCATGAGTTTGCGCACGGCACGCGCAACCGCCTTGTTCAACGCCATGCGCCAATCGCCCGCTCGGGCTGAAACAACGACCAAGCCAAACTTGCTTGTCGTCAGCTCGAGACGGCACTGTTTGTCTTGCCCTCCCCTTGGGCCGTTGACGTCCACGAAGTCTACATTGGCCCTGCGAATCCAGGCGCTCAGCCGACGCAAGGAAAAGCGCAGGCGGTCGTGGGCCACTTCTTTGGACAAGCTGATCGCGTTTCGGTTGTTGATAACGATTTGCATGACTGCTCCTTGGTTAGAGCGTCAAAGGTAAAGGCTGAGAACTTGCACACCAAGCAGCATTCTTCTGAGTCTTCATCTCGGAAAAGCTGAGCGGGGCGCCTCGAAAGAAAGGTGGCAGGCTTCCAAAAAACCGAAGCACTGGTCACATAGGACCTTCTGTTTTGGCGCACCGGTAAAGCGCATATTTCGCTCACCAAAACTCTCAAAGGCGTCTCATGAAGCTCATGTACAAGATTCAGTCGATGTTCTCGGCTTTACGCTCCGCAGCGTTACAAGGACTGTGGCGATGGTCCCAGCGTATGAAGGCCAGCGCGCGCCCCTCGCTTGTACCCATTCGCGTGGGGCACAGACACTCAACAAGGTTGCGGGCGCGGCGGTACCGCGACTCGCGCTTCTGATCCCAGATTCCTCCGGTTTGACTCGTTTAAATATTTACTCGAACATCATGCGCAGCTACCCAACCAATAGTCCCGAAGCAGCCGCTCGCATTGTGGCCCTGCTGTTGATTGCTGATGGAAACGTCAGCCGTTCCGAAATCGATTCAGTCCATGGCATGAGAATTGAGAGCCATTTGGGCTTGCAAGCGGGCGACTTTGTCAAGGTACTCCATACCCTGTGTGAAGACCTACTGGCGGACACGCGCGAGCAGAAAATTTTCGCTTCCAGCGTGGACGAAGCGACTTTGAAAGCCGTGTTGGCGGAAATCACCGATCCCGCGTTGCAACACAGCGTGCTGTACTTCGCCGACCTGGCGGTCCTGGCAGATCAACATATCGCCCCGGCCGAGGCTTGGGCGATGGGGGTCGCACTGTCTGCTTGGACGATCAACGCAGCGCACACCGAGAGCTGGCAGTACCAGTTGGTTTGAGCGCGACTGGGTTGCGCAGTTTGGCCGCTTAACCCTTGGCAGCAGCAATCATTGCCCGCACAAGGGGGTGGTGCTGCCCTCTGCGCGACCAAATGGCATGCACTTCCTCACGCACCGGGCAGTCGCCAACAACTCGTAGACCACGCATTAATGCTACATCCCTTGCGCCGAGTTTGCTCACCGGAAACACGCCCAGTCCGCGTGCCGCAAACACCGCCAGCAGAGCGCTGTCTTCGAACTCGCCAGCGATGTTAGGGGTGACCTTGCATTCTTCGAACCAACCGTCAAGCAGTGAGCGAAGCGGTGAATGCGAGGTAGGCAATAGCACTGGAACATCCTCAAGAGATTGGGGAAAGCGGTCACGAGCCGTTTTCTTGGCCAAGTTCACGGGGCCGTACCACTCGATCGGAGATACTGCTATGCGTTCGCTCGCCAGGCGCTGGTGGGGGTTCCTGGGTGCCGGCTCTCCTGCGAGCACCACATCCAACTGGTGCAAGGCCAGTTCAGATAGAAGCTCATCGAACTCACCCTCGTGGCAGAGCAATCGAAGGTTTGGAGTGTCTAAGACTGGCTCGAGTAGCGCATGCGCGGCGAGCTTTGATATCCCGTCGGAGAGTCCCACCGATAGCCGAGCAGCCTTTGCGCTGGCTGCCGCGGCCACTTCCTCTTCGATCGATTGGCCTATACGAAAAATCTCCTCCGCACGCGCGAATGCCGCGTGTCCCGCGTCCGTCAAGGCGAGTCCTCTGCCAGAAGGCTTCAAGAGCTGGTGACCGAGCGACTTTTCCAAGTCTCGCACCTGGGCGCTTATGGTCTGCACCGCCATGTCCAGGCGCTCGGCGGCTCGCGCGATGCCTCCTTCCTTGGCGACCATCCAGAAATAGTAGAGGTGGCGGTAGTTAAGCATGCGCGATCAATGTTCGAAAAAAGCGAATCTTAGATTCGAGCGAAGCTGGTGTCTATCCGGCACACCCGCGGCCATACTGCCCTTGATTTCGCGAGAACGGTGACTGAAGTCTAGGTCGACTTGGCAAAGGCCGAGCTTCGTCGCCGCATCGATACTCATCAACTACTTTGAAAGATTGCGCCATGGAAGCCTTGACTGCGTTCCTACTTGCGGATTTCCTAGGGAAGTCAGTTTGGATTTGGCTCGTGTTTGTCACGATCGTCGTCGCCTTGTTGGCGTTCGACCTGGGAGTTCTGCACAAGGAGGACCACGAGATTGAAGTCAAGGAAAGCCTTCTGCTCTCCGCTGGCTACATTAGTGTGGCGCTGCTATTTGGCGCATGGGTATGGTGGTACCTTGGCGGTCAAAGCGGCATGGACTACTACACAGGCTTTCTGATCGAGAAATCATTGTCCATGGACAATGTTTTCGTGATCGCGCTGATTTTCTCGTTCTTCGCGATTCCGAGACAGTACCAACACCGTGTGCTTTTTTGGGGCATCCTGGGTGTCATCGTTTTGCGCGCGATCATGATCGCTCTGGGCGCCACCCTTGTCAGCCAATTTAGCTGGGTGCTTTATCTTTTTGGCGCCTTCCTGGTCTTCACCGGCGTCAAGATGTGGGTGATCGCCGATCACGTGCCCGATATCGCGCAAAATCCGCTTTTCAAGTTTCTCAAGCGCCATATGCGCCTTACCGAAGGCCTGCGTGGAAACGCGTTTTGGGTGCGTGAGACAGATCCCAAAACCGGCCGGATTGAACGCTTCGCGACCCCGTTGTTCTTGGCACTCGTCCTAGTCGAGTTCGTTGACCTGGTCTTCGCCGTGGACTCCGTGCCAGCCATCTTCGCGATCACAAACGATCCATTCATCGTCTACACCAGCAACATCTTTGCGATTCTGGGCCTGAGAGCTCTTTACTTCGCACTGGCGGCGATGGTGCACCGCTTCAAGTACCTGAAGTATGCGCTGGCACTTGTGCTGGTGTTCATCGGCAGCAAAATTTTTCTGGTCGGCATCATCGGGAAGATTCCGCCCGTTATCTCGCTGGGGGTCACTTTCTCACTCATCGCTGGCGGTGTGCTAGTTTCGCTCTGGAAGACGCGGCACGATGGGTTGGAGACGAATTCCGAACGGTCTTGAGGGCAGGGAAGCTTGGAGCCGTGCAACGAGCTCCAAGACTTCCAGCGGCTAAGAGTGCACTTCCCAATGGATCGCGACCTCCTGAAGGTGCCCGAGGAACGCGCCTGCCAGGGGAGATAGACGCTTGCCTTTGAGCCACAGAACGGACCAGGATGAGGGCACCGGAAATCCATTAACTTTTAGCACTGCTAACCCTTCTGTCTCCGGCGAGCCAGCCAATGCATGCCGGGACACCAATCCCAGTCCCATGCCTGCGGCAACTGATTGCTTGATGGCCTCATTGCTGCCCAGTTCCAAACGCACTCGAGGACTAAGGTCAAGTCGCTTGAAGTGGGCGTCTCCCGCCATTCGGGTGCCTGACCCACGTTCGCGCAAGATGAACGGCTCCGACTGCAGCCGGGAAGAGCGAATGCGGGTCGATGTCGCTAAAGAATGGTTAAACGCTGCGATTGGGACGAGTGGGTTGTCCAGCAGGGCGAGCCGATCATGAGGGATGTCTTCGGGAGGTAGGGACAGAATGTAGAGATCGTCCTGGTTGGACCTCATGCGATGCACCACTCCATCCCGATTCAGAACCTGTAGCTCGATGTCCACGTCCGGATAACTAGCGCAGAAGCGGCCCAGCATGCGAGGGATAAAGTATTTTGCCGTCGAGGCCAAGGCTATCCGCAGGCGTCCCTGGCGCAGGCCCTTTAAACCGGCGATGCGTTGTTCAAGGCCTTCCCACTCTGCCACCATGGCACGCGCGCTTTCCGCCACGGCCTCGCCAGCTGGTGTCAGGTACAGGTTGCGCCCGATCTGTTCATGCAACGGCAATCCCACAGCGTCAGCCAGTTCCTTGATCTGCATGGACACGGTGGGCTGAGTCACATGGCAAGCGCGAGCTGCAGCGGTGATAGATCGTGTTTCGGCGAGCGCAATGAGGAGCCGCAACTGTCGGAAAGTGGCATGCATAGGAGCTTATCTATGGAATCCATCGAAAGTATTGATTTTCCTCGATTTGGGTTTCTGAATAGTATTCGCGGTCATGAACATTCTTCTCGATCCGGCCATCCTCTTTTTCGTTCTCGGTGTGTCTGCCGGCCTGCTTCGCTCAAATTTGGAAGTACCTCCCGCGCTGTCGCGATTTCTTTCGCTGTATCTCTTAATGGCGCTCGGCTTGAAGGGAGGTTTTGCATTGAGCCAGACAGGCTTAACTCCAGCAGTCCTGGCGGCGCTTGGGTGTGCAGTTCTGCTGGCCATTGTGATCCCGGTGCTGGACTGGCAGTTTCTCAAGCGTGTCCTGCCTCCGCTTGACGCCATCAGCGTGGCTGCGACATACGGAAGCGTCAGTGCGGTGACATTCGTTACCGCAGCACACGTCCTGGAGTCTCAAGGAACTCCGGGCGGTGGGTACATGGCAGCGGCGATGGCACTGATGGAGTCGCCAGCCATCGTGATGGCCTTGGTGGGAGCGCAATTGATGCGCAGCAGAGGTATTGTTGGTTGTGGCTCTGGCGGGGCCGCATTAATCATGGGCGGCAGCAGGCCGCCGCTATCGAGTGTTCTGCGCGAGGCGCTCACCGACGGTGGAACGATCCTCCTCGTAGGTGCGTTGTTCGTGGGTCTGGTCTCCGGACCTACAGGCGCGAAAGCGATGCAACCATTTACGGGCGACTTGTTCAAAGGCTTGCTCGCCTTCTTCTTGCTGGACATGGGTTTGCTAGTCGCGCGTCAAATGGTCGGGCTGCGATCGTTGCCCCGATCGCTCTTCGCCTACGCAGTGATCGGGCCTGTCGCGCACGCCGCTCTCGCGCTTTTTCTTGCTCGTTTCGCCGGTGTTGAAGTACAGGATGCAACTCTGCTCGCTGTCCTCGCTGCCAGCGCTTCCTACATCGCAGTTCCCGCGGTACTACGGCATGCGGTCCCTGAGGCTCGGCCCGCCGTCTATATTGGGTTGTCGCTTGGGGTCACTTTCCCCTTCAACCTGCTGGTCGTGATTCCACTTTACCAATGGATGGCCAATGCCACGATCTGAAGCACTGATTGGCCCACGTTGCGGCTACCCATCTCGGGCTGAAGTGACAAGCATTTGATCTGTCAGGTGGCGACTAGCAGTGCGAAATCTGCCGACTCAGCGCATTTTGCAAGAACCTATGGTTGGCACGCTGCACAGCAGCGTGTCACTTAAAGGCATCGGCACAGCACACGGGTCGACAAGTCGCCCACCGATTTCGACCCTGGCCCTTCGCCTCGTACAGCGCTTGATCGGCCAAACGAGTGAGCCAGCTCGCGGCCTCGGTGGTCTTAGGTACCATGCACGCCGCGCCGATGCTCAGCGTGATGTGCTTGCTCACCGGGGACGCCCCATGGGGAATGGCCGCCGTGACCATCGCATCCAAAAGCCTTTGGGCCACCTGCGTCGCACCCTCCAGCGATGTGTCCGGCAGGAGGATCGCGAACTCCTCGCCTCCATACCGCATGACCTTCTCATGCGTTCTCCAAAGCGTGTGCTCGAGACCCTCGCGACGCGCCGCAGGCACTCATCACCTTCCAGATGACCGTGACTGTCATTAAAGCGCTTGAAATGATCGATGTCGATCATGAGCAGGGCGAGTGAGGTGTGCTGCCTGGCGTGACGCCCCCACTCAGCGGTGAGCATATCGTCGAACATCCGACGGTTTCCGAGGCCGGTCAGTGCGTCCTTGAAAGATAGCTCGGAGAGCGCGGCATTCAACCGCTCAAGCTCAAGCGTGACCAGCTTGCTGGCGGTGATGTCCTGAAATGCACCGGTCAGGCGCACAATCTCGCCGTCTTGGTACATCGCCTCGCCCTGGGCGCGCACCCATTTCAGCGTTCCTTTCGCCGAGACGATCTGCAACTCCAGATCCCAAGGCGTTCCCTCGCGCATTCCTCGCATGACCGCGGCAGAGATGATGGGCTTGGAGTCCTGGGTGTAAAAGTCGAGGGCATTGGACAGGTCTGGTGCCTGGCCGGGGTCCAGATCGTGGATGCGGTACACCTCGTCCGTCCAATGGGCATTCCCGTTTGGCACCTCCAGCGTCCACCCTCCTATGCGGGCGATCTCGCCGGATTTTTTTTGCAGGAGCACCGCGTCCGCCAGCGCTGCCTCATTCGCCTTACGCGCAGTGATGTCCATGAAGGTGCCGATCACGCGCACTGGCTCGCCTCCTTCCGCGCGTTCCGTCACCTTGCCTCGGCTGAATAGCCAGATAAGATCCCCGCCAGGGGTTCGCACCCGAAATTCATTCTCGTACACGGGCGTGGCCGCGCGAAGATGCTCCGCGAACGCGATGGTGTTTCCCTGTCGATCGGCTGGATGAAGTATCTCGGTCCATTCCTGGCTAGAACGCGTCACCTCCGCATCCCCGCGCCCTAGCATGCGAGCTCCACGGGCATCCACGCGCAGTTGACGCGTGTCGACTAGAAGTTCCCACAAGCCCAGCTGCGCTCCGTCCAAGGCCTGTTCCAATCTTGCTGCTCCCAGGCGTATTGCCGCTTGCGCCGCTGCTTCCTGTTCAGCGAGCGCACGTCGGCGACGCCTCTCCAAGAACCGAAGAGAAGTCGCCGCGATTAGCACGCCCAGGTAAAGAACCACATAAAGGCGGGCTTGTTCACGCCACGGCGCGTACGCATCGGAGCGCTCACGGCTAACCGAGAACACGATGTCGCTGTTCAATCCCAGTCCTTGGGGCCTGACGCTGTTGAGCACTAGGAGTCGATCTCTTCCAGTCGCGGGAATCATCCCCTCGTACACGGTTTGCGAGGCGTTCTCTCGAACGTGCCTCTCGAATGCCGATCCGGGTGTGGTGAATCGGCCCGGGTTTAGAGGAGGCTCCAACTCTGGAGAATGGAGCCATGAAGAAGTCCCCGAAGTTTTCGCCCGAGGTTCGTGAGCGTGCCGTGCGCATGGTGCTGGAGCACCGGGCAGAGCATCCGTCGCAGTGGGCGGCCATCGAATCCATCGCCGACAAGATTGGCTGCGTGCCGCAGACCTTGCACACCTGGGTCAAGCAGCACGAAGTCGATTCCGGCCAGCGAGACGGCGTCTCGACTGCGGAGGCCCAGCGCATCAAGGACCTGGAGCGCGAGGTGCGCGAGTTGCGCAAGGCCAACGAGATTCTGAAGCTGGCCAGCGCGTTTTTCGCCCAGGCGGAGCTCGACCGCCGCATCAAGTCCTGAAGGCGTTCATCGACCAGCACCGCCAGCAGCTTGGGGTCGAGTCGATCTGCCGCGTCTTGCAGATTGCCCCATCGGCGTACTGGCGCCACGCCGCGCGCCAGCGCAGTCCGGCCTTGCGTTCTTTGCGGGCCCTGCGCGACGCACAGTTGCTGCCGCAGGTGCAGCGCGTCTGGCGGGCCAACCATCAGGTCTACGGCGCCGAGAAGGTCTGGCGTCAACTCAACCGCGAAGGTGTTGCGGTGGCACGTTGCACCGTCGAGCGGCTGATGCGCCAGCTCGGGCTGCAGGGCGTGCGCCGCGGCAAGGCGGTGCGGACCACCATTCCTGATCCCAAGGCACCGTGTCCGCTGGACCGCGTGAATAGGCAGTTCCGTGCGGAGCGGCCGAACCAGCTCTGGGTCTCGGACTTCACCTATGTCTCGACCTGGCAGGGCTGGGTCTATGTGGCCTTCGTGATCGACGTGTTCAGCCGACGCATCGTGGGCTGGCGCCAGAGCAGTTCGATGCACACCGAGTTCGTGCTCGACGCGCTGGAGCAGGCGTTGTACGACCGCAAGCCGTCCGATGGCCTGGTGCATCACTCCGACAGAGGGGCGCAATACCTGTCGATTCGCTACAGCGAGCGGTTGGCTGAGGCCGGCATCGAGCCCTCAGTGGGCTCCAAGGGCGACAGCTACGACAACGCGCTGGCCGAGACCATCAACGGGCTGTACAAGGCCGAGGTCATCCATCGGCGCGGGCCGTGGAAGACCAAGCAGGCGGTGGAACTGGCAACGCTGGAATGGGTCGCCTGGTTCAACCACCACCGGCTGATGGGGCCGCTGGGCCACGTCCCGCCTGCGGAGTTCGAGGCCAATTACCATCGTCAACGCGCTGGTCAGACCGCGACCGTCTGACTTAAACCAACTGGCCTCCTCGAAACCCGGGGCGATTCA
>NZ_JBKDTZ010000210.1:0-4672 GCF_046339755.1 Acidovorax sp. | reverse complement strand
CACTTCCTCGTCCGAGACGAAGGCACCATGCACGCGGATCGGCAGGCCCGTGCCGCTGGCCATGTAGAGCATGTCGCCCATGCCCAGCAGCGCTTCGGCCCCCATCTGGTCAAGGATGGTGCGGCTGTCGATCTTGCTGCTGACCTGGAAGCTCAGCCGTGGGGGGATGTTGGCCTTGATCAGCCCGGTGATCACGTCCACGCTCGGCCGCTGCGTGGCCAGCACCAGGTGGATGCCGCAGGCGCGGGCCTTCTGCGCCAGCCGGGCGATCAGCTCCTCGATCTTCTTGCCGACCACCATCATCAGGTCGGCCAGCTCGTCGATGACGACCACGATGTGCGGCAGGCGCTGCAGCGGCTCGGGCTCCTCGGGCGTGAGGCTGAAGGGGTTGTAGATGAACTCCTCGCGCGCCTTGGCCTCGTCGATCTTGGTGTTGTAGCCGGCCAGGTTGCGCACGCCGAGCTTGCTCATGAGCTTGTAGCGGCGCTCCATCTCGGCCACGCACCAGTTCAGGCCGTTGGCAGCCTGCTTCATGTCGGTGACCACGGGCGCCAGCAGGTGCGGAATGCCTTCGTAGACCGACATTTCCAGCATCTTGGGGTCGATCATCAACAGGCGCACGTCGCGCGCCTCGGCCTTGTACAGCAGCGACAGGATCATGGCGTTGATCCCCACCGACTTGCCCGAACCGGTGGTACCGGCCACCAGCACGTGCGGCATCTTGGCCAGGTCGGCCACCACCGGGTTGCCCACGATGTCCTTGCCCAGGCCCATGGTGAGCATGCTCTTGGCCTCGTGGTAGACCTGCGAGCCCAGGATCTCGGACAGGCGGATGGACTGGCGCTTGGCGTTGGGCAACTCCAGCGCCATGTAGTTCTTGCCGGGGATGGTCTCCACCACGCGGATGGACACCAGGCTCAGCGAACGCGCCAGGTCTTTGGCCAGGCCCACGATCTGCGATCCCTTGACGCCCGTGGCGGGCTCGATCTCGTAGCGCGTGATCACCGGGCCGGGCATGGCCGCGACCACGCGCACCTCCACGCCAAAGTCCTTGAGCTTCTTCTCGATCAGGCGGCTGGTCATCTCCAGCGTCTCGGGCGCCACGGTTTCCTGGCGCTGCTGGGCGCCATCGAGCAGGTCCACCAGCGGCAGCTTGCTGTCGGGCATGTCGGTGAACAGGGGCTTTTGCCGCTCCTTGACCACGCGGGTGCTCTGCGGCACGTCGACCAGGATGGGCTCGATGATCTGCACCGGCTGCGGGTGCTGCTCCTCGCTCTCGGTCTTCTCTTCCTGCACCACCACGGCCCGCTCGCGCGCGGCCTTGCGGCCCACGGCCACATCCTTGGCCACCTCGCGCTGCGTGCGGCGCGACTGCACCAGCGCGTCGATGCGCCCGCCCAGCACCTCGGCCACATGGCCCCAGGAGAATCGGAACGCCAGCGCGGCGCCCAGCACGGCCAGCACGAAGCACAGCAGGGCCGAGCCGGTGAAGCCCAGCCATTTGACGCTGGCCGGCCCCGTGAGGTAGCCGAGCACGCCCCCAGCGTGGCCAGGCAGGAAAGATTCAAAGCGGTACAGGCGCGACCATTCGAGCGCCGTGCTGGCACACATCAGCAGCGCCAGACCGCCCCAGAACAAGGCCCGCCGGGCCATCGGGCTCACGGCACCGGGCAGCACCTCGCCGCCGCGCATCCAGCGCGCCAGCGATGCCAGCCACGAGCGCACGCCAGCCGCCACGCACCACCAGACGGAAAAACCCAGGGCAAAGTAGCTGCCATCGGCCAGCCAGGCGCCCAGGCGGCCGGCCCAGTTGGCCACGGCACGCGCATCCGAGGGGCCCGAGGACGACCAGGCGGCGTCCTGCGCCGAATAGCTGACCAGCGCCAGCAGCCAGAACACCAGGGCCAGCAGGCCTATCAGCAGGCCGATTTCATGCCCGAAGCGGGCCGCGCCTGAACGGGGCGGCGACTTCGCGGCAGAGGATGCATTCAGGGTATTGAGTGAATAAGTCATAAGCGCCGGGCAAGCTTACCGCATGCCCCACTCCCCTGGGAGCACAGCCCGGGGAAGCTCAGCCCAGGGCGTCCAGCCGGTCCTTGAGCACGGTGGCGCCGGTGGGCAGCACCTCGATGAAACCACGCTCTTCCAGATCTTTCATGACACGGCTGACCATCTCGCGCGAAGCGCCGACCATCTTGGCCAGGTCCTGGCGCGAGATCTTGTCGCGGATGATGCGCAGGCCCTGCGCATCGGTGGTGGCAAAGTCCAGCAGCGCATGGGCCACGCGGCCGTACACGTCCAGCAGGGCCAGGGATTCGATCTTGCGGTCGGCGTGGCGCAGGCGCTTGACCAGGCCGCGCATGACCACCAGCGACATGGAGGCGTTCTCGGTCAGGCAGCGCGCGAACTCGGTGCGCCCGAGCATCAGCACGTCGGTCTGTACCTCGGCGCGCACCGTGGCCGAGTGGGGTTCGTTGTCGATGATGCTCATCTCGCCCAGGTAGTCGCCCTGGGACAGGGTGGCCAGGATCACCTCGCGCCCGCGGCTGTCGGCCGTCATCACGCGCGCCCGCCCGGTGAGCAGGATGAACAGCGTGTTCGACCGCTGCCCCTGCTCGACCAGCGCCTCCCCGCGCTTGAAGCGCTTCTTGACCACGGCACCACTGATCACCTCGGCCTGCGGCATGGTGAGCAGCGAGAACAGTGGCACCCGGCGCAGCAGGTCCAGGTTGGACAACATCGTTGACATGGAAACTTCTCCTCTCGAAAGGCGCGGCTCCACCGGTGCCGCATCGGGTTATTGATCGGTTCTTACAATCGCCGTGATTGAAATTGGGGCGGCGTGCGAAGACCGAGCGCGGTTGATACTGGCGCCCCGCCCCCCAGCTTTCCCAACAGCGCCCCGTGTAGCGGGCGCAAAACACAGGCTTTTACCATGTCTACCACCCAACACGCGAAAGTTCTGATCCTCGGCTCCGGCCCGGCCGGCTACACCGCAGCGGTCTATGCAGCGCGCGCCAACCTCAATCCGGTGCTGATCACCGGCATGTCCCAGGGTGGCCAGCTGATGACCACGACGGAAGTCGACAACTGGCCCGCCGACGTGAACGGCGTGCAGGGACCGGAGCTGATGCAGCGCTTCCTGGAGCACGCCGAGCGCTTCAAGACCCAGGTCATCTTCGACCACATCAACCAGGTCGACTTCAGCAAGCGCCCCTTCACCCTCATCGGTGACAGCGGCACCTACACCTGCGACGCGCTGATCCTGGCGACCGGCGCCTCGGCCAAGTACCTGGGACTGCCCTCCGAAGAGGCCTTCATGGGCCGCGGCGTGTCGGGCTGCGCCACCTGCGATGGTTTCTTCTACCGCGACAAGCCCGTGGCCGTGGTAGGCGGCGGCAACACGGCCGTCGAGGAAGCGTTGTATCTGTCCAACATCGCCAGCAAGGTCACCATGGTGCACCGGCGCGACAAGTTCAAGGCCGAGCCCATCCTGGTGGACAAGCTCAACGAGAAGGTCGCCGCAGGCAAGATCGAGCTCAAGCTGTTCAACACCCTGGACGAGGTGCTGGGCGACGCCACCGGCGTGACCGGCATCCGCATCAAGAGCACCAAGGATGGCAGCACCGAGGACATCACGCTGCATGGCTGCTTCATCGCCATCGGACATTCCCCCAACACCGACATCTTCAAGGGCCAGCTGGAGATGGAAGGCGGCTACCTGATCACCCAGGGCGGCCTGAAGGGATTTGCCACGCAGACCAGCGTACCCGGCGTGTTCGCGGCCGGCGACGTGGCGGACCATGTGTACCGCCAGGCCATCACCAGCGCCGGCACGGGCTGCATGGCCGCGCTGGACGCCCAGCGCTTCCTCGAACAGCATGAGTGAAAAGCGCCGCCCCGGGTGCGATTTGACGCCCCTGTGCGCAAGTCGCTATAATCCGAGGCTTTCCTGAATTCAGGCGGGTATCTGCTACCCGTTTTCTTGCAGGCAAAAATCCAAATCGGGCATCTTTTTCTGGCTGCCCGGGGTTACCGCCACCCTTTCTGGCGAGGTGAGGCCGCAAGCCGAGCCCTTGGGAGATCCCCCAGGGGCACCGGGCGAACGGCCGTTGAACAGTATCGGAGTGTCCTCATGGCACGCGTCTGCGACGTAACGGGCAAGAAGCCCATGGTCGGGAACAACGTTTCCCACGCCAACAACAAAACCAAGCGCCGGTTCCTGCCGAACCTGCAATACCGCCGTTTCTGGGTCGAGACCGAAAACCGCTGGGTTCGCCTGCGCGTTTCGAGCGCTGCCCTGCGTTTGATCGACAAGAACGGTATTGACTCGGTGCTCGCAGACCTGCGCGCACGTGGCCAGGCTTAAGGAGAAACACCATGGCAAGCAAAGGCGGACGCGACAAGATCAAGCTGGAATCCACTGCGGGTACCGGTCACTTCTACACGACGACGAAGAACAAGAAGACCATGCCCGAAAAGATGCTGATCATGAAGTTTGATCCCAAGGCACGCAAGCATGTGGAGTACAAGGAAATCAAGCTGAAGTAATTCAGCCCGGTTCCCCCAGAAAAAGCCGCCCGGCAGTCGCCCGGCGGCTTTTTCTTTGGCACCGGGATCACGCAGCCTGCCGAAGTGCACCCACCTGCTAGTGCAGCAGGCGCCCCAGCTC
>NZ_JBKDTZ010000209.1:0-54310 GCF_046339755.1 Acidovorax sp. | reverse complement strand
ACGCAGCGAGTTCCGCGGTGCACCCCAGGACCGAGCATCGCAGGCTGCCCCACTCGCCGCCAGGCGAGTGGGGACACGGGCAGCGGGGTCGCCTTTCTTTGGGGTACGTTTCTTTGGCGACGCAAAGAAAGGTACCTCGGCTGCCGGGCCGAGACCCGGCCTCCGCCTTCAACCAAAGCACGCCGCCAAAAGACAGCAATGCACCGTTGGGCTCATGCCCAGCAGTGCAATCCGCTCACGGCTTGCGCCCATCCACCGTCACCCCCGGCAACACCCCCAACCCCCCACGATGAACGATAGGACAGTTCAGCACCACCCGCGTCACCTCCAGCACCACAAAACCCTTGTCGGCAGCATCCAGCACCTCCTCCTCCGAACGCAGCACGCGCGCCTGCAAAGGCTCGCGCCAGGTGACATTGACCAGTTGCCACAGCGGGCTATAAGCCGCGCTGCGGTTGGCATGGCCCACGGGCTCGGGGGCCGACGCAAACACGCTGGGCTGGCGGAAGTTGGTGCTGCCGTACACGCGAGACGTAGCGCCAGGGCGCCGGCTGCCACCTGTGGCGGCGGGTACATCGGCCAGCGCATGGGCGAGTTGGGGCACATGGTTGGCCAGGTGCTCGCGCGCCACCTCGGCGTCGGAGGCGTCGGTGGTCACGTACAGCACCTCCTTGCCGTCGAACCAGCCGCGCAGCAGCGGCAGGTGCGCCCGCTCGGCGCTGGCCGGCCCGGGGCCGGTGTTGGCGACAGGTGTGGCGCAGCCTGTGATCAGCGCTGCGGCCAGCAGCAACAGGCCAGCCCCTGGGGGCAGGCGGTACGGGCGTGTGGTGGCGTGTCTGCAAAGGGTGGGCATGGCAATGGTCCTTTGGAAGTGCGGTTCACCGGGCCATTGTGGTCCCACCACCCACCACCACCCATCAACCGAAGGAACGCGCCGTGGCCATCGCCCCCATGCGCGCGGTGATGGAGAAGAACTCCGCCACCGTATCGTCAATGATCTGCTGCGCCGTTTTGACGGAATCGATCAGCCCCGCCGTCTGCCCCGCCAGCGCAGGCGCGGCCTCCATGTCGCCGTCGAAGTACACGCGCTGTATGCCTTCGAAGCTGTCGGCCGGCATCAGCCCGGCTTCGTGGATCGCGGCGGTGCGCTCGGACTTGAGCGCGCGGCTGCAGGGGCTGGCGCGGGGGTTGAGCATCCAGGTGCCGGTGGTGCTGGCGCCGACGATGGCGTTCTTGTAGTTGGCGTGCACCGGGCTTTCGGCGCAGCTCACGAAGCGTGTGCCCATCTGCACGGCCTCGGCGCCCAGCGCGAAGGCCGCGGCCATGCCGCGCCCGTCGCAGATGCCGCCAGCGGCGATCAGCGGCACATCGACCCGTGCGCGGATGGCCTGCAGCAGCACCAGGGTGGACACCTCCTCGGGGTTTTTGAAGCCGCCGCCTTCGCCGCCTTCCACCACCAGGCCATCGATGCCCGCATCCACGCATTTGAGCGCGGCCTCCAGCGTGGGCACGGCGTGGTAGACGGTGATACCCGCGTCCTTGAGCGGCGCGATGAACTTGGCCGGGCTGCCTGCCGAGGTGGTGACGAACTTCACGCCCGATGCGCAGACGAAACGCAGCATGGCGTCGTCCTTCAGGAAGCGGATGGGCAGGTTCACGCCGAAGGGCAGGCCGAGGGCGCGCATCTTGGTGATCTCGGCCTGGCAGTTGGCGGTTTCGCCCGACGAGGTCTCGATGATGCCCAGCCCGCCCGCGCGCGACACCGCAGAGGCCAGCGGGGTGCGGGCGATCCAGCCCATGGGTGCCTGGATGATGGGGTAGCGTGCGCCCGTGTGGGCGAGGACGCGGTTGTTGCCGGTGGTCGGGGTGGTCATGCGTGCGGTCTCCGTTGTTCTTGGGAAAACCCATTATTCGGGGCCGGCCGCCCGCTGCATGTCGCCCGCGTTACGGGACCATGGACCAGGGGCACTCTGCCAGCAGGCGCTGCCAGTCGGCGGTGGGGGCGGCCTGCTGCACGCCATCGCCTGCCTCCAGCCGCAGCCCGCTGTCGAGCACCAGTGTTTCGCCCGTCACCGGATGCGGCACCCGCAACTGCCAGGCATGCAGCCACAGCCTCTGCAACCCCAACCGCTCGGCCCACCACCGATTGATCGGCCCCTTGCCATGCGTCGCATCCCCGATGATCGGATGCGCCAGGTGCTTCAGGTGCCGCCGTATCTGGTGCCGCCGCCCTGTGGTCGGCACCGCCTCCACGAGCGAGGCGCGGGTACCGGGAAAGCGCGGGTCGCTGACCTCGGGCAGGGTGAGCCGGGCCACGAGGCGAAAGCGCGTGTGCGCGTCCTGCACGGCCGCATCGGCCGGGGCGTCGTCGGGTTTCAGGGCATGGTCCACCTCGGTGGCCTCGGGGGCCCAGCCGCGCACCATGGCCAGGTAGCGCTTGTGCGTGGCCTGGTGCTCGAAGGACTGCGACAGCGCGCGCGCCGCGTCGCTGTGCAGCGCCATCACCAGCACGCCGCAGGTGCCCTTGTCGAGCCGGTGCACCGGGAACACATGCTGGCCCAGCTGGTCGCGCAGGGTCTGCATCACGAAGCGTGTCTCGCCCGCGTCGAGCCCCGTGCGGTGCACCAGCCAGCCCGCGGGCTTGTAGACCGCGACGAGGTGTTCGTCGCGCCAGAGGATGTGCAGCGGTGGGGACATGGGCGCGGGCGACGGAGGAAATGGCACGAGGTGAAGGGAAGGGGCGAGGGCGCAGACAACTGACAGATTCTGGCAGCAGGGGCGCTAAGCTTGTGCCAGGAGCCTGGAGAAACTGCGAATAAGGGAGAGACACGCCATGAACCATACCAACAGCCATGCGCCGCATGCCCAGCGCCTGCAATGCCGGTGCGGGCAGGTCACCGGCGAGGTGGTTGAGACCCGTTCGGCCCTGCACGCAGTGTGCTATTGCCGGGACTGCCAGGCCTATGCCCACCACCTGGGCCAGGCTGGCATGGTGCTCGATGCGCTGGCGGGCACGGAGGTCGTCGCCACGCATGCGCGCAACATCACCTTCACCGGCGGCACGGAGCACCTGGCCTGTGTGTCGCTCACGGACAAGGGCCTGCTGCGCTGGTATGAGCGCTGCTGCCAGACGCCCCTGGGCAATACCGGGCGCGACTGGCGCATGCCCTATGTGGGCCTGGTGCACAGCTGCCTGCGTCCGCAGGGTGGCGAGCCGTTGGCGCCACCTGCTTTCCCGCCCGTGCAGATGCACCTTGAGACCGCAGGTGCCAAGGGCGGAACGCCACCGAAGCTGGGCGGGTGGAAGCAGGCCAGGGCGCTGCTGGGCTTCATGCCGCGCATTGCCGCGTCGCGGCTGACCGGCAGCTACCGGGCGACCCCGTTCTTCGATGGCACGGGCGTGCCGGTGGTGCCGGTCCAGGTGCTGACCGCGGTCGAGCATGCGCGGGCCATGGCGGCGGTGGGGGCCACCGCATAGCCGCCCTGGCATGCCAGAATGCGCCCCAATAGCCGAAGGAGCCCCTGCCGATGATGACGATCCCGCGTGCCCTTGCTGCCGCCCTGACCTTGGGAGTTGCCATGTCTTTTTCCGCCACTGTCCATGCAGCCGTGAACGATGGCATCGCTGCTTATGGCAAGGGCGACTACGCCATGGCCTTCAAGGAGTTCAGCGCTGCGGCGAACGCCGGCGATGCCGCCGGCAAGCACATGCTGGCCAGCCTCTACTACACGGGCCAGGGCGTGGGCAAGGACGTGAAGAAAGCCGCGGCGCTGTTCGCCGAGGCGGCGCAGGCAGGCTACACGCCCTCCATGGCCAATTTGGGGTTGATGTATTCCAAGGGCGATGGCGTGCCGCAGGACCTGCAGCGTGCAGAGCACTACGCCACGCTGGCGGCAGAAAAGGGCGACGTGCAGGCACAGTTCAACCTGGGCCAGTCCTACCGCAAGGGCGCCGGTGTGCCCCAGAGCCACGAGAAGGCTGCGCTGTGGTACCGAAAGGCGGCCGAGGCCGGATCATTGGCCGCGCAGAACGAGTACGGCCTGCTGTTCGCCCAGGGCCATGGCGTGCCCCAGGACTATGTGCAGGCCTTTGCCTGGATCGACATGCCGGCCAATGCCGGCGACCCGCAGGCGATCAAGAACCGCACGCAGCTGCTCTCCATTCTGGACGCCAAGGGGCAGGTGGCTGCGCGCAAGCTGGCGGCAGAGTACGCTGCCAAATACGGCGGCAAGGCCCGCTGATCCGAAGGAGGGTCTTTCACTATGTCCGCAGGCGATTGGAAAGACATGTATGCCGCCGCCGTGGCGGGCGACCTGGCGTTGGTGCGCCACCACATCAGCGCGGGGGTGAACCCCAACTACCAGCATCCCGAGATCCTGTGCACACCGCTGGTGGCAGCCCTCATCCACGGGCACGATGCCATGGCACGCTACCTGCTCGACAACGGTGCGGACCCGCAGCTGCGCTCGGAGTTCGACGACATGACGCCGCTGCAGGCGGCCCAGCGCCATGGGCGCAAGGAGTTCGTCGCGCTGCTGTGCGAGCGTGGCGCACGCGAGGTCAAAACCCCTTTCTGGTGGCGCTGGCTGCCGGTGTAGATCAGAGGCTTGCGGCTTCCTTGGCGCGCATCTTCGCGGCGATGTATTCGCCATGCGTCACGTGCAGCAGCCCGGCGACCTTGCTGATGGCGTGCATCTCGTTCTCGTCCAGGCGGGCGTCGGCATACGCCACCTGCCACATGGCCTCCACGAGCTCGATCTTCTGCGGCTGCGTGAAGTGGTCGTTGAGGTTGCCGGTGAAGCGCTGGTAGTCGTAGGCGGTCTTGGCCGTGTCCACGGCCAGCTCCACCAGGCGCTCGATTTCATCGTCGGTGAGGGTGAAGCGCTCGCGCAGGGCGCGGACCATGGCATCGCGTTCCGCGGCGTCCATGGCGGCATCGGCGCGCACCACCTCCACCAGCAGCACGGCGGCGGCCAGTTGCACGGAATGCGCGCGCTCTGCAGGCGAGGCCTCGGGAGAAAACGGGGCGGTGAAGCTGTCGAACAGTTCTTTGAGGGTCTGGAACATGTGCCGGCCAAAAGAAAAGGGGTGGAAGATGCGCGAGAGGGTGCTGCGTGCCATGCCTGGTGGAGCCCGGGTGCAATGTATTGGTTCCCCCCGCCTTGCGGCCCGGCGACAATCGGAGGCAATGATGAAAAAAACGATTCTGCCCCTGCAACTGCTGTTTGCCCCCGATGTGAACGACCCCGCGCCCCTGGTGCTCTACCACGGCCGCGGCTGCCCCGACGGCTTTGGCGCTGCGCTGGCCGCCTGGCTGTTCTATGGCGACAAGGCCGAGTATGTGGGCCTGGACCATGGCGACGTGCAGTCGGTGGACGACCTGCCGGCCCTGGCAGGCCGCTCGGTCTACATCCTGGACTTTTCGTTCTCGGCCGAGATCCTGTCTGCCATCGACGAGCGCGCGGCGCGCCTGGTGATGCTGGACCACCACAAGAGCGCAGCCGAAAAGCTCACCGGCTTTGCCTGCCGCTGCGGTGTGGTGCACTTCGACATGGACAAGTCGGGCGCGCACCTGGCCTGGGAGTTCTTCCACCCGCACACCCCCATGCCGGCGCTGCTGCAGTACGTGGAGGACCGCGACATCTGGAAGTGGGAATTCCCAGAAAGCGCGGCCTTTCTCTCGGCGCTGGACATGGAAGAACAGAGCTTCGAGCGCTGGCGCGAGATCGCCTCCTTCACGCCCGAGCAGCTGGAGCGCTTCATGGCCCGCGGCTCGGCCATGGACGAGAAGTACCGCAAACTCTGCGCCGACATCGCCGAGGGCGCGCAGCCCCTGGTGTTCAACGGCATCGAGGGCCTGATGGTGAATGCGCCCGGCATGTTCCACAGCCTGGTGGGCGACATTCTCTCGGCCAAGACCGGCACCTTTGCGCTGATGTGGAGCGCCGGCGCCAAGGGCGTGAAGGCTGGGTTGCGCTCGCAGCGCAATTTCGACTGCATCGCCTTGGCCGAAAGCATGGGCGGTGGCGGCCATGCGCAGGCCTGTGGGTTCAAGATGAAGATCGAGCGCCTGCCCGAACTCATGTCGGGCGTTCTGAACGCCTGAGCGTTAGACCAAGCGCAGGTCCGTCGCACGGGCCCCAGGGAACACCCTTGCCAGGGCCGTGGCATTCAGCCCGTACATGCGGCCGAACAGGCCGCCGAGCACGGCGCGGTAGTCGTTGAGCACCGGGTGGTCGCGGTCCTGGAACAGGGTGGTGGCCGTCAGCGCCTGTTGCTCGCCCGCGATGCGCCCGCCCGCCACGCCGCCGCCCAGCACCCAGAACACGGTGCCGTGGCCATGGTCGGTGCCGCGGTTGCCGTTTTCGCGGAAGGTGCGGCCGAATTCGCTGACGACCACGACCACGGTGTTCTTCCACGCCGGCCCCATCTCCTGTGCAAAGCCCGCCAGGCCCTGGCCCAGTTCCTCGAAGCGGTTGGCCAAAGCGCCCGTGGCATTGCCCTGGCCCACATGCGTGTCCCACCCACCCACGTCGACAAAGCCTAGGTGGTAGCGCGTCTGCATCAGCCGCGCCATGCGCCGGGCCGTGCCCTCGAAGCCCTTGGTGCTCAGCGCATTGCGGCTTGCGGCGTCCATCTCGCCCTGCATGCTGCGCGCCACCTCGCCCTGGGTGGCAAAGCCCTCGGCCACGGGGCGGGCCAGCGCGGTGCTGCGGTACATCATGTCGATGAGCCCGGCCTGGCGCTCGTCCACGCCGGCCTTGCCGGCGGCTGCGGCCAGCGCCGTGTTGGGCACGTCCACCGTACCGCGCAGCACCAGGGGCAGGGTGCTGGTGAAGGCCATGGGGGCGGCCGTGGTGCGCCTGGCGCCCAGCTCGGCTGCCAGCCGGTTCAGAAAGCCCGAGCCATAGTCGCGCCGCCCACCCAGGGGCTGGCCCAGTTCGATGCTGTCCTGCGTGTCGAAATGGCTGCGCGAGAGGTCGTCGGTGCCCGCAAAGGGCACGAAGGCCAGCTCGCGCCGCTGGTACAGCGGCAGCATGGAGTCTGCCAGCACCGGGTGCAGGCCCCAGTCACTGGTGAGCTCCAGCGCGCCACCGTCCTCCCCGGGGCGCGCAATGGCGATGTTGGGCCGGCTTTCGTAATAGAAGCTGCTGCCGGTGGGCACGAGCAGGCTCGCGCAGTCGTACCCGCCACGCAAAAAGACCAGCAGCAGGCGCGCATCGCCCGCGCGCGGGGCGGCGGCCACCTGGGCGGTGGCCAGGCCCAGGGCGCTGGCGCCCAGGGCTTGCAGGTAGTGGCGTCGCAGCATACGCGGAGTCCTTTCAGCCGTGCATGAATTCGGGTGAGGAAAGGAACAAAAGGTTCCATTCGCGCGGCGACTGGGCCTGGACCAGCGCGGCCCGCGTGGCCGGTGCCAGGGTGGCATCGATCTGGCGCAGGTACGGCGTCTGCGCCAGCAGCGGTGGCGGCATGCGCTGGCCCTGGCCGGCAATGCCTGTACCGAGCGCACGGGCCGCCTCGAAGCGCGTGCTCATCTGGCCCGAGCCCGACCAGGTGGCCGCATCGAGCGGGTAGCCGTCGGGCGTGGCGCGGCCATACAGTGGCTCGGCCAGACGCTGCAGCCAGTTGAGCAGGGGATCGGTGCTGGCCAGCACCGGCTGCTCGCCATGCACCAGGCGCGCGCCGGCCAGCAGGTACTGCACCGGGTCGCGAAAGCGCTGGCCCAGCGAGGCCTGGAACTCGGCCGACTGGAACAGCGTATCCAGCACGGCGGCGATGTCGCCATCGGTGCGCTCGAAGCTGCGTGCCAGGGCGTCGAGCAGGGCGGGCGGCGGCGTGTCGCCCACCAGGTAGACGGCCATCTTGCGCGTGACGAAGCGGGCCGTGGCGCTGTGGCGTGCCAGGCGGTCCAGGGCCTCGTCCAGCTCCGCCAGGCCTTGGGCGCGCAGGGGCTGCCCCAGCAGGGTCTTGGCGTCCCAGTCGTGGCGCTGGGGGTTGAACTCGAACAGGCCCTGGCGCACGTAATGGGCGCGCAGGGCGGGTTTCATGCGCGGGGGCTCTTCGTCCAGCGGGCGCAGGCTGATGCCCACGCCCGTGAGCACGCGCGCCAGCTCCTGCACATCCTGCTGGCTGTAGCCGCCGCCCACGCCCAGGGTGTGCAGCTCCATCAGCTCGCGCGCGTGGTTCTCATTGATGCGGCCGGCCGCGTTCTGCGCGTTGTCCAGGTAGCGCAGCATGGCCGGGTGGCGCGTGGTGGCACCCAGCAGGTCGCGAAAGCGGCCCAGCGCATGGGGGCGCACGGCGCGCTCCTCGTAGTCGCCCACGGCGGCACGCAGGTTGGCCTTGCCGGCAAACACGTTGAAGTGGTTCATCCAGAACCAGGTCATCTTCTCGCGCAGCTGAGCCGGCGAGTACAGAGCGCGCAGCACGAAGCGCTGGCCGGCCTCGCGCTGCAGGTTGCGCATGTCCTTCTGCCAGGCCTCCAGCGCGGCCTTGCGCTCGTCCTCGGTGGGCAGCGCGCGGGCCTCGCGCTGGCGCTGCTCCATCTGCAGGGCCAGGGCCTCGAACGGGGTGCGGCAGATGGCCATGGCGTCGATCTGCGCCTGGGCTGCGGCTGGCAGCGGCGCCTCGGCGGGCGCGCGCAGCTGGTCTGCCAGCCAGGCCTGTGCGCCCATGGCGGACATGGCCTGTGCGCCCTGGGCGGTGCTGCCCCAGGTGATGCGGTCCATCAGCCGCGCGCGCAGGGCGTCATCGGGGATGTCGGCCTGCGCCAGCGGCGCGGCGCCCCATGTGGGCACCGTGCTGGCCGATGCACCCAGGGCGGCCAGGGCCAGCCACTGGCGGCGGCTGATCGCCGGGGTGGAAAAGGGGGCGAGAGGGTCTTGGCGCATGGTGCGGCATCCATCCAGGTGCCCTGCTGAAGTCAGGGCGGACCGCCATGCTGCGCCTGCCGCCCAGGCAAGGCAAGGGCCCGCAGCGGCTTTTACCTACCCGAAACAAATGCGCGCGGGGTTGTTTGCATTTGTAGCTTTTTCCCAGGCTACCGTGCCTGTGCCGCTTCCTCGAACTTGTCGACCTTGCGCAGGGGCTTGAACACCGTGGCCCAGGCCGCCACCACGCCCAGCGTGCATACGCCGCCCAGCACGGCCGCAGGTACCACGCCCAGCCACGCCGCGCTGGTGCCGGCGCGGAACTCGCCCAGCTCGTTGGAGGAGCCGATGAACAGCATGTTCACCGCATTCACGCGCCCGCGCATTGCGTCGGGCGTGGAGAACTGAACCAGCGCGCCGCGGATGTACACGCTCACCATGTCCGCGGCCCCTGCGACCAGCAGGGCCGCGAACGACAGCCAGAACAGCGTGTACAGCGCGAACACCAGGTTGGCGGCGCCGAAGATGGCCACGGCGATGAACATGGTGGAGCCCACCCTGCGGTTGAAGGGCCGCATGCTCAGGTACAGGCCGGCGCCCACCTCGCCCACGGCCATGGCACTGCGCAGTGCGCCCAGGCCCGCAGGGCCTACGTGCAGGACCTCGTGCGCGTAGATAGGCAGCAAGGCCACCACGCCGCCCAGCAGCACGGCGAACAGGTCCAGCGAAATGGTGCCCAGGATGATGGGGCGCGAGCGGATGAAGCCGATGCCCGCGCCAAAGCGCTGCCACATGCTGCCCTGCGCCGCGGCGGGGGGCGCGGCGTAGGGCACGGCCACGCGCGTGAGCAGCCAGGCGCCCAGCGCAAAGCAGACGAAGCACAGCGCATAGGTCAGCTCGCCCCCGCCCACGGCGTAGAGCAAGCCGCCCAAGAGCGGCCCGCCGATGCTGGCCGCGCGCATCAGCATGCTGTTGGCGGCCAGGGCCTGGGCCAACTGCTCGCGCGGCACGATCTGCGGCAGCAGGCTTTGCATGGCCGGCCCCGAGAAGGCGCGCGCGCAGCCGAACAGCACCAGCACCGCGTAGATGCCGTTCACCCCCGTGGCGCCATGGCCCGACAGCCACCACAAGAGGCCGCTGCAGACAGCGCCCACGGCCCAGCTGATGGCCAGGATGCGCCGGCGGTCGAAGCGGTCGATCAGGTCGCCGGCCGGTAGCAGCAGGCACAGCATGGGCAGAAACTGCGCCAGCCCCACGTAGGCCAGGGCCAGCGGCTCGCGCGTGAGGTCGTACACCTGCCAGGCCACCACCACGGCCTGCACCTGGGTGGCGAATACGGCGATCAGGCGGGCGGACAGAAAGGCCAGAAAGCCGGTATGGCGGTAGACGCTGGGAGAGGGCGAGTCCGCCGGGAGTGGGGTGGAGGAGGTCGGGGACGGTTCGGACACGGGAAGGACGGGCAAGGCGCTGCGCGAGAGGCGTTCCCCAGAAAAATGGGGAAATCCCTGGCGGGCGGCGAGTATCAGGGTTTCTACCTGGGGCTCGATGCTACCGGCTTTGCGCCCGGCGTGCTTGGCCTCCGGGCGGTGGTTGAACGGGGCTGCAACTGAAAATTGTTCGAAAGTTTCTGTTACATGCGCCGATAACCCAGAAATAAAGGGCTGGCATGGGGCCGGCCCTGGTAGCGGCGGCGCGTGCGCAGCCCTGCCTGTTCGGTCGGTCAGGAGTTCTTCTTCGGGCATGCCATGGCGTTGACCATCAACACCAATGTGTTCTCGCTGAGCGCGCAGCGCCACCTGAGCGTGGGGCAGAACGCGCTGGCGACCTCCGTGCAGCGGCTGTCTTCGGGACTGCGCATCAACAGCGCCCGGGACGATGCAGCCGGCCTGGCCATTTCCGAACGCTTCACCAGCCAGATCCGTGGCCTGAACCAGGCGGCGCGTAATGCCAACGACGGCATCTCCCTGCTGCAGACGGCCGAAGGCGCCATCAGCACCATTGCGTCGAGCCTGCAGCGCATTCGCGAACTCGCCGTGCAGGCCGCCAACGGCACCTACAGCGCCACCGACCGCCAGGCCATCCAGGCCGAAGTGGCGCAACTGGCCTCCGAAATCGACCGCACCGCCAACACGGCCCAGTTCAACGGCATGAACGTGTTCGACCCCAGCCAGGGCAGCCTGGTGGGCGATGCCAAGCTGCTGGCCGTGTTCGATGGCATGACCAGTGTGGGCAGCTGGCTGGAGAGCAGCGAAACGCTGATCAGCAAGCTCTACGGCATCAAGGCCGACGGGGCGGCGCTGGCGGTGAAGTACACCGGCTACACCGACGGGGCGGGCGGAGTGGCCGCTTACGTGCAGGCCACGGGCTTCGATGGCCAGGGGCGCGGCACCGGCCTGACGCTGCAGGTGGACATGGCCGACTTCGTGCCGCCCAACTTCCCCGACGGGGGCAACGCGCCGTACTACAACGACCGCATCATCGCGCACGAGATGGTGCACGCAGTGATGGCGCGCAGCACCAATTGGCAGGACATCACCACCAACAACCTGTGGTTTGCCGAGGGCACGGCCGAGTTCATCCAGGGGGCGGAGGAGCGGGTCAAGGGCGACATCGCCAACATCGGGCTGCCCGCCGTGGTGGCGGCCATCAACGGCCCGTCGAACACCAGCGAGTTCTACTCGTCGAGCTATTCCGCCGTGCGCTACATGCACAACCGCATCAAGGGTGCGGGCGGCGAGGGCGTGAAGGATGTGCTCACCTACCTGAGCGCCAACCCGGGTTCGACGCTGGACCTGGCGCGGGCCAACGCCGCGCTGGGGCAGTTTGCCAGCGCCGCCGACTTCAAGACGCAGTTCGCCGCCAACGGCGCGGCCTTCATCAGCGGCTTCGACCTGAACAATGCCGATACCGGCGCCATCGGCGGGCAGGATGTGGATGGCGGCGAGACGAAGACCGCCACCAGCACCGTGCCCAACAGCGGCAGCCGCTCGGGCACCGACGTGCTCGACGGCTTTGCCGAGTCCTTCGAGACCATTGCCACGTCCAAGGGCGGCACGACGACCAAGGTCTTCCAGATCGGGGCCAATGCCAACCAGACCCTGGAAACATCGATAGGCGCCATGGGCCTGACGTCGCTGGGGCTGCGCAGCACGCTGGACGTGACGGTCTCGCCGGCCCAGGCCATCGTGGCGGTGGACCGGGCGCTCGACTACGTCAACGGCCAGCGCGCGGTGATCGGCGCCCAGGCCTCGCGCCTGGAAACGGCCGTGGCCAACCTGCAGAACAGCAGCGAAAACCTCTCGGCCAGCCGCTCGCGCGTGCTCGATGCCGACTTCGCGGTGGAGACCGCCACGCTCGCGCGCCAGCAGATCCTGCAGCAGGCCGGTTCGGCCATGGTGGCGCAGGCCAACCAGCTGCCGCAGGGGGTGCTGGCGTTGCTGCGGTAGCGGGGCTCAGTAGGGCTTCTGGTGCCGGTGCCGGTAGTCCCACGGCGCCAGCGGGCGCTTCTGGGCCCACAGGCCTTCCCCCCCGGCACGTGCCCGGCGCTGCAGCGGTGCCAGGTGCGGGTGGTGCTCCGCATACGGCGTGTACACCCAGGCCAGGCCTGCGGCCACCTGGGCCGTGGCCACGTCGGCGCCGTTGCAGCGCACATTGGCCACCGTGCGGCCATAGCTGTCCTCCTCGATGGGCTGCAGCGTGGCCTGGCGCTTGAAGCACATCTGCGCCAGGTGCTGCCGCGCCTTCTGGCCGAAGGCCTGCCTGCGTTCGGGCGCGTCGATGGCGGCCACGCGCACCTTGATCCGTTCGTAGGCGCCAGGCGCGCCGCAGCGGGCGGTGAGGGTGTCGCCGTCGCTGATGGCGACCACGAGGCAGAGCAGGGCAGCAGGCAAGGGCATGGGCAGGTGCGGAAAAAAAGTGGCGCATTGTCTCCTACTACACTTCGCTGCAGCGCGGCACGGGAGGCCGGGCGCACAAGCAACGACAACAGAGCAAGAGGGGAAATAATCCGTGATGCGTACCGAGATTGGTGTGGCCCGTTCGGGCCGGGGGTGGCTGTGGGCTGCAGCGGCGTTTCTGATGCTGGTGGCCGCCCTGCCGGGGGTGCAGGCCAAGGACGAAGCCGGCGCCTATGGCAAGACGCTGGAAAAGATCTACGACCTGTCGCCCGAGACGCTGGCGAAGTTCCAGCGCTTTCAGGAAAAGCAGGCCCAGACGCCGGGGGACAAGGGCAAGGGAATCTACGCCAACACCGAAAGATGGCGCGGTGACGAGCTGTCGCTGCCGACCAGCAAGAACCCCTTCACCGTCGTCGTCAAGGTCTCGGGCGTGGCGCTGGCCGACGGCGATGCCGGCTCGCGCTGGCAGACCAGCCTGCAGTTCGACGGGCCCTCGCCCATCTCCTTTCTACCCGAGCTGGTGCACAAGGGCGCGCGCGCAGGGCAGCCGGTGTCCATGGTGGGGGCAGCCAAGGGCGTGAGCTTCAAGGAAGACCGCAAGGCCGCCCCGCAGCTGGAGTTCGAGTCCTCGCGCAACCTGCGCATCGACCGGGTGCAGGTCGAGGTCTGGTCGGGCATCCGCAAGTCGACGTGGGTCGAACTCTTGATGTCCTGGTCGCCCATTCTCACGGGCGTCGTGTTCCTCGGCGTGGTGCTCTGGTTCCGGCGCCGCTGAGCTAGGGCAACGCAAAATCAAGTCTTCGCGATGGCGCGTGCCCTGATTTGGGATGGGCTGCCAGGCGCAAAGCGCAGCCATAGCCTGTGCTATGGCGAGTATTTGCAGCGCCGCAGACCGCCCAAAGCGGGGCGCGCGGCGCGCGAGGGACTTGGTTTGGCGTTGCCCTAATCTTCGCTGGTCCACTCCACCTGTACGCCCAGGCTGCGCAGGTTCTCCACGAAGCGCGGGTGGGCGCGGCGGATGGGGGCGGCGTTGCGGATCTCCGAGCGCCCCTCGATGCTGGCCGCCACCATGAACAGGGCAATCGCCACGCGGATGATGTAGGGGCTCTCCACCAGTGCGGGGCTCAGAGGGTTGCCGCCGAAGGTGATGAGGCGGTGCGGGTCCGACGAGAACACGTGGGCGCCGAACTTGGAGAGTTCGCCGGTCCAGCCCAGCGCGCCGTCGTAGACCTTGTTCCAGAACATGCAGTTGCCCTGCGCGCGCACCCCGAGGGCGATGAAGATGGGCAGCAGGTCCACCGGGAAGTAGGGCCAGGGCGCGGCCTCGACCTTGGTCAGCACATTGCTCGTGAACGGTGTCTGCACCTTGAGCGGGCCGGGGCAGTGCGCGCGCGACCAGCCGTCCTCGTGCGTCACCACCACGCCGAACTTGGCGAAGGTGCGGTCGATCAGCGGGAAGTTGCCAGGCGCGCTGTTGCGCACGATGACGTCGCCGCCGGTGATCGCGCCCAGGGCCAGGAAGGTGGTGATCTCGTGGAAATCCTCGTCGAAGCGGAACTCGCCGCCGCCCAGCGCCGCGCCGCCCTGCACCGTGATGCGCGAGGTGCCGATGCCGTCGATGCGCGCGCCCAGCATCACCATGAAGCGGCAGAACTCCTGCACATGCGGCTCCGACGCCGCGTTGGTCAGCGTGGAGGTGCCGTTGGCCGCCACGGCGCAGAGCACGAAGTTCTCGGTGGTGGTGACGGAGGCGTAGTCGAGCCAGTGGTCCGTGGGCGTGAGCGCGCCCTGGTGGCTGCTGCGCACCAGCAGCGAGCCCTCGGCACGCTCCACGCTGCCGCCAAAGCGCTGGAAGACTTCCACATGCGGGTCGATCTCGCGCACGCCCAGGGTGCAGCCCTTGACGTTGTCTTCGAGCCGCGCCACGCCAAAGCGCGCCAGCAGCGGCGGGATGAGCATGATGGACGAGCGCATCTCCTCGGGCAGGCGGTGCTGTGCGGGGTCGAACACCGTGTGTTCATGGTGCAGGCTCAGGGTGCCCGTGGCCTGGTCCATCTGCACGCTGCTGCCCAGCATGCGGAAGATGTCGAGGATCTTGCGCACGTCGGTGATGTCGGGCACGCCATGCAGGCGCAGCGGCTCGCGCGTGAGCAGGGTGGCGCACAGCACCGGCAGCACGGCGTTCTTGTTGGCGGACGGGGTGATGCGGCCACGCAGGGGCGTACCGCCGTGGACGATGAGATTGGACATGGGAAGAGGGGCAGAAGAAGCGGAAAAGCGGGACGTGCAACCGGGTGCACGGCCAAGGCAAGGGCCTGCACTTTACCCTTGCCGCGCCCCGCTGCCTGTATCTGGCGGTAATCTGCCGCTCAGCAGGTCGGCTTTAGAGCCGGCACTCCAGAGCTCCGCCGGGGATCAGAAGCCGAAGGGCTGCCCCGGCTTCCAGGCGTCGGCCAGGCGCTTGGCCTCGGCCACTTCCACGATGCTCATGCTGGGCGCCAGGCGGCGCATGGTGCCGGCCGCCCAGAAGGCGCCGCGGTTGGGCGGCACGAGCGTGTCGTCCTGCTGCTGCTCCTTGTGCGCGCGCTGCGCCAGGTCGAGCAGCATGTGGGCCGCCACGGGGCGGCGGCCCACGTTGTCCAGGCCGGTGGAGTAGAGCAGGCCCAGGCTGTACAGGCCCGAGGGGTCGCCCTGGCGCGCGGCGCGCTGGTACAGGTTCTCGGCCTGTTCGGCCTGCTGGGTCACGCCCAGGCCACGTTCATAGCTGTAGCCCAGTTGCACGCTGGCCAGGGCCAATCCTTCATTGGATGCCTTGGTCAGCCACTGGATGGCCTGCTCGGGGTCCTTGGCCACGCCGCGGCCATCGCGCAGCGTGGTGCCCAGCACCAGCATGGCGCGCAGGTCGCCCTTTTCCGCCAGGGCCTGCAGTTCCTTCACCGCCTCGGGCCCCTCGCTGCTGCGGCGGGCCTGTTTCTCCAGGGCTTGCATGCGCGCCTGCTGTTCCTGGGCGGCCTTCTGGGCCGCCACTTCGGCGGCGCGGGCATCGGCTTCGATCTTGGCGGCGCGCTCCTGGGCGCGGGCCTTGTCGGCCTGGACCTTCCAGCCCACCAGGCCCAGGACCAGCACGATGGCCAGGCCCAGGCCGATCCAGGTCGTGGGGAGCTCGCGCGAAGTCTTCTTGCGCGCCTTGGCCTTCTTCTTGGCCTCGGCTTCGGCGGCAGCCGCCTCTGCAGCGGCTGCGCGCGCCCGGGCGGCCTTGCCTATGTAGGGGGCGGGCGCCGGGGCCGGTGCTTCGGCGGCCTTGGGTTCTGCAGGCTTGGGGGGATCCACCTTGTCGTAGGCCACTTGGCAGCTGGGGCACTGCCAGTCGGGTGCCGTGTCGCTGGACTGGCGGGTGTATTTGCAGCGGGCGCAGACGCGCCCTGTGGCGGCGGAGGGAGCCGCAGCGGCGGCGCCTTCCTTGTCGATGGGTTCCAGGGACAGCGAAAGCGATGGTGGTCCGGCTTTGGTGTTCACGTAGTTCGTCCTTCACCGCGCACGCTGGCGCGGTCCTCCCGGGCTCCTTGTTCAGCCCCTCCCATAGGGTGCCGCCGGCCCAATGGCGTGTAGTGTATTTGTAGTAATTGGTTTTTTGTATGTCGGGATGTGTAACTGTGCTGCTATGCAGCATCGCCCCGTGCCACTTGGGAATGGATTTGTAACAATCACCACCAAACATCGCGGACAGCGGCTGGCTGGCTATCGAAATGAGAGCGGCATGGCATCATGTGGCATGGATAGCGCAGGCCAGCAGTGGCCTGGATACTGGAAATGAGCATGTCATCTCCTCAATGGGTTTCATTTCTAGAATGCCGGGAACCACCGGCCCGCCCTGGGTCTCACAGCGACACCCGCCTGCCGATGCCTGCCCTTTCGGAGTGCTGCCTTTGAATCCGCCGATGTCCCCGCGCCAGTCCCTTTGCCCCGCTTCGCCCTTGTTCTTCCGCTCGCTCCGCCCGCTGGCCCTGGTGCTGGCCGGCGCGGCAACGCTGTTCCTGACGGGCTGCGCAGCCCTGCCCAGCGGCCCGCAGGGCCCCCAGGCGCCGCAGGAGAAATTCGGCTCGCTGGCCACCTATTCGCGCCTGTTCGATGCCACCCCGGCACAGACCTGCGAGGCATCGCGCCGGGCACTGCTCAGCCAGGGCTACATCATCAACACCAGCTCGGCCGAACTGGTGGAGGGCAAGAAGAACTTCCAGCCCGGCGCCGAGACGCATATGCAGATGGTGATCCGCGTGGTCTGCGTGCCCGAGTCGCCCACCGGCAAGATCAGCCTGGGCTTCGTCACCGCCATCCAGGACAGCTTTGCGCTGCGCAAGACCAACAACTCGGCCAGCCTGGGCGTGGGGGCCATCGGGTCCGTGTCGCTGCCGTTCTCGTCGAGCAGCGAGTCCCTGGTGCGCGTGGGCAGCGAGACCATCACCACCGACACCTTCTACGAAAGCTTCTTCGACCTGGTCAAGCGCTACCTGGTGATCGATGAGGCGGCCCAGGTGAATGAATAGGCCCTCCTGAGTCGCTTCGCGCCTTCCCCCGAGGGGGACGCCACCAGGGGCCTGGCAAAGCCAGTTCCACGGTGGCACTGGCCTGCCGTGTGCCCGTTGCTGCGGGCAGCCGACGGTACGTTGCATCCGGAAAGGCAATGCCGCATAACCCGCGAGATGCTGAGGGCCACGTCAGCTGTACAGCTTGGCCCCGGCATCGCGGATGCGCAGCGCCGCCTCGTGGCCCAGCGCGTTGACCACCGGCTCCCACACGCTGGCATAGCGCGGCAGCGCGTCGGGCGCGAACGAGGTGTGCGGCCAGTCCGAGCCCCAGACCAGGCGCTCGCCCATGTGCGCGGCCACGCGGGTGATGGCCGGGTGGAGCAGGCCGTAGGGCGCACTGGCCTGCAGCCGGTACCAGCCCGAGAGCTTGACCCAGGCGCCTTGCCCGGCCAGCTTGGCCAGGGCCTGCCAGGCGCGGTCGTCGGCCGGCAGCAGGCCGTGCAGGCCGGCCAGGTGGTCCAGCACGCAGGCCACGGGCGTGCCCTGGTGCAGGTGGACGATGGTGGCCAGGTCTTCGGGGCTGGCGTACCACTGCACGTGCCAGCCCCGCTCGGCCAGGCGCGGGGCCAGGGCCTTCATGGTCTCGGGGCCATTGCCCACGGGTGAGACGAGGTTGAAGCGCACGCCGCGCACGCCCAGCGCGTGCATGCGGTCGAGTTCGGCGTCGGGCACATCGCCGTCCAGCACCACCACGCCGCGGTGGCGGCCAGGGGACAGCGCCAGCGCATCGAGCAGCACGCGGTTGTCGGTGCCGTACACGCTGGGCTGCACCAGCACCAGATGGCCCACGCCATGCGCGGCGGCCAGCGCCTCGATGTCGGCCAGCGGCCGGTGCACGGGCTCGTAGTGCCCGGCCTGCGCCGGGGCGGCACGGTCAAAGACGTGCACATGGGTGTCCCAGCCCGAAGGCAGGGCAGGAGAGAGAGGGGTCAAAGCGGAAGAAAAAGCCATTTCGATCGACTGCGCATGCACAAAGCGTGCGCGCTTGGAACGCGAACACGCTCCTGGAGTTCACCCCACGGAGATCTTGCGCTCGCGCACCACCTTGGCCCATTGCTCCTGCTGCGCGGCGATGAACTTGCCGGCTGTCTGCTGCGAGGCATCGGCAAACACGTCGCCGCCGAGTTGGCGCACGCGGCCCAGCACCTCGGGGTCGGCCAGGGCCTTGCGCACGGCGGCCACCAGGGCGGCCTTGGTATCCGCCGCCATGCCGGCGGGCGCCAGCAGCGGATTCCATTCAAGCACCTCGTAGCCGGGCACGCCGGCCTCGGCCATGGTGGGCACCTCGGGCAGCGAGCGGGCACGCACCATGCTGGTCACCGCCAGCGGGCGCAGCTTGCCGGCCTGGATGTGGCCCAGCGACGAGGCCACGTTGGCAAAGAACAGCGGCACCTGCCCGCCCATCACGTCGGTCATGGCCGGGCCGCCGCCGCGGTAGGGCACGTGCAGCAGCTGCACACCTGCGCGCCCCTCGAACATGGCGCCCGCCAGGTGCTGGGCCGAGCCATTGCCCGAGGAGGCATAGGTCAGCTCGCCCGGCCTGGCCTTGGCAAGTTGGAGCACGTCCTTGACCGACTTGGCCGCAAAGCCCGGCGTGCACACCAGCACGTTGGGAAAGGTCGCCAGCACCGCCAGCGGCGTGAAGGCCTTGGCACTGTCATAGGGCAGCTTGGGGAACAGCGAGGGGTTGACCGCGAAGGACGAGGCATCGAGCAGCAGCGTGCTGCCATCGGGCGTGGCACGTGCCACCTGGGTGGCGGCCAGTTGGCCGCTGGCGCCGGGCTTGTTCTCCACCACCACGCTCTGGCCCAGCGCGTCGGCGATGCGCGGCGCGACGATGCGCGCGATCAGGTCGGCGCCACCGCCGGCGGGGTAGCTCACCACCAGGGTGATCGGTCGGCCGCCGGCCACCGTGGCCGCCTGGCCGGCCGCGAGCCAGGGCGCGGCCAGCGCGGCACCGGCGGCCTGCACCAGCAGGCGGCGGCGTGGGAGGGAGGCGGAGGATGGCGAAGAGGTCGTCATGTTGCGGGGCTCCTGCAGTGGTCCGAAAGAGAGAGGTGGAGGCTCAGGTCAGCGTGACGGAGTAATGGAAGGCATGCGCATCGCCGCGTGTGGTGCGCCATTCCACACAGCGACCCGCAAGGTCGTAGGCATTGCGCTCCACCGCCACGCAGGGGTGGCCTGCCTGCAGGCGCAGCTGGGCGGCCTGCGCAGCGGTCAGCACGCCAAAGCCGATCTGGTCCACCGCGCGGTGCACGTGCACGCCGCAGCGGCGCGCGAACATGGGGTAGAGCAGGTCGTCCCAGCCGCCCAGCTCGTCGTCGGCCAGCGGGGCGAACAGGTCCAGCGGCAGCCACATGTCTTCGAGCAGGCAGGGCTGGCTGGCCAAGAGGCGCAGGCGCAGCAGGCGCAGCACGGTCTCGCCCGGGCCCACGCCCAGGGCGCGCGCCACCACAGCGGTGGCCGGCACGCTCTGGCGCAGCAGGATGCGCGATTGCGGCACCTCGTTGCTGCCACCGCCAAAGCGGAAGAAGCGCAGCATGGAGCCGCCCGCGATGCCCTGGCGCACAAAGGTGCCTTTGCCGTGGATGCGCTCGATCAGCCCCTGCTCGACCAAGAGCTCCAGCGCGCGGCGCATGGTGCCCAGGGCCACCTGGTGCTCGGCGGCCAGCAGGTTCTCGGACGGCAGGGCGCTGCCCCGCGGCCACTCGCCCGCCACCACGCGGGCGCGCAGGGCGGCGGCCAGCGCGGCATAGCGGCGCATGCCGGGGGAAGTGTCGACCAGGGCCAGGTGCGGGGAAGCTTGCATGCCGAGAACTATAGTTCTCTAGAGGACTATAGAAATCCGGGATTACCCTGGATGGCGTCTTGGGGTCCGTCGCGGGATTTCAGCGCCAGAAGAGGGCGCTACAGCACAGCCTGCTCGGCCCAGGTGCCGGGCGCCAGCCCATCGAGCGTGTAGGGCCCGATGGCGGCACGGACCAGCCGCAGGGTGGGAAAGCCCACCGCCGCCGTCATGCGCCGCACCTGGCGGTTGCGGCCCTCGCGGATGGCCAGCTCGATCCAGGCCGTGGGAATGGCCTTGCGCTCGCGGATGGGGGGTGTGCGCGCCCACACGGCCGGCGCAGGGTCGAGCAGGCGGGCGCGGGCCGGCCGCGTCTGCCCGTCATTGAGCTGCACGCCGTTGCGCAACTGCGCCAGGGCCTCTTCACCGGGCTGGCCCTCCACCTGCACCCAGTAGATCTTTTCCATCTTGAAGCGTGGGTCGGCGATGCGGGCCTGCAGCGGGCCATCGCTGGTCAGCAGCAGCAGGCCCTCGCTGTCGGCGTCAAGCCGCCCGGCCACGTACACGCCCGGCTGGTCGATGTAGTCCTTGAGGCCCTGCCACTTGCCCTCGGCGGTGAACTGGCTGAGCACGCCATAGGGTTTGTTGAAGCGGATCAGGCGCGGGGTCATGGGCTGTGGCAAGCGAAGTGAGCACCGAGCATAGCTGCCGCAGGCGGCCTTTCTGCCGGCTTGGCCGCAGTGCGGCGCTGCTGCTAAATGGTTCTTATTATCGTTATTGCGGTTTCCGTGAGACACTGGCGCCGCTGTCCGCCCATTCCGGGTGGCTCTGCCTCCTATCCTGCTGCCTAACCCATGACCGACAAGGACCTGCTGGCCATCATCGACCGGGCCGTTGACGAATTCAATGGCGACCTGGACGAACTCGAAAGCGCCATCGGCATGCTGGTGCTGGGCCGCCACTACGGCTGGCGCGTGATGCTGCTGATCCACAGCCCGAGCACGATCCGCAAGTACACCAAGATCCTGAACGTCCAAAGCCTGCGCGACGTGCTGCCCGAGGTGGGGGTCCTGGCCCATCGCTCCAAGGCATGGCGCCTGGTGGAAGGCACCAGGAACTTCTGGAAGGTGGTGCGCGGCCAGGTCAGTGGTGTGCGCAGCGCCCGGGTCGACAAAAGCCCGGGCGGCTGAGGATCAGGGGAAGCCCACGCGGTCCAGCATCTGCTGGACCTTGGTCACGTTGGCGCCCACGGCGCTGATCGGGATGGTCTCGGTCTTGAAGGGCTTGTTGCCCGTCATGGCCTTGAGGGCCGGGTTGTCGATGGCCAGGCCCTTGGCGGCCGGCCATTCGTTGTTGCCGTTGGCAAAGTAGTTCTGCGCATCGGCGCTGGCCAGGTATTCCAGGAACTTGATGGCGTTGTCGCGGTTCTTGGCATTCCTGGCGACCGCGCCGCCGGCGATGTTCAGGTGCGTGCCCCAGCTTTGCTGGTTGGGGAAGACCACGCCGACCTTGTTGGTGGCGGCCACGTCCTCGGGCTTGCCCGAGCGCATCATGCGCGCCAGGTAGTAGCTGTTGGTCACGCCGATCTCGCATTCGCCGGACGCCACGGCGTTGATCTGGTCGGTGTCGCCGCCCTTGGGTGGGCGTGCCAGGTTGGCCACCACGCCCTTGAGCCAGGCCTCTGCGGCGGCGTCGCCCAGGTGCTGGGCCACGGCGCCGAACAGGCTCAGGTTGTAGGGGTGCGAGCCCGAGCGGATGCACAGCTTGCCCTTGTTCTTCGGGTCGCCCAGCTTCTCGTAGGTGTCCACATCCTCGCGCTTGACCTTGATCTTGTTGTAGACGATCACGCGGGCACGCGTGGACAGGCCGAACCAGGAGATGCCGCCATCGGCCGCCGGCGTGCTGCGCAGGTTGGCCGGGATGGCATCGCTCAGCACTTTGGACTGGATGGGCTGGAACAGGCCATCCGCCTCGCCGCGGTACAGGCGGGCCGCGTCCACCAGCAGGATCACGTCGGCGGGCGATGCCGTGCCCTCGGCCTTCAGGCGCGCCAGGATGCCGGCGTCGTCGGAGTCCACGCGGTTGATCATGATGCCGGTGGCCTTGGTGAAGTTGTTGTACAGCGCCTCGTCCGTCGCGTAGTGGCGGGCCGAGTACAGGTTGAGCTCGCCCGTCTGCGCGAAGGCGGCCGAGGCCGCGAGCGCGGTGGCGAGCAGGATGCCGATGGTTTTCTTCATGGTGAAGCAGCTTTCTGGAGAAGGGGTGTGTTTATGGAGAAGGCGCAGGCGGCAGGCCCAGCAATTCGGGGGTGGCGTCGGCCAGGGTCTTGCAGCCGGTCAGTGCCATGGCGATTTCGAGTTCGTCACGCAGCAGGCGGATCACCTGGGCCACGCCGGCGGCACCGGCATTGGCCAGGCCCCACACGGCAGGGCGGCCCACCAGCACGGCCGAGGCGCCCAGCGCCATGGCCTTGAGCACGTCGGTGCCGCGGCGGATGCCGCCGTCCACCAGCACGGGCATGCGGCCCTGCACGGCCTGCACGATGCGCGGCAGCGCCACGGCCGTGGCGGGTACGGTATCGAGCGTGCGACCGCCGTGGTTGGACACCACCAGCCCTGCCACCTGCAGGCTGGCGGCCTGGCGGGCATCGGCAGGGTGCAGCACGCCCTTGAGCAGCACCGGCAGCCGGGTGTTGGACTGCAGCCAGGCCACATCGTCCCAGGTGGGTGCCTGGTGCAGCAGGGCGTCGAACATCGCGCTCTGGCCGGGCTGCAGTGCCGGGCGCGGGGCCGGGGGCAACTGCGCCAGGTTCACCGCGCCCATGCCGGGCGGCAGCCGAA
Organism: Acidovorax sp.; assembly: GCF_046339755.1. Lineage (GTDB taxonomy): Bacteria > Pseudomonadota > Gammaproteobacteria > Burkholderiales > Burkholderiaceae_C > Acidovorax. The sequence continues at coordinate 31,332 of NZ_JBKDTZ010000209.1, read as the reverse complement.
AGCCGGCGCGGCGCTCGCGGTCGCGTGCGCCGCTGGAGGGGGCGTCCACGGTGAGCACCAGGGCCTCGTAGCCTGCGGCCTCGGCCCGCTGCACGAGCGCGCGGTTGAAGCCCTGGTCGTGCTGCAGGTACAGCTGGAACCACAGCGGGCCCCGGCCTTCCTCGCTGAGCGCGGCCTGGGCCACGGCTTCCATCGGCAGGGTGGACTGGGTGCTGAGCACCAGCCCGGCGCCCAGCGCGGCGGCCGCGTAGGCCGTGGCCAGTTCTCCATCGCCATGGGCCATGCGCTGGAAGGCCACGGGCGCCAGCAGCACGGGGTGCGCCAGCGTGCGGCCCAACAGTTCCACGCGCGTGTGGCCGCCTGCCAGGGGGCGCAGCACGCGCGGCCACAGGGGCAGCGCATCCCAGGCGCTGCGGTTGGCGCGCAGGCTGATCTCGTCGGCTGCACCGCCTGCGAAATAGGCCCAGGCGTTGTCGTCCAGCAGGGTGCGCGCATGGCGCTCATGGTCGTCGAGCGAGACGATGTGCGCAGGCACCTGCTGCAGGGCGGGGGTGGAAGGGGCGGACATGCGTGCCCGGCCTACACGTCGGCCCACATGCGCAGCAGGTTGTGGTACGTGCCGGTCAGGCCCACGATGGCGCCCGATGCATCGCCCACGCTGCCGCGCAGCTGGGTGAGGTGCTGGTCCATGTCGAACAGCAGGCGGCGCTGCTCGTCGCTGCGCACCATGCTCTGCACCCAGAAGAAGCCGGCCAGGCGCTGGCCGCGCGTGACGGGCTCCACCCGGTGCACGCTGGTGCCCGGGTAGACCACCATGTCGCCGGCGGCGTACTTCACGCGCTGGGGGCCGTGGGTGTCTTCGATGACGAGCTCGCCGCCGTCATAGTCTTCGAGGGCGCTCAGGAACACGGTGCACGAGATGTCGGTGCGCACGCGCCCCTTGCCGTCGGGCAAAAAGCGCACGGCGCTGTCCACATGGTTGCCGAAGGCATTGGCCGCCCCGCCGTAGCGGTTGAACATGGGGGGCGAAATGGTCTTGGGCAGGGCGGCGGAGAAGAACAGCGGGCTGCGTTCCAGCCCGCGCAGCAGCAGCTGGCGCAGGGCTTGCGCCGCCTCGCACTGCTCGGGCAGCTGTTCGTTGTTCTTGGCCTGCGCCGCCTGAGGCCCGGCCGAGACCCGCCCGTCATGCCAAGGCGCATCCCGAAGCAGTTCCTGGGCGCCCCGCAGTTCGTCGGCGTTCAGGAGGTTCGGGATGTGCAGCAGCATGGCGGGTGTCGGTGTCTCGGGTGGGGCCAATGGTAGGGCAGTCGCTCAGAAGCGCGTGCCTATGGTCACGCGGATGTTGCGCGGCTCGCCCAGCGTGACGAAGCCGGGGTACAGCTGGTCGCCGTAGCTGCGGTTGGTCGCGTTGGTGATGTTGAGCTTGGCATACAGGCTTTCGGTGAAGTTGTACTGCGCCATCAGGTCCAGGGCCACATAGCCTTGGGCGTACGCCGTGGCCGAGGCCGCACCGGTGGTGCCGCTCACGGGACGGTTCTCGCTCACGCCGCGCACGCCGCCGGCCACGCGCAGCTTGGTATTAGCCTGGTAACCCAGCCACACGCTGGCGCTGTGCTTGGGCGTCAGGCCCACGCGCTGGCCGATGGTGTTGGCTGCGGCGCTGCCCGTCTTGTCGATGGTGGCCACGGGGATCCAGGTGTACGACGCATAGATGTCCCACTGCGGGTTGATGCGGCCGACCACGTCCAGCTCGACGCCGGCGGCGTGGCGCTTGCCGTTGAGCAGGTAAGCGGTGCCGGCAAAGTCGGCATCGGTGGTGCGCTCGTTGTACTTCTCGGTGCGGAAGATCGCGCCGCGCGTGGACAGGTTGCCGCCCAGCCAGTCCAGCTTGGCGCCCAACTCGAAGTTGCGGCTCTTTTCCGCGTCGGTGTTGGCGGTCTGCTGCGTGGTGAAGCGGTACGTGTCGGCCGAGGTGTTGAACGAGGTGCTGTACGAGAAGTGGTAGGAGGCCGTGTCGCTCGGCTGGAACAGCACGCCCACACGCTGGCTCCACAGCGAGTTGTAGCGCAGGCGCGTGGTCTCGTGGGTGATCACGTTGTTGGCGTAGGCGTCACGCTCGGGGGTGGAGCTCACGCGGTCCCAGCGCAGGCCGCCCAAGAGCTTCCAGTGCGGGGCGATCTGCACCAGGTCCTGCACATAGGCGCCCACCGAGGTGGAGTCGTAGTTCTGGTCGTAGCGGTACGAAGGCGACAGGGCCGTGGTGCGGCCGTCGTCCGGCGTGCCCACCGTGGTGTTGCCCTTGTTGTAGTTGGTGCCGGGCTGGCCCAGGGCCACGTTGAAGAAGGCCTTTTCCTGGCTGGCGTCGATGCCGGCCATCAGCTCGTGCTTCATGCCGCCCCAGTTGGCCTTGGTGGTGTAGTTGGTCTGGGCGTACACGCCTTCGTGCGTGTCGGCGCGCGGGCTCAGGCCGGCGCTGGTCAGGATGGTGCTGCCGTTCAGGTTGGCCCAGGTGGTGGCGGCGCCGCCCGTGGTGCCGTAGCCTGCCGTGGTGCCCCACTGCGAGCGGTCGAAGGTGCCGGCGCGCAGCTGGGTGGTCAGCTCGCTGCCGTCGTCGAAGCGGTGGATCCACGAGGCCATGGCGTAGGTGGCCTTGCCGCGCAGGTAGTCGCTCTGCGTGCCGTAGAAGTTCTTGGGGTTGATCAGCGTGGGGGCCGTGCCCTGCAGGTAGCGCAGGTTGGCCCATGGCACGTTGTCCGAATTCAGGTGGAACAGGCCGACCGAGAACTCGTTGCGCGTGCCCACGCCAACGCTCACGGTGGGGGCGATGCCGTACTTGTCGATCTTGGCACCGTGGTTGTCTCCCTTGGTGTGCATCAGGTTCAGGCGGAAGGCCGCGTCTTCACCCAGCAGCTTGTTCAGGTCGGCCGTGGTGCGCAGCACGCTGTCGGTGCCGTAGGTGGCTTCCAGCTCATACTGGTCCAAGAGCAGCGGCTTCTTGTTGACCTGGTTGACCACGCCGCCGGTGGAGCCCCGGCCGAACAGCATGGAGGCCGAGCCGCGCAGCACTTCGATGCGGTCGTAGTTGAAGGTGTCGCGCTCGTACTGCGAGGGGTCCTTCATGCCGTCGATCATCAGGTCGCCCACGGTGGACACGGAAAACCCGCGCAGGCGGATGTCCTGGTCCGTGCCGTTCTCGGTGGCCGCGAAGGTGATGCCCGAGGTGTAGTGCAGGGCCTGCTTGAGGGTATCGAGCTTGGCCTCGTCCATCAGGCGCTCGGTCATCACCGTCAGCGACTGGGGAATGTCGCGGATGTCCTGCGTGCCCTTGCCGATCTGGGTCTTCTTGGTCTGCAACTGGTCCTTGGACTGCACTTCGGCGGCTTCCTTGACCGTCACCGTGCCCATGGTGGCCTCGGGCGTGGCGGTCTGCGCCCAGCTGCTGACCGAGGCGGCCAGCATCAGCGCGCCCAGGGGCAGCAAGGCCTTGTCGCTGGCCGGTGCGATGGCAGCCGTTGCGGGGCGGGACGGTTGTCGCGGGCGCAGTTTGCTGCCCCGCTTTGCGGGTTGTTTTGCCAAAGTGGCCTCCAGATGGATAAGAAAAACGGTGTGACGGACAAGACGCCAGTGGCTGGCAGGGCGCGCATTCGGGTGGCTGGCCAGGCGCTGTCTACCCAAGAATGTTACATTGGATAACTATGTGCCCCAAGCCGCTGCGATGCATCAACGCAACATCTTCGGCGGTTAACGTGGTGCCAAATGTGCTCTTTACACAACTTCATGAAAAGAGCAGGAAACGCCGGAACGCGTTGTGGCGCGCCTGCACCTGCCCTTGGTGTGGCTGGGTAAGCGATAAGGGTAGTGCAACTGATTTGCAATCAGGGGGTAAATGTAATGAGAAGCAAGTAGGTGTGTCAAGTACAACTGCTCCGTATTCGCATTCACATGCTGCCAATGCAACGGGATTGAAACAGCCTGCCCGCCGCTGGGCAGGCGTGGTGGCCGCAAGGACTACCGTGTGCGCAAGCCCGCGCCGCGCATGTGCGGGTCCGCCGGCTGGGTTGGAGAAACGAGGGGCGCGGCGGGGCGCTCAGTCGCTGCTGCCGCCCGTGACCGCCTTCACACCGGCGGCGCCCACGTCCACCGTGGCGCCCACCACCTTGGCCCCCACCTTCACGGTGGTGGCCGCCACGCTCACGGCGGCATCGGCCACGGTGACCACGGCGCAGCCTGTGCACAGGAGTGCCACGGCAGCGGATGCCATGGCCAGGCGCGCAGCGGCCCGGGCCGATGGGGCAGGGTTGGCCTGCCGGGCTGGATGGGAGTGTTTCATGCGGGTGCTCTGGCAGGCGTTCGCCATCATGCGGCGGGAACAAAGAGGGCGGGGTCCACCATGGTGCGGTTGAGCATCACGCCCCAGTGCAGGTGCGGGCCCGTCACGCGGCCGGTGGCGCCCACGGCGCCCAGGCGCTGGCCGGTGGCCAGCACATCGCCCACCTTCACGTCGATGGCGCTCAGGTGGCACACCATGGACAGCAGGCCCAGGCCGTGGTCCAGCCACACCGTGCCGCCGTTGAAGAAGTACTCGCCGGTGTCGATCACGCGCGCCGGCAGCGGCGACAGGATGGGCGTGCCCGTGGGGGCGGCGATGTCCATGCCGCTGTGCGGATTGCGCGCCTGGCCATTGAACACCCGGCGCAGCCCGAACGAGCTGGAGCGCCGCCCCGGCACCGGCACGCGCATGCGCAGCGAATCGAGCGCCTTGCCGGCGGGCTGCTCGGTGAAAGTGGCCATCACCAGGGCCTGGTGGTCGCGCTCGCGCTCATAGCGGGCCTGGTCCTCGGGCGACAGGTCCACCGTGCGCGGCGATACGGTGAGGTGCTGCTCCTTGTACTTCTTGGGCGCCACGGTGTAGGGCAACTGCCGCGCTGCGCCACCACCGGCCGGCTGCAGGGTGGCGTGTGCGGGCCCGGGCGTGGCGGACAGCGGGATGCCCACCACGGCCGTCCATTCGATGGCATCGCCCACCACCAGCACGGGCAGCGGCTCGCCCTTGGCCCCGGGGGTGTGCACCACCGGCCGCGTTGCCGCCGGCCCCAGCGACAGGCGGGCCACGCCGCCCGGCACCTGCAGTGCCTGCGGCCATACCGTGGGGGCGGCAGCTGTGGTGGCCTGTGCCTTGGCGTGCGCACCCGGCGCATGCAGGGCCAGCAGGCTGCCGCCAGCGGCGAGCAGGGCAGTGCGCCGGGACATCAACGGTGCAACGGTGGGGAGGGAGGCGTGAAGGGCGTGGTGGTGCATGGCGCAAGCAGACAACAGGCGCCATTGTGCCGCGTCATCTGGGGAATTCGGCCTACATGGGGTCCTTGGGGGCTCTCCAACAATCGCGCCATGCCCAAACCCGGTCGCACCGTGCGCATCGCGCTCCTCACCTTCGTGGCCACGGCCGCCCTCGTGCTTTTCGCACTCAATTTCACGGCTGGCGAGAAAAAGATCCAGCACCAGTTGCCGCGCCTGTACAGCAGTGCCAGCCCGCAGTTCGAACGGGCCATGGGCAGCCTGCTGGGCCCGGGCATCCTGGGCGGCAACGAGGTCAAGGAGCTGATCAACGGCGACCAGATCTTTCCGCCCATGCTCGCGGCCATCCGCTCGGCGCAAAAGAGCGTGACCTTCGAGACCTACATCTACTGGTCCGGTGACATCGGCAAGCAGTTCGCCGATGCCCTGGCCGAGCGCGCCCGCGCGGGCGTTCCGGTGCATGTGCTCCTCGACTGGGTGGGCAGTGCCAAGATGGAAGAAAGCTACCTCACCGAGATGCGGGAGGCCGGCGTGCTGGTCGAGAAGTTCCACAAGCCGCACTGGTACAACCTGGCGCGCATGAACAACCGCACCCACCGCAAGCTGCTGGTGGTGGATGGGCAGGTGGGCTTCACCGGCGGCGTGGGCATCGCGCCCGAGTGGACCGGCAATGCCCAGGACCCCGACCACTGGCGCGACTCGCACTACCAGGTGCGTGGCCCCGCGGTGGCGCAGATGCAGGCCACCTTCCTGGACAACTGGCTCAAGGTCACGGGCAAGGTGGTGCATGGGGATGCGTACTTTCCGCCCATTGCACCGCAGGGCAACCAGCGCGCGCAGATGTTCTCGAGCTCGCCGTCGAGCGGCAGTGAGAGCATGCAGCTCATGTACCACATGGCCATCACCGCGGCCGAGCGCAGCCTGGACCTGTCGGTGGCCTACTTCGTGCCCGACGACCTCACGCGCCAGCTCATGCTCGATGCCTTGAAGCGCGGTGTGCGCATCCGCCTCATCACACCCGGCCCGTACACCGACACCGAGACCGTGAAAGCCGCCTCGCGCGCCACTTGGGGCCCGCTGCTGGCGGCCGGTGCCGAGATCTACGAGTACCAGCCCAGCATGTACCACTGCAAGGTCATGATCGTGGACCAGCGCATGGTGTCGGTGGGCTCCACCAATTTCGACAACCGGTCTTTCCGCTTGAACGACGAGGCCAACCTCAATGTCTACGACTCGGCATTCGCCGAGCGCCAGACGCGCGTGTTCGAGGAGGACCTGGCAAAGTCCCGGCGCGTGACCTACGAGGAGTGGCGGGAGAGGCCGCTCAGGGAAAAGCTCGCTGAGCGGATGGCGGCGTTGCTGGAGTCTCAGTTGTAGACGGCGCTTTACCGTTCACAGCTGGTTACTTTGCGGGTCGCCGTAGCGCGTTTGCAGCCCGTTGCGCATTCCTACAATCCCACCATCACAAATGGAGGGAAAGGGATTCCATGGCGCAGCGGCGAAGCATTCTGGCGGGCATATCGGCATCCATCGTCGCGGGCGCCATTCCGGGCATGGCAGCGGCGGCTGCGCAGGCCGCCACCGCCGGCAGGGCTGGCATCCATCCCTGGGCCCGTGTTGGCGACACGGTGGCCGCCGATGTGGTGGTCGATGGCAAGGTGTTCGCGAGGCTCGACCACAAGGTCCAGGTGGAAGGCCTTCCCAGGCGCCCGGCGCTGGTGTTCTCCCTGCCTGCAGGCCTCAAGCGCATACGGCTCAAGGGCGACGCGACGCTGCAGGGCAAGGCCGTGCCGTTCGACAGGACCTGGACGGTGCGCGACATCGGCCCCTTGTCGGCACCTCTGTACGACCAGGGCAAGCCCTGGATCGAGCGCATCCGCGGCCTGGAAAAAAGCTTGGAGCTTGCGGTCAGTGTCAAGGCAGGCGATGGCGGAGCCAGGAAGAAGCCCGCCAAGGCCGCTTTCGCAGACCTTGAGAAACAGCTGGGGGTGTCGCTGCCCCCGCTGGTGAAGGTTCTGGGCGACTGGCGGATCGAAGTCAACGACTCCTATTTCCTCTCGGCCGCTGCGATGTGCACGGTCACCGACCTGCTGCTGGGGCCCGAGTGGGGCTACGAGCGCAAAGGGCCCGACGGGATCGATACCATCCTGTCTGCCGCGGTGCGCGCCCGCTACGACCGCAGTCTGGCCGTGTTCGTCGAGGTCGGCGATGGCCTGGGCGCATTCGCGTGGGACCCTGCGGGCGCCACGCCCGGTGAACCGCTGGGCCCCTGGGGCGATGGCGGCAACCCCGGGGCCAGGCCCGGAGTACCGGGCGAAGGGGTGTGGTACTGGCTGCACCAGGACCACCTCGACAGGCCCCGGCTGCTGCTGGACGACGACTACCGACCCAGGACCACGGAAGCCGCGCTGACCCACGTGTTCCAGCGTTTCGCGGTGACGGAAGTGGATTCGCCCGAGGCCGACAACGAAGTGGTGGTGGACAGCGCCAACCCGCGCCCCAACCTGTTGCAGCTGCACTTCGAGGACGGCAGGCGCCCGCGCCTGTGGCTGCGCAGCTACGACTACAACTACAGCATGTATTGAGGACGGGTTCGGCAGGCGCAGCGCAGCCGCGGCAGGCATTCAGATGACCGACGAAAGTACCGGGGGAGAAATGGATGTCATGGCACAGCCACAGCAACAGCCTGGGCCACAGCGGCGGCACGTTCTCGCGGGCATGTCGGCCTGGTTGGCGACCGCCATGGCCGGTGCGCACGGCGGGCATGCCTTTGCCGCAGAGGGCGACGCCGTCCCCGTGGGCACCCCGGGCAGGGCCGGCATCCATCCCTCCATCGAGCCGGGCGACCGCGTGGCGGCCGACGTGTTTGTCGATGGCAAGGTGGTGGGCAAGTTCGATCACCAGGCCACGGCGGACGGAATCGCCCGATCCCCGGTGCTGGTGTTCCCGCTGCCCGTGGGCCTCAAGCGTGTGCGATTGCGGGGCAAGGCCACGCTGGAGGGCAAGTCCCGCAGCTTCGACACCACCTGGAAGGTGCGCGACCTGGGGCCCATCCTGGGTCCTCTGTACGACCAGGGCAGGCCCTGGATCGAGCGCGTGCGCGGCGTGGCGGCCAAGGCGGAGTTCATCACCGTCACGCCGGGCGATGGTGGTGCCAGGAAGAAGCCCGCCAGGGCGGCCTTTGCCGATCTGGAAAAAAGCCTGGGCGTGCCCTTGCCCCTGCTCGTGAAGGTGCTGGGGGACTGGCAGATACAGCTCGGCGACTCCGGCTTCCAGTCCGCGGCCGACATGGCCAAGGTCACCGACATGCTGCTGCGCGACTGGGACTACCAGCGCACGGGCCCTCGCGGCCTGGACAAGATCCTGCCGCGTGCCGTGCGGGCCCGCTACGACCGCAGTGTGAGCATCTACATCGAAGTGGGCGACGGGCTGGGCGCGCTCGCCTGGGACCCGGCGGGTGTCACCCCGGGCGAGTTGCCCAACAGCTGGTACGGCAAGGGCCAATCCGGCGCCCAGCCCGGCCCGGCGGGCGAGGGGGTGTGGTTCTGGATGCACCAGGAGCAACTGCACAAGCCCGTGCTGCTGCTGGACGAGGAGCACCGCCCCCGGCGCACCGAATCCGTGCTGAACGCGGTGTTCCAGAGCTTTGTGTTCCTGGCACCGTCGGAATCCGAGGCGGACGATGAGCTCGTGGTGGACACGGCCAACCCGCGCCCCAACCTGCTGCAACTGGGCTTCGACACCACTGGCCAGCCGGATCTCTCGCTGCGCAGCTACGACTACCAGTACGGGCTGTATTGAGGGGGCGCTGCGGTGCGTGCCACCGCACGGCCGCTCGGCAGGTCTCAGTGCTTCACGAATTCGTAGGTCACGGCCTCGCTGTCCACCATGTCCAGCACCTCGTGCAGTGCGTCTTCGTCGTCGGTGCTGCTCCACAGCTCTTCGGGGTCGGTGGCGAACAGCGGCTCTATGGCGATGTCCATGTAGCGGCCGTCGGGCAGGCTCAGCACGGGCGTGCCTTCGGAGGTTTCGACCAGCTCCCAGTCTTCGGGGACGGACATTTCGAGTTCGATGGTGACCTTGAGTTTCTTGTTGGCCATGGGAGTGTTCCTGTTGGATATGGGCAATAAATGGATGTGGTCAGGGTAACCGCATTCGGTCCGGTCCGAGTGACGGCGCATGCGTACCTGCAATGTCCTCGTTGTCTGCAGTATCCTTTTGTTGCGAATCGCCCGCGCAGACGGTGGCGGTCGCGCGCAGCCTTGATCCCTTTACCCCCAATCCTTCGGAGTGCCCTCACATGATCGCCAAGAAAGCCCTCGCCCTGGCCGCAGCCGCCGTGGTCGCCACCCTTGCCCTGAGCAACGCCGCCCAGGCCGGCCCGCGCCTGGACAAGATCATGGAGACCAAGGTGCTGCGCGTAGGCACGCCGGGCGACTACCGGCCGTTCGCCATCAAGACCGACGCCGGCCTGTCGGGCCACGACATCGACGTGATCGAGGCCATGGCCAAGGAGTTGGGGGTGAAGATCGAGTACGTGCAGACCTCCTGGCCCAAGCTGATGGCCGACCTGCAGGCCGACCAGTTCGACATTGCCGTCGGCGGCATCACGCGCAATGTGGCGCGCATCCGCCTGATCGAAATGCTGCCGGGCTACGCGCCCTTCGGCAAGGTGGCCCTGGTGCGCTCGGCCGAGAAGGCCAAGTACAACACCGTGGACGACCTGAACAAGCCCAACGTGCGTGTGATCAAAAACCCGGGCGGCACCAACGAGACCTATGTGCTGCAGAACCTCAAGGCCGCCCAAGTGAGCACGCACGAGAAGAACGCCGAGATCCCGGCACTGATCGCCGAAGGCAAGGGCGACGTGATGATCACCGAGACCTACGAGGCCCTGGTCTACAGCAAGGTCGACCCGCGTTTGCACGCCGCCTTCATCGACGCACCGCTCACGCCCAAGAGCTACCTGGGCTTCATGCTGCCCAAGGACGATGCGGACTACACGCGCGTGATGAACTTCGTGTGGGGCCAGATCGACAGCCGGGGTATCCTGAAGGGTGCCTCCGACAAGTGGCTGAAGTAAGCCGCTGATGACCGGGCCGGCTTTGGCCCGGTGAGGGGCTATCAGGCCTGCGCTATCACCTGCGCGCGGTAGCTTTCGCTGCCCTCGGCCCAGCCCAGCAGGCGGTCGATGTTGGGGTGCTTGCCCGGGGAGGCCTTGGCATCGGCCACATGCTCGGCATACCACTCCAGGCCCAGGGCAGCCGCCTTGGGCGTGATGCTGCCGCCATACAGCGCAGCCAGCGCGGCATACACCACCAGCGAGCCGGTCTGGCCGGGCTTGTTCTCGATGGTGGCGATCACCTGGCCATCTGCGCCCAGCAGTTGCAGCGAGGCGAGGTGGGAGGCGGAGGGCAGTTGCTGGAGGCGTGCGGCGAAATTCATGAGGAAATCGGTACGGTTTGATGGAAGAGAACCGCCGATCTTAGAACCTCTGCGCCCCATCCATTCCTGCCATCAGTGCTTGGTCGGCAACTCCATCGAATCATCGACCGGCGTCTCGGTGTGCATCACGCACTGCCAGCGTCCGTCAGCGTGTATCCAGGTGGAGCTGTCGTGCATCACCTGTTCGGTAGCCTTGGCCTTGTCGCCGCGCGGCGCCACACCCTGCTTCACGCGGTAGGTCAGGATGCCCATGGCATCGGTCGGAAACTCCACCTGCATGTCGCTGAACTCGAAAGCGGTGACCACCATCGGGCCTTCCTTGGCCATCTTGCCGTACATGGCGCGGTCGAACTTGAGCGCGCCATGGCTGCTGACCATCATCGCGGGCTCGGCCAGCAGGTCGGTGGCGGCGCTGATGTTCTCGTCGACCATGGCTTGCCAGACGTGGGTTTCCAGAGCGATGAGGGGCTGGTGGGTTGTCGTGGGCCTGGGGATCTCCGTTGTTGCAGGAACAAGGGTCCATGGTGCCGCTGGCGGGCCCGGGCGGGGATCGGCTGAGTGCGATGGGTGGGGTAGGGAAGGGCTGACAGTACGCGGGTCCGCTGTCACGCGGGAGATTTTTGCGGCATTTGGCGCTGGCTGACGTATTCCTCGGGGCTGATGTGCTGCACCTCACCCTCTACGGTGATCACCATATGGGTGTTTGCCTTGCGCGCCTCTTCTGCTGCGCGCAAGCCCGCCCTGGTAAGCGCTGCCAATGCAGCCTGGGCCAGGTCGTCGGTAGCGGACTGTGCGTCGATAGTCGGTGTGCTCATGGATTGGTACCTTGCGCCAGCAGCAATGGCTGGCGGTGCTGGTTGTCATACAGAAACCAGGCATCGACGATAGGCTGGTAGGTGTGGGCCAGATGGAACCGCCCGGCATCAAACCGCCGCTTCACGACCTCGTCAGGGATGTTATGTCCGCCTTGCGACACCCGCAAGCGCACCCGTTCGATGGCCATGTTTGCATTGGGCAGTTGCAGGAAAAAGAGGTTCACCCGGTAGCCCAGGGTGCGCCAATGCCGGATCTTGGTGGCATAGGTGCGGCCGGACAGGGTGGTTTCCAGTGCAAAGCTGCGTCTGTGGGCTACATGTTCATCGATTTCCGCCAGCATGATGCGCCCCGCCTTGATGGCGGCTACTTCGGGGGCAAAGGGCGACAGGCCCGCGGCGATCAGGTCCGCGTTGACGAACACGGGGCACCGGGCTTCCGCTGGTAGGAACTCGCGCGCGAACGTCGTTTTGCCAGCGCCATTGGGACCGGCAATGATGATGGCCTGAGCTTGTGCTGCGGTGTTTGCGTGGTCGCTCACAGATGCATTGTGCCTTTGCTGTGTCGAGACCACAGGCCTCACTAAGAACAAAGGCGCCGAGGCGCCTGTGTTCGTAGAGGGGCTTACTTGCCCCAGCTGTCCTTCAACCCCACCGCCAGATTGAACACCGGCTTGCCCGGCTCGTGGTCCACCCGGTCGGCGACGAAGTAGCCGTGGCGCTCGAACTGGAACTTGTCGTCCTTGTGGGCATGGCCGAGAGACGGCTCCACGATGGCGGTCACGGTCTTCAGGCTGTTGGGGTTCAGGCCTTCGATGAAGTCCTTGCCGCCGGCGTCGGGTTGGGCTTCGAGGAACAGGCGGTCGTAGATGCGCACTTCGGCCTTGACGCCGTCGGCCACGCCCACCCAGGTGATGGCGGCCTTGACCTTCACGCTGTCGGCGCCGGGGGTGCCGCTCTTGGTGTCGGGCACCACGGTGGCCAGCACTTCGGTGATCTTGCCATCGGCATCCTTGTTGCAGCCGGTGCATTCGATGACGTAGCCGCCCTTCAGGCGCACCTTGTTGCCTGGGAACAGGCGCTTGTAGCCCTTGGGGGGCACTTCCTCGAAATCCTCGCGCTCGATCCAGACTTCCTTGCCGATGGTGAAGTGGCGGTCGGGGCTTTCCACGCCTTCCGGCGGGTGGGGCAGCGAGGGCAGGGTGCAGTCCTCCAGGTGGCCGGCGCCCATGACCTCGTCCCAGTTGGTGAGCACCAACTTGACGGGGTTGAGCACGGCCATGCCGCGGAAGGCCTTGAGTTCCAGGTCTTCGCGCAGGCAGCCTTCCAGCGTGCTGTAGTCGATCCAGCTGTCGCTCTTGGTCACGCCGATGCGCTCGGCAAAGACCTGCAGCGATTCGGGCGTGTAGCCGCGGCGGCGCAGGCCGACGATGGTGGGCATGCGCGGGTCGTCCCAGCCGCTGACCTTGTGGTCGTACACCAGCTGGGCGAGCTTGCGCTTGCTGGTGATCACGTAGGTGAGGTTCAGGCGCGAGAACTCGTACTGGCGCGGGGGCGGGTTGCCCAGCAGGCCGCCTTCGGTCAAACGCTCCAGCACCCAGTCGTAGAAGGGGCGCTGGTCTTCGAATTCCAGCGTGCACAGGCTGTGGGTGATCTGCTCCAGCGCATCCTCGATGGGGTGGGCATACGTGTACATCGGGTAGATGCACCAGGTATCACCGGTGTTGTGGTGCGTGGCGCGGCGGATGCGGTAGATCGCCGGGTCGCGCATGTTGATGTTGGGGCTGGCCATGTCGATCTTGGCGCGCAGCACCATGGAGCCGTCCTCGTGCTCGCCATTGCGCATTTCGCGAAAGCGCTTGAGGTTCTCGGCCGGCGTGCGGCTGCGGAAGGGGCTGTCCACCCCGGGCTTGCCGAAATCGCCGCGGTTGATGCGCATCTGCTCCACGGTCTGCTCGTCCACGTAGGCGTGGCCGGCCTCGACCAGGTACTCGGCCGCGCGGTACATGAAGTCGAAATAATCGCTGGCCTGGTAGGGCGCGGCGTCGGGGCTGCCGTTCCAGTCGAAGCCCAGCCATTTGACGGCGTCGATGATGCTGTTGACGTACTCGGTGTCTTCCTTTTCAGGGTTGGTGTCGTCAAAGCGCAGATGGCACACGCCGCCGTAGTCGCGTGCCAGGCCGAAGTTGATGCAGATGCTCTTGGCGTGGCCGATGTGCAGGTAGCCGTTGGGCTCGGGCGGAAAGCGCGTGCGGATCTTGGCCGGGTCGGGCTGGCCCTTGGCGTGGTGGGCGGCATCGCCCGGCGTACCACCCCACTGGCGGCTGGCGTAGGTGCCCTTTTCCAGGTCGTTTTCGATGATCTGGCGCAGGAAATTGCTCGTCTTGGCGGTCTCAAGGGCCGCTTCGGGTGCTGCGGCAGGGGTGTTTGCTGGGGTGGACGTGGTCATTGGTCCATTTTAGGGGGTGGCTGGCCCGTCTGCTGCACTGCAGCGTGCCCGGGTGACGCGCAGGGTTGCAATGGTGCCACCGGCCCCCAAATGGGAACGGAGGGGCACCTTGCGCCGCCCTTTTCCTGGCCGCTTTGCCCTGTTACAACGGTCTGGCGTGAACTATTGCCCAGGAGTGCGCACTCACGTGTACGTAAAGAAACAATAAAGATGGTGTTTCGTGCCATCCTTTCGGACATCTGGTGCGTTGAGTACCAGTGAGGCGATCCTGAGATCAGGGCAGCCTCCACTACCAGGAGATTTCCATGACGAAAACCCGTTCTATCCAATCCGTGGCCGCTGCCGCCGGTGTGGCCCTGGCGCTGTTTGCAGCCGCTGGCTCGGCCCAGGCCCGCAGCGATGTCAATTGGTCGATAGGCCTGAGTTCGCCAGGCGTGGTGGTGGGCGTGAACAGCGGCTACCCCGTGTACTCGGCCCCGGCGCCTGTCTACTATGCGCCGCGCCCTGTGTACTCGGTACCGGCACCGGTGTATTACGCACCGCCCCCGCCCGTGTACTACGCACCGCCCCCACCCCGGTACTACTACCGTGGCGGCGGCTACGGCCACCACCATCACCACGGCCACGGCGGCCGTGGCCGCTGGGACCGCTGAGTCCTCCCCATTCGGGTTGAGGGCCTCATCGCCTGGCAGCGCAGCCCCCTGTGCTGCAGTGCCAGGCTGAAGGCGAATACGGTGACGGGCACCGCATAATCCCGCGTTGGCAAGAACCAAAGGCTGCCTGGCCGTCCTTTCAATAGATGGTCAGGCCCCACCAACGCCCGGAGTGCATGCATGTCTGCGAACCAGAAAAAGACCGTATTTGTCCTGAATGGCCCCAACCTGAACCTGCTGGGCACGCGCGAACCCGCCGTGTATGGCGCGCACACCCTGGCCGATGTGGAGCAGATGTGCGCCGAGGCCTGCGAGCGCCACGGTTTCACGCTGCGCTTTCACCAGAGCAACCATGAAGGCGCCCTGATCGACTGGATCCACGAGGCCGGCCGCCTGCATGCCGCCGGTGAACTGGCTGGCGTGGTGATTAATGCCGGCGCCTACACCCACACCAGCGTGGCCTTGCACGACGCCACCAAGGGCACGGCCATCAACCTGATCGAGCTGCACATCAGCAATGTGCATGCGCGCGAGCCCTTTCGCCACCACTCCTACATCGCCGCAGCGGCCAACGCCGTGATGTGCGGCTTTGGCGTGCGCGGTTACGCGCTGGCCATCGACGGCCTGGCGGGTATGTGATGGCGGCTGGGGTCGAGGAAGAAGAGGACACCACGGCCCCAGGTCGGGATGATCGCCCGGTCGCCAGCCTGCCGTCCCCCGAGATTGACCGGCTGCGTGCCCTGGCCCAGCGCCACACCACGCCCTGCGGCAGTGGTGAGACGGTCTGGCACAGCTGGGGCGAGGCGCATGCGAATGTGCCGCCCCTGGTGCTGTTGCACGGCGGCAGCGGCAGCTGGACACACTGGGTGCGCAACATCGAACCGCTGGTGGCTGCGGGCCGCCAGGTCTGGATACCCGACCTGCCGGGCTTTGGCGATTCGGCCACCCCGCCCACGGGCGGCGATGCCGATGCCCTCGTCGAGCCCATGGCGGATGGGCTGCGCGCCCTGTTCGGCCCGCGGCCGGTGGACCTGGTGGGTTTTTCCTTCGGCGGGCTGACCGCCGGGCTCCTGCTGGCGGCCCACCCCGAGCTGGCGCGCCAGCTGGTGGTGGTGGGCGCCCCCGCCATGGGCGTGGTGGCCGAGCGGCCCGTGCGCCTGAAGGGCTGGCGCCACCTGCCGCCAGCCGAGCAGCTCGACATGCACCGCTACAACCTGGCCGCGCTGATGCTGCGCGACCCGGCCCTGGTCGAGGGCCTGGCGCTTGAAGTGCATGTGGGCAATGTGGTGCGCGACCGCATGACGCGCCGCCGCCTGGCGCGCACCGACATCCTGGCCCGCTCGCTGCCCGCAGTCACCTGCCCGGTGCATGTGATCTATGGGGAAGACGATGCGCTGTACCAGGGCTTCATGGCCGAGCTGGAGGCCGCGTACGCCGCCGCCACGCCCGATTTTCGCGGCATGGTGCTGGTGGCCGGCTCCGGGCATTGGGTGCAGTTCGAGCGGCCTGAGGCCTTCTTGCGGGAACTGCTGGCGGCGTTGGCAGATGGAGCCGAGTGAGCGCGCGATGACCACTGAGGCACCCAAGGCTCCGCCCATCGCCGCTGTGCCCGAGGCCGCCCCGCGCCCACCCCGCCCGCCGCAGGAGGCCCCGCGCATCAACGGCCAGGTGGCCGTACTGCAGGTGGACGAGCGCGAGGTCGAGATCACCGCCATGCGCGCCCAGGGCGCGGGCGGGCAGAACGTCAACAAGGTATCGAGCGCCGTACACCTGCGCTTCGACATCGCCGCGTCTTCGTTGTCCGAAGGGGTGAAGGAGCGCCTGCTGGCCCTGCGCGATGCGCGCATCACCCAGGAGGGCGTGGTCGTCATCAAGGCCCAGCAGTACCGAAGCCAGGACATGAACCGGGCGGATGCGATGGAGCGCTTGAACGCCCTGGTCAACACCGTGGCCGCGCCACCGCGCGTGCGGCGGGCGACCAAGCCGACCTATGGCTCCAAGCAGCGGCGGCTGGAGGGCAAGAGCCAGCGCAGCGCGACGAAGGCGTTGCGGGGCAGGGTCGTGGATTGAGCGGCGCGACCCGGCGCACGGCGTGAACCAGACCGTTTTCCGCCAACTTGGGACGGTGCGCGGGCAACTGGGCGACACGCCATGGATGGTCTGACAGTTTTCCCGCGCGGAATCTGATTCGGGAGGTTGCTACAGTCCTGCTGTGCCGGGATGTTGAACCGGTGGAGTGGTGCAATGAGCGGAGCAGTAGAGCGCAGCCTGAAGGTTCTCGAGTACCTGGCCGAACACCCTGAAGGAAGCGCGGTATCGGCGCTTGCGGGCCGTCTGGAGCTCCCCTTGTCTGCCGCCCACCGCCTGCTGGCCGACCTGATCCGATACGGCTATGTGGCGCAGGACGCCCGTGATGGCCACTACCGGCTCACCACCAAGATGGTGTCGATCGGGCTTGCTTACCTGAGCCGCACCGGAGTTGTCGATCTGGCGCAGCCGCTGCTCGACCAGTTGGCGAGCGTTTCCGGGGAACTGGTGCGCCTGGCTGTCGTGGACGGCGATGAGCTCATCTTCGTCGCCAAGGCGCAGGGTGCCCGCCATGGGTTGCGGTACGACCCCGACATGGGCCTGTCGGTCACGCTGGCGTGCAGTGCCGCGGGCCATGCATGGCTCTCCACGCTGCCGAAAGACGATGCGCTCTCCCTCGTGGCGCGAAAAGGCCTGTGCGATCCCCGTGACTTCGGCCCGAATGCGCCAACCTCCATTGCAGCCGTGATGGACTATGTGAACGCAGCGCGTGACAAAGGCTACAGCACGATTGTCGAGGTCTTTTCCCCCGGCATGACGGCCATGGCTGCGCCGGTGTTTGGCGCCGATGGGGTGGCGGTCGGAGTCGTCACCATCGCCGGCCCCATGGTGCGACTGACCGAGCAGCGCATGGCCAAGCTGGCTCCCGACATCCTTTCGACTGCGGCAGAGGTTTCACGGGCCAGTGGCGCTTCCGCTCTGTTTCGCAAGCGCCCCTGAGAAGAACTGGCGGCCATGACTTGCCCCTTGCTCCCCTGGACCGGAGGTACCTGCTAACCCTTTGAAAAAGTGTTTTCAAGTGTAAAAAGGAAAGAGTTTCCATATTGGAAAATGTTTCCATTGTGTTTAGTATGCGTTGGCGGACGGGGGAGACCTTTGTTCCGACAAACGCAGAACCACACAGGAGACAACTTTGAACACTTCGGCACGCGCCCTGCATCTGGCGGGCATGCTTTCAGCGGTCTTGATGGGATTGGCGGGTTGTGGCGGCGGCGACTCCGACCCGCAAACGGTGGTGGCCCCCAGCATCGACCCGTACTACAACGTGTGCCGCGGGGTCGATCCGGCCTGCTACAACGACTGGGGTGCCTTCGCCAGCACCCCCAACCGGGTACTGATCTATTCGCGCACTGCGGGGCCGCGCCACGCGAACCTGGGTACCCCGATGGCCGCCGGGCTCAATCCGGCGATGAATGCGGACAACGTCATGCAGGCGGGCCTCAAGCGGATGTTCGAGGAAGCGGGCATTGCCGCAGACTGGACGGAAGACGTCACGGTGATCGCCAACCGCATCAACAACTACAAGGCGGTGGTGTTCGCCAGCTCCAACCGCGATACGCTGTGGAACGAAGCCGTCACCACCAGCAACGATGCCGCCCGCACCGCGCTGCGCAACTACATGCGGCGCGGGGGCGGCTTCGTGGGCTTGCACAATGCGTTCGGGGCCGAATACAACTGGCCGTACTACGAGGGCCTGTTGGGCAACGCCAACTTCTACAACCATGCCCCCAACCGCAATGGTGACGTGCAGATACTGGCGGACGACCCCTCCACCCAGGGCGTGCCGGCACGGTTCGCGTTCCAGGACGAGTGGTACAACCTCACGCCGTTTCCGACGAACGTGAAGTTCCTCGCGAAGGTGGATACCGCCACCCTCGATCCGTTGACCGCCAGCCGGCATCCTGGCCACAAGGATTTCCACCCGGTCGCATGGTGCCAGTACTACGACGGCGGCCGGGCCTGGCTCACCACGCTGGGCCACAACACGCACTCGTTCCAGGCCAATTCCGAGGGACCGGGCGCGCAGGCATTTCAGAAGCTCGTGGTGCAGGGCGTGAAGTCCGTGATGGGACTCACCCCGTTCTGCACGGCGGCGAAATAGCACGCTGGTTTCATCTGCAAGGAGACATCAATGCACAAGAAACTCACCACGGCTGTTTCGCTCACGGCAGTGGCATTGGCCTCGGCCGCCTTCCTGCACGGGTGCGGGGGAAGCAATGGCGGCCCTGCAAACGCTGCTGGCGCTGCGGCAGACCTGCAGAACTGCTGTACTGCGGGAGACAAGGACTTCCCGAAGGTCGGCGGCAACCTGGGCAACCAGAACTACACGGCGCTGGCGCAGATCGGCAAGCAGAACGTCGCCAACCTGGGGGGCGCATGGACCAACCGGATCGAAGGCGGCCTGAACACCGGAACCAACCAGAGCACCACGGTGGTGGTCGATGGCGTGATCTACATCGAATCGGCGCTGGGCAACGTGATTGCCGTGGATGGCAAGACGGGTGCGACCAAGTGGAAGTGGACCACGCCCTACGGCGTGATCACCCGCCGCGGCGTGGCCGTGGCCAAGGACCTGGGCCTGGTCTACACCGTTGCGAACGGCAACCGCCTGGTGGCGCTGAACAAGGACACGGGCGCGGTGGCCTGGATCAAGCAGTACCCGTCGGACGCCGCCGACCCGAACTACCTGGGTTCCGTCCAGAAGGTGGCCATCGTGTACCACAACCGCCGGTTGCATGTGGGCACCAACGATGGCAACCGCGGGGCCGCCTTCGCCGCCGATGCCACCAACGGCAATGTGCTGAACTACTTCTGGGGCATACCTCGCCAGGGCGAGCGTGGCTACGAAACCTGGGGCGGTGCGGAGGAAGCCAAGCGCACGGGTGCGACGCCATGGATCCACCCCGCCGTGGACCCTGAATTGAACCTGGTGTACTGGACCTTCGGCAACGTGCGCGGCGGTTCGTCGCAGGACGGCTCGGAGCGGCCTGGGCAGAATCTTTTCTCCAACTCGATCGTCGCTCTGGACCTGACCACCGGCGCCTACAAGTGGCATTTCCAGTCGGTGCACCACGACATCTGGGACATGGACAACGTGATGTCCCCCGTGCTGGCGGATGTGCAGATCGAAGGGCGTGAGCGCAAGGTGGTGATCTACGGCAGCAAGACCGGGATGTACTACATCCTCGATCGCAAGGATGGCAGCGCGCCGTTGGGCATCGAAGAGCGGCCCGTGAAGCAGGACGCGCGCCAGGCCACCTGGCCGACGCAGCCGTATCCCAAGCAGGGTGGCTTCACCGAGCTGTGCGTGGTGCAGCAACCCCTGGGCACGGAGGTGCCCGGCGACCCCAACCGTGCGGTGCCCAACTACCAGACCGGCTGCCTCTTCGATCCGCACTGGGACATACCGATCCTGTCCATGCCGGGCCACGGCGGCGGGGCCAACTGGAACCACCAGTCGTTCAGCCGCTCCACGGGCCTGGTCTACACGGGCATGGGGTACGTAGGTGCCGCGCATTCGCTCAGCGAGTCCAGCAATGGCCTGCGGCCACCCGGCTCGTACGTGACCGGTGCGGTGGTGGCCGTCGATCCGAGCACCAACCTCGTTCGCTGGAAGAAGCAGATGCCGTATTCGCTCGCCCATGGCAACGGGATCCTCACCACGGCTTCGAACCTGCTGTTCATCGGTCAGCCGGACGGAAACCTGCTGGCGATGGAGGCCGAGAACGGACGGGAGCTGTGGCGCTTCCAGACCGGTGCGGCTATCAGCGCCAGCCCGGTCACTTACCAGATCGATGGCGAGCAATACGTGGCGGTGTACGCGGGCGGCACGTCCATTCCGTACAGCGATGCACCACGGGGTGACTACCTCTGGGCTTTCAAGGTGGGCGGGACCGTGGCACCAGCACCTGCGCCCATCCCGCCGCAGGTCCGCCGCCCCGTGTCCGGCAACCCTGTGGAAGGCGCCGCCTTGCCGACGCCCAACACCGTCATCCTGGGCCGCATCCCCACGGCGACCAATGCGCCGGGGGCGGTGGAGTCCGGCGCGGTGAACGCGGTGACACCGACCTGGATGCGCGTGCCCGCCAACACGACGGTGACGTTCACCAACCCGGCCGGCAACACCGGCGTGCACTGCGCAACGCAGTTCTTCGAAGGCCGCTTCAACTTCCGCCTGGCCCCCGGACAGTCGGCCCAGCATACGTTCGACAAGCCCGGCGAGTACTTCTACAACGACTGCTACAGTCCGCGCTCCACGGGCAAGGTGGTGGTTTACTGAGGCGAATTCCCATTCGCCTGCCCGCCAACTGGCGGGGACACCCAAACGCATCCTTCGGGGTGCGTTTGTCTTGGGGCGTGCCAGCGTGTCAGGGTCTGCATTGGTGCCGAAATCGCAACAATCCGTTTGACCCCCGGGGCTTGGTCTCAGCCGTGGTAAGTCCTACAGTACCTCTCAGACCCTGAAGAAAGTACGCCCCATGTCCGCCACCACCCAAGCGCCTTCTTCGTCGCCTACCAACGTGCCCGCCCTGTTCGTTTCGCACGGCGCGCCGCTGTTCGCCATCGATGCCGGTACCACCGGCCCTGCGCTCACGCAGTGGGGCCAGGGGCTGCGGGCGCAGTTCCCCGGGCTGCGCGGCGTGGTGATCATGTCGCCGCACTGGATGGCGCGCAGCCCGCAGGTGATGACCGGGCCGCAGCCGGCCACCTGGCATGACTTTGGCGGTTTTCCGCCCGCGCTGTACCAGTTGCAGTACCCGGCCCCGGGATCGCCTGCCCTGGCGCAGGAGGTGCTCTCGCTGCTGCAGGCTGCGGGTGTGGCCGCGCAGGGCGATGCGGCGCGGCCCTTCGACCATGGCGCCTGGGTGCCACTGATGCATTTGTTCCCCGATGCTGACCTGCCCGTGGTTCAGGTGGCACTGCCCGCCAGCGCGGGCCAGGCCGAGGTGGTCGCGCTGGGCGCGGCGTTGCGCGGGCTGCGCAGCCAGGGTGTGCTGGTGGTGGGTTCGGGCAGCATGACGCACAACCTGTCCGAGTTCTTTGGCGGCGCGCGCGAGCCGGCGCCCTATGTGCTGGAGTTCAGCCGTTGGATCGAGGACGCGCTGGCCCGGGGCGACATGCAGGCGCTGCTCAACTACCGCAGCCAGGCCCCGCACGCCACGCGCGCGCACCCCACGGAAGACCACTTTCTGCCCATCTTCTTCGCGCTGGGCGCGGCGGGCGACGACCTGCAGCCGCAGTACCTGAGCCGCGAGGTGATGTACAGCATGTTGTCCATGGATGCTTTTGCGTTGCAGCCTGCGGCACACTGAGCATTGTTCGCCGCTCTCCGGCATCTTTCCAATACCAAGATTCATGACTGCACCCCAATTGCCACTGACCTATCTGCACCGCCCCGCCGCCTCCGGCACCGCCGAGCCCTGGCTGCTGGTGCTGATGCATGGCGTGGGCAGCAATGAAGAGGACCTGTTCGGCCTGGCGCCGCATGTGCCCGGGCGCTTTCACGTGCTGAGCCTGCGCGCGCCGTTCCGCATGGGGCCGGAGGCCAATGCCTGGTTCGAGTTCTCGGTCTTGCCCAATGGCGAGCGCCGCATCGACGAGGCGCAGGAACTGCAGAGCCGTGCGCTGGTGGCCCAGGCGGTGGAAGCCGCTGCGGCCCAACTGGGCGTGCCGGCCAGCCGCGTGGTGGTGGGCGGGTTCAGCCAGGGCGGCATCATGGCGCTGTCGCTGCTGCTCACGCAACCCGCACTGCTGCAGGCGGCCATGGTGTGGCACAGCCGCCTGCTGCCCCAGGTGCTGCCCGCAGCCGCGCCGGCCGCCGCGCTGCAGGGCAAGCAGCTGTGGGTGAGCCATGGCCAGCAGGACAACGTGATTCCGCTGGCGCAGGCGCATGCCATCCGCGAGCACTTTGCGCAATTGCCCGTCGCGCTCCACTACCGCGAGTTCCCGGGCATGCACGAGATCCGCCCGGCCGAACTGGCGGCTACGGTGGACTGGTTGCAGGCGCTGTAGGAATCCGCCGCGTGGTGCGGGCGCTGTTGCGTGGGTGCAGCGTGCCCATGACGAAAACAGGGCGTTACCTCTTGCTGGAACCTAAAGGGTTTCCAATGTTCAGGCCATGACCCGGGCGGCTGCGTTGGCCGCACCCCGGGCCATGACGCAAGGACCCCTGCATGCCCGATCCAGTGCTCGACCCCGACCGCGACTTCTCTGAACTGCGCAGCGACCACCGACCGGCACCTCCACGCAGCACGGGCGGTGCGACGGTGTGGGTGGCGGGTGTGCTGGTGTTGGCCCTGGTGGGCGCAGGCTACGCCTGGTGGCAATGGCAGTCCAGGAACAACACAGCGGCCGAGCCGCCGGCTGCCGCGGCGCCGCCCGAAGCCCCGGCATCGGCCCCTGTGGCGGCTGCATCGGAACCTACGGGGCCTCAGAACCTCATCGATCCCCTGGCCCAGGCCGATGCGGCCCCGCTGCCCGCCCTGGCCGAGTCGGATGTGGCCGTGGCCCAGGCGCTGACCGAGCTGCTGGGCCAACCCTCGGTGGGCTCATTCCTGCAGCTCGACGGCTTTGTGCGCCGTGTGGTGGCCACGGTGGACAACCTGCCGCGCGCCCAGGCGCCCGCGCGCATGTGGCCGGTGCAGATGGCGCCGCGCCGCTTTGCCGTGGAGGGCGTGCCCGGCACGCAAGGCCAATTGGCCATTGCGGACGGAAACGCCGGGCGCTACGGTGCTTTTGTGGCGTTTGCCGAGGCCATCCCCATCGACCAGGCCGTGGCCGTGTATGCGCGGCTGTACCCGCTGTTCCAGCAGGCCTACGAAGAGCTGGGCTACCCGGGCAAGTACTTCAACGACCGACTGGTGGCCGTGCTCGATCATTTGCTCAAGACGCCCGAGCCCACCGGCCCGCTGCTGGTGCAACTGACGGAGGTGAAGGGGGAGGTCACATCGACCCGGCCCTGGGTGCGCTACGAGTTCGTGGACCCTGAGCTGCAGGCCCTGTCGAGCGGGCAGAAGATGCTGGTGCGCATGGGGCCCGACAACGAGAAGCGCCTCAAGGCCCGCCTGGCCGAGTTCCGCAAGCGCGTGGCCACCGGTGTGGTGCCCAAGGCGGCGGGCAAGGGGGCTCAGGCCAAGCCACAGGCCACTGCGGGCAAATCGGCACCGGCGGCCAAAGCGCCTTAGCGGCCGGCCAACCTAGTCGGCGACGCGCACGACCGTCTTGCCGAAGTTCTGCCCCTGCAGCACCTTGCGCAGCGCTTGGGGCGCGTTCTCCAATCCGTCCACCATGTCCTCGCGCAGGCGCACCTGGCCCTGGGCGATCCAGCCGGCCATCTCGCGGCGAAAGGTGTCGAAACGCTCGCCGTAGTGGTCCAGGATGATGAAGCCCTGCATGCGCACGCGCTTTTGCAGCAGCGTGGCGGTGAGCCGGGGCAAACGGTCCGGCCCCGGCGCGGGCGTGCTGTCGTTGTAGTGCGCGATGAAGCCGCACACCGGCACGCGGGCGTGCAGGTTGAGCAGGGGCAGCACCGCGTCGAACACCTCGCCGCCCACGTTCTCGAAGTAGATATCGATGCCCTGCGGGCAGGCCGCTGCCAAACGTTCGGGCAGATCGGGCTCGCGCCGGTCCAGGCAGGCGTCGAAGCCCAGTTCCTGCACGGCATGGCGGCACTTGTCGGCGCCGCTGGCAATGCCCACCACACGCGCACCCTTGAGTTTGGCGATCTGGCCCACGATGGCGCCCACGGCGCCGGTGGCAGCGGCCACCACCACGGTTTCGCCCGGCTTCGGCTGGCCGATGTCGAGCAGTCCCACATAGGCGGTGAAGCCCGGCATGCCAAGGCCGCCCAGCGACTGCGAGGGCTGGGCCGCGTCGCCCAGTGCCAGCAGGTCGCTGCCGTCGGACAGGGCGTAGTCCTGCCAGCCGGCATTGGCCAGCACCAGGTCGCCTTCGCGGAACTGCGCGTTGCGTGAGGCGGTGACCCGGCTCACCGTGCCGCCGACCATGGGCGCACCGATCTCCACGGGCGGGGCGTAGCCCGGGCCGATGGGGTCCATCAGGTTGCGCATGTAGGGGTCGATGGACAGGTACAGCGTCTTGAGCAGTACCTGTCCTTCGGCGGGCTCCGGCACGGGCTGCGTGTCCAGCCCGAAGTGCTTCGGTTCAGGCAGCCCCTCGGGCCGTGCGGCCAGCGTGATGCGGCGGTTGGTCAGGTTGGCCATGCTCATGCTCCTGCAGGACGAGGTCCGTGGCGCAGCGTGAGCAACGTGCCCAGTGTGAGGGCCGCCAGCGCGAAGGCCGGGCCGCCCAGGGCGCCCACGTGGTCCACCATCAGCCCGCCGAAGATGGCGCCGCTGGCAATGGCGATCTGGAAGGCCGCCACCAGCAGGCCGCCCGCGCCCTCGGCCTGGTCGGGCGCGGCGCGCACGATCCAGGTCTGAAAGCCGACCGGGAAGGCACCGAAGGCAAAGCCCCACAGCGTGACGGCCACGGCCGTGATGGCGGCCGATTGACCGGCCACCAGCAGCGTGGCGGCCAGCACGGCGATGACGGCGCCGCCGGCCACGATGGCCTGGCGCTCGCTGCGCCCGGCGATCCAGCCGCCCACGAAGTTGCCGAAGAAGCCGCCCACGCCATAGCCCAGCAGCACGGCCGTGATGGTGGTCACCGACAGGTGGGTGACCTGCTCCATCAGCGGGCGGATGTAGGTGAAGCCTGCGAAGTGGCCCGAGATGACCAGCAGCACCGCCAGCAGCGCCACGCGCACGGGTGGGCGGCGCAGCAGCTCGCCCAGCACCTGGAGGTTGGGGTTGTCGCGCGGGGGCAGGGCGGGCAGGGCCACCAGCTGCACGGCCAGCGTGATGAGGCTGATGCCGCCGGCCGCGATGAAAGCGCTGCGCCAGCCCCACATATCGCCCATCCACGCGCCGATGGGTGCCGCGCACACGGTGGCCACCGACACCCCGGTGAGGATGAAGGACATGGCCCGCGCGAACAGCGAGGCCGGTACCAGCCGCATGGCCAGCGCGGCCGACATGGACCAGAAGCCGCCCAGAGCGATGCCCAGTGCCACCCGCGCCACCAGCAGTGTGGGCAGGTTGCTGGCCAGGGCGGAGAGGGCGTTCGATAGCACCAGCATCACCGTGAAGGCCAGCATCACCCATCGCCGGTCGATGCGGCGCGTGAGCAGCGGCAGCGAGGGCGCGGCCACGGCCGCCACCAGCGCGGTGACGGTGACGGCCTGGCCGGCCGCGCCATCGCTCACGCGCAGGTCGCTGGCCATCGCGGTGAGCAGGCTGGCGGGCAGGAATTCGGCCGTGACCAGGCCGAACACGCCCAGCGCCATGGAGGCGACGGCTGTCCAGCGCGCCTCGGTGGGCTCTGCGGCGGGTGGCGGGGGATTGTTGGGTGCAGCATCGGCCAGGGCGCCGGCAGGCGCATCGAGGCAGGTCGAGCAGGAAGGGGATGAAGACACGGGAAAGGCCCTGGGGATGGATGGAAGGCCATGGTAGGAATAAGATTCAGGCGTTTCCATGCCCTAAAAGCCGAAATGCTTGACTTTTTGTCCCGCCCCTTCGACCAGGTCGCCCAGGAGCCTTTTGCCGAGCCGCCGGACCTGCTGACCCAGATATTGCTCGGCCTGCGCCTGGACGGCGTGGAGTATGGCCGCTGCGTGCTGCACCCGCCCTGGGCCATTGCCTTTCCGGCGCAGCGCTCGGCGCGGTTTCACTTCGTGGGCCATGGCGGGGCCTGGCTGCGCACGCCCACCACCGAGTGGCAGCGCCTGAACCCGGGCGATGCGGTGCTATTGCCGCATGGCAGCTTCCACGTGATGGCCAGCTCGCCCGACGTGCCGCCGGTGGACATCGACTCGCTGGCGCGCAAGGCCGTGGCCGAAAACATCTACCTGGTGGACGGGCGCGACCCTGCCCGGGCGGACCGGCTTGTCGCTGATGCCATTGCACCGCCCCCGCCGCAGGCGCCCGACGTGATGTTCTGCGGCGCGCTGCGCTTCAACCTCGATCCGCTGCACCCGCTGATGGCCATGATGCCCGAGGTGATGCTGGCCGGCGACCTGGCCCGGCGCGACACCATGGTGCCCGTGCTGCTCGAAGCGATGGAGCGCGAGGTGGCGCAGGACCGCATGGGCGCCTGCGCCATCCTGGCGCGGCTGGCCGTTGCGCTGGCGGCCAGCATCATCCGCGCCTGGGTGGAGTGCAGCTGCAACAGCCCCACGGGCTGGATCGCGGCGGTGCGCTGCCCGCGCATCGGCAAGGTGATCGCCGCCATCCATGCCGACCCCGAGCGCGACTGGAACGTGCCCGTGCTGGCCGATCTGATGGGCGCCTCGCGCTCGCGCTTTTCCGAGTCGTTCACGCGCACCATGGGCGAGAGCCCGGCGCGCTACGTGGCCAAGGTCAAGATGTCGCAGGCGCGCCGCTGGATTGCGCGCGACGGCATGCGCGTGGCGGTGGCGGCCAACCGGCTGGGGTATGAATCGGAAGCGTCGTTCAGCCGGGCATACAAGCGCATCATCGGGCACCCGCCGAGCACCGCGCGCGCGCAATGAGGGAGGCGGCTGCGGGTTCTATGCCTTGGGCAGCGGCAGCGCCGTCTTGTAGCGCACCTGCTTGAGCGCAAAGCTCGAGCGGATCTTTTCCACGCCGGGGATAGGGGCCAGCCGGTCCAGGATGAAACGCTCCAGCGCCCCGATGTCGGGCACGGCCACGCGGATCAGGTAGTCGCTGTCGCCGCTCATGAGGTAGCACTCCATCACCTCGTCGTGCTCGGCGATGCGCTGCTCGAAGTCGCCTAGCGCTTCCTTGCTCTGCGTCTTCAGGCTGATGCTGATGAACACGTTGAGCCCCAGGCCCAGGGCGGCCGCGCTGGCCAGGGCCACGTAGCGGCTGATGACGCCCGCGGCCTCCAGCGCCTTCACGCGCGCCAGGCAGGGCGAGGGTGACAGGTGCACGCGGCGCGCCAGCTCCACGTTGGACAGGGAGCCGTCGGCCTGCAGCTCGGCCAGAATGCGCAAATCCAGGGTATCCAGCTTCATGTGCTGCAGTGTAGGTCGTTTGCCGCATGAAATGCTGCACCCGGGGCTTGGGCGGGCCAAAACGGCATCCCATTCGGGGGCGCAAGGGCTACAGTTGTGGCATGAACGCCCCCACCGCACACCACCACCTGCTCACGCCCGCATCGGCCTCCGCGCTGGCCGATACGGACCCCCAAGAAACCGCCGAATGGCGCGATGCCTTCCTGGCCCTGGTCGCGACCGAGGGGCCCGAGCGTGCGCGCTTCATGCTGCAGGAAATGGTGCGCCTGGCGCGCGCGGGCCGCGTGGGCTGGCAGCCGGACCTGAACACGCCGTATGTGAACACCGTGGCCGTGCAGGACCAACCGGTCTTCCCCGGCGACCTGGCCATCGAGGAGCGCGTGGCCTCCATCGTGCGCTGGAATGCGCTGGCCATGGTGGTTCGCGCCAACCAGGCCTATGGCGAACTGGGCGGGCACATCGCGAGCTACGCGAGCGCTGCCGACCTGTTCGAGAGCGGGTTCAACCACTTCTTCCGGGCGCGGGAAGGGCTGGGCGAGGGCCAGCACCGGGGCGACCTGGTGTTCTTCCAGCCGCACAGCGCGCCGGGCGTGTATGCGCGCGCCTTCCTCGAAGGGCGCCTGAGTGAGCAGGACCTGATGCACTACCGCCAGGAACTGACGGCGCCGGGCGCGGGCGCGCAGGGCCTGTCGAGCTACCCGCACCCCTGGCTGATGCCGGACTTCTGGCAGTTTCCCACGGGGTCCATGGGCATCGGGCCCATCAGCAGCATCTACCACGCGCGCTTCATGCGCTACCTCACGCACCGCAATTTGCTCGACTGCACGGCCCGCAAGGTCTGGGGCGTGTTCGGCGATGGCGAGATGGACGAGCCTGAGAGCATGAGCGCGCTGACCCTGGCGGCGCGCGAGGGCCTCGACAACCTCGTTTGGGTAGTCAACTGCAACCTGCAGCGGCTGGACGGCCCGGTGCGCGGCAACGGCCGCATCATCGACGAGCTGGAGCGCCTGTTCGCCGGCGCGGGCTGGAACGTGGTCAAGCTGGTCTGGGGCAGCGACTGGGACGGCCTGTTCGCCCGCGACCTCACGGGCGCGCTGGTGCGCACGCTCGAAGGCACGGTGGACGGCCAGATGCAGACCTTTGCGGCCAAGGACGGGCGCTTCAACCGCGACAACTTCTTTGGCCAGAACCCCGAGCTCGCGGCCCTGGCCCAGGGCATGACGGACGAGCAGATCGACCGCCTGAAGCGCGGCGGGCACGACCTGGTGAAGATCCACGCCGCGTACGCCGCTGCCGCGCGCCACCAGGGCCAGCCCACGGTGATCCTGGCGCACACCAAGAAGGGCTACGGCATGGGTACGGCCGGCCAGGGCAAGATGACCACGCACAGCCAGAAGAAGCTGGACGAGACCGATCTCATCGAGTTCCGCAACCGCTTCAACCTGCCGCTCACCGACGAGCAGGCCACCAGCCTGGCCTTTTTCAAGCCCGCGGAGGACAGCCCCGAGATGCGCTACCTGCGCAGCCACCGGCAGGCCCTGGGCGGCTACCTGCCGCGCCGAGACACCACCTGCGAGGCGCTGCCCGTGCCCGCCATCGCCAGCTACGCGCAGTTCGCGCTGCGGGCCGATGGCAAGGAAATGAGCACCACCATGGCCTTTGTGCGCATGCTGGGCAGCCTGCTCAAGGACGCCACGCTGGGCCCGCGCATCGTGCCCATCGTGGCCGACGAGGCGCGCACCTTCGGCATGGCCAATCTGTTCAAGCAGGTGGGCATCTACAGCAGCGTGGGCCAGCGCTATGCGCCCGAGGACATCGGCTCGGTGCTGAGCTACCGCGAGGCGCTCGATGGCCAGATCCTCGAAGAGGGCATCAGCGAGGCCGGCGCCATCGCCAGCTGGACGGCCGCCGCCACCAGCTACACGGTGCATGGCCTGGCCATGCTGCCGTTCTACATCTACTACTCGATGTTCGGGTTCCAGCGCGTGGGCGATGCCATCTGGGCCGCGGCCGACCAGCGGGCGCGCGGCTTTTTGCTGGGCGCCACCTCGGGCCGCACCACGCTGGGCGGCGAGGGCCTGCAGCACCAGGACGGCAGCAGCCACCTGGTGGCCGCGACCATCCCCAACTGCAAGGCCTACGACCCGGCCTATGCGGGTGAGATGGCGGTGATCATCGACGCCGGCATGCGCGAGATGGTGACCGAGCAGCGCGACGTCTTCTACTACGTCACGCTGATGAACGAGAACTACGCCCAGCCCGACCTGCCCGAGGGGGCGCACGAGGGCGTGCTGCGCGGCTGCTACGTGTTCCGGCGCTTCGAGGCCGAGGGCGCCTCTGCGGCCACGGCCCGCCATGTGACGTTGCTGGGCTCGGGCGCCATCCTCACCGAGGTGGTGAAGGCGGCGCAGCAACTGGCCGCCGAAGGCATCACCGCCACGGTGGTCAGCGTGACCAGCTGGAGCGAACTGGCGCGCGACGGCGTGGCGTGCGAGCAGCGCGCCATCGCGGGAGAAGATCAGCCGGGTACCCCCTGGCTTGCAGCACAGCTGGCCGCCACAAGCGGACCGGTGATTGCTGCGACCGACTATGTGCGCGCCGTGCCGGAGACAGTGCGTGCCTTTGTGCCCGAGGGGCGCAAGTACATCACGCTGGGCACCGATGGCTTCGGGCGCAGCGATACGCGGGCGGCGTTGCGGGAGTTCTTCGGGGTGGATGCCGCCGCCGTGGTGCGCGCTGCGAAGTTTGCGCTGGGGACGGCTGCCGTGCGTTGAGCAAGCGGGCTGCGGCCGGGCATTCGTACAACCGCCTTGTCGTTTGTTTTGCCTCTGCTTCCCATGGCGCGGCCCTTGCTCAGGTGGTCTCGTTGCCGAGACCGCGTTGGGGTTCCATGAGGGCTTTGGGCTACTGCAAGGGGCGGGTGTTGAAGTTGGGGAAGTTGCTGTAGCTTTCCAGGCCATCGGCAAATGGCTGGCGTGGCGCAGTCGGGGAACCACCAGTGCCCGACGGGGATGGCGTTCTTACAATATGTTGCAGTCAGTCAACTGTTGGAGGGCGCCATGGCAGATGTCATCTGGAACCACAACCCGCCTACCACCTGGGTCGCGACGGTGGACGGCCAGGCCGTCTGCTCCGTGAAGCGCAAGGACATTGGCGGGTGGACCGCCGGATGGACGGACGAGCGATTGTGGCCGCCGCCGCCACACTTGCCCAAGGCCCAGCCCCAGCCCACGCGCTTTTTCAGTGGCCTGGACGCGGCCAAGCTGGCGGTAGAGCAGGCGCTGTCGGCCTGAGTGCTGTTCGAGCTTTTTGGTGCTGGTGCGTCGCGGTGGTACCGAGGCGTCGCAGGCGTTGGCCAGTTGTCTGTTGTTGCTGCATGCCTTGATTGAGGGCGGAGGCCGGGTCTCGGCCCGGCGGCCGAGGTACCTTTCTTTGCGTCGCCAAAGAAACGTACCCCAAAGAAAGGCGACCCCGCTGCCCGTGTCCCCCTCGCCGGTGGCGAGGGGGCAGCCTGCGATGCTCGGTCCTGGGGTG
>NZ_JBKDTZ010000208.1:0-4345 GCF_046339755.1 Acidovorax sp. | reverse complement strand
GGCCCCCGGCTCGTTCTCGTTCGCGCTGCACGGCTACGACTCGGTGCTGCTGTACGCCGAGGCTGTCAAGCAAGCCAAGACCACGGATGGATCCGCCGTGCGGCTGGCGCTCGAAGACCTCAAAACCCCCGTGCAGGGCGTGCTCAAGACCTACGAGAAGCCGTTCACCAAGACCAACCATGACGCGCTGACCGCCAAGGACCTGGTCTGGATCCGCTGGAAGGACGGCAAACTCCTGCCCTACACCGACGCGCTGATCGGCTCCTTCACGCCGGCCGACTTCAAGCAGTAAGCGGGCATCGGCCCTTTTCGCAGACGACGCACGACGACCACAGCGGCGTGCGGCGCGGGCCACCTTGCCCGCGCCGCCCCCGCGCGAGGAAGCAAACATGACAGAAGCGCTCTTGCAGGCGATCATCAGCGGGCTGGCGGTGGGCGGTGCCTACGCGCTGGTGGCGCTGGGGTTCAGCATCACATTCACGACCACCAAGACCCTCAATTTCTCGCACGGCGAATTCGTCTCAGCGGGGGCCTTCATCGGCATGAGCGCGCTGTTCCTGGTGCTGGGCAAACCGGTGAGTTCCACCACCTTCGGCGATGCCGTGCCCGGGGCGCCGGCCCAGTTGCTGGCGCTGGCGGCTGCCCTGGGGGCCATGGGCCTCCTGGGCTGGCTGCTGTACGCCATCGGCGGGCGGCCCTTCGCGGGCCGTCCCGGCCTGGCCTGGGTGATGAGCCCCCGGGGTTTCGGCGTCATCCTGCAGAGCATCGGCCTGGCGATCTGGGGGCCCAAGCCCGTGGTGGTGCCGGCGCCCGTGGGCGACGGCGTGATCCGCTTCCTGGGCGTGGGCGTGCGCCCGCAGGAGTTGTTGACCCTGGGCGTCACCGTCGCCATCATGCTTGTGTTCGACCGCGTGATGAACCACACCATGGTCGGCAAGGCCATGCGCGCCGTGGCGGCCAACGGCAGCGTGGCCAGCCTCATGGGCATCAACACCAATGCCGTGATGATCGGTGCCTTCGTCGTCAGCTCGGCGCTCGCGGGGCTGTCGGGCTTCCTGCTCGCGCCCATTGCGCAGGCCTCTCTGTTCATGGGGCTCACCGTGGGTCTCAAGGGCTTCTCGGGCGCCATGATCGGCGGCCTGAGCAACCCGCGCGGCTGCGTCATCGGCGGCTTCGTGCTCGGCGTGTTCGAGTCCCTGGTCAACCTGTGGCAGGCCCAGTGGCGCGAGGTGGCGGTGTTCGCCCTGGTGATCCTGGTGCTGGCCTTCCGCCCCACGGGGCTGTTCGGCAAGAAGATGGTGGAGAAGGTATGAAGCAGGGCCGTCACATCGCAGGCGTGGCCCTGGTGGCCGCGGCGCTGATCGGTGCCACGGCGCTGATCGGCAACGACTACTACCTGCGCATCGTGTTCATGATGTGCGTGTACTACCTGTGCGCCGCCGGCATGAACGTGCTGGTGGGCTATGCCGGCCAGAAGTCCCTGGGGCAGGCCGGCCTGTTCGCCGCCGGCGCCTATGCGGCCGCGCTGCTCACCACGCGCACCGAGATGAGCCCCTGGCTGGCGCTGCTGCTGGCCGCCGGCATCTCGGGCCTGTGCGGCGTGCTGATCGCGCTGCCCTCGCTGCGCGTGAAGGGCCCCTACCTGGCCATGGTGACGCTGGCCTTCGGCATCGTGGTGGAAAAGCTCGTGGGCGAGTGGACCGACGTGTTCGGCGGTGCCCAGGGCATCTACGGCATCAAGCCGCTGACCTGGAACGGCCAGCCTCTCACCTCCCAGCAATGGGTGTGGTTCGGCATCGTGCTCAGCGCCGTGGCCCACCTGCTGCTGCGCAACCTCATCGGCAGCCGCTTCGGCCGCGCCCTGCTGTCGCTGCAGGCCGACGAGATCGCCTCGTCCTCGGTGGGCGTGCGCGTCTACCGCGCCAAGGTCATCGCCTTCGTGGTCGCGGCCGTCACCTGCGGCGTCGCGGGGGCGCTGGTGGCGCAGCAGAACCAGTACATCAACTCCGACTTCATCACCTTCCACCTGTCCATCTTCATCCTGCTGCTGGTGCTGTTCGGCGGCTCGGGCTCCATGTACGGCCCGCTGGTGGGCACGGTGATCCTCACGCTGGTGGATGCGCTGCTCGCGCGCTGGCCCTCGGTACAGCATTTCCTGTACGGCTTTTTGCTGCTGTTCGCGCTGTACGTGATGCCCGGCGGCATCATGGGCCTGGTGAACCGGCTGTTCCAGAAGGTCCGCCAGGGCGGCGTCGCCGCCAGCGGCGCGGCGCCCACGCGCATCGGCCCCGACGGCAGCGGCGAGCTGCTGGTGGTGCAGGGCGTGAGCAAGTCCTATGGCGGGGTCAAGCCTGCGCAGGACGTGTCCTTCCGCCTGCAGCGCGGCCACATCCATGCGCTCATCGGCCCCAATGGCGCGGGCAAGAGCACCATGATCAACATGCTCACCGGCGTGGTCGATCCCGACCAGGGCTCGATCCGCTTCCTGGGCCAGGAGATCGTGGGCCGCCAGGTGCACACCATCTGCTGCCTGGGCATGGGCCGCACCTTCCAGAACCTGCGCCTGTTCGCCGACCTGTCGGTGCTGGACAACGTGATGCTGGGGCGGCACAGCCGCATGAGCAACGGTTTCTTCTCCTCACTGCTGTCGCTGCCCCAGGCGCGCCGCCAGGAGGTGGCCACGCGCGAGCGCGCCATCCAGCTGCTGGACCTGGTGGGCCTGTCGCACCTGGCGCACCAGCCCGCGGGCAGCCTGCCCTACGGCCTGCAGCGCCGCGTGGAGCTGGCGCGCGCGCTGGCCACCGAGCCGCAACTGCTGCTGCTCGACGAGCCCGCTGCCGGCCTGAACCCGCAGGAGACAGCCGAACTCGGCCAGTTGCTGCAGCGCATCGGAAAATGTGGCGTGAGCATTCTGATGGTGGAGCACCACATGGACCTGGTGATGTCGATCTCGGACCACGTGATCGTGCTCGACTACGGCATCAAGATCGCCGAAGGCAAGCCTGCCGACGTGCAGGCCGATCCGCGCGTCATCGCCGCCTACCTGGGCGTGGACGAAGAGTCCACCGCCGCCGCATGAGTGGAACCATGAGCATGTTGAAGATCGAATCCGTCAAGGTGTCCTATGGCGCCATCGAGGCGGTCAAGGGCGTGAGCCTGGAAGTGCGCCAGGGCGAGGTGGTGACCATCATCGGCGCCAACGGCGCGGGCAAGAGCACCCTGCTGAAAAGCATCTGCGGGCTGGAGCCGGTGGGCGAGGGCCGCATCCTCGTGGACGGCAAGGACTGCACCCATGTGCCCGCACACCAGCGCGTGGGCCTGGGCGTGGCCATGTCGCCCGAGGGGCGCGGCGTGTTCGCCGACCAGACCGTGCGCGAGAACCTGATGCTGGGCGCCTACTCGCGCAAGGCGCAGGGCGCGGCTGCGATGCAGGCCGCGCTGCAGCGCGAGTTCGCACGCTTTCCGCGCCTCAGGGAGCGCGAGCACCAGCTTGCCGGCACACTCTCGGGCGGCGAACAGCAGATGCTGGCCATTGCGCGCGCCCTCATGAGCGAACCGCGCCTGCTGCTGCTCGACGAACCCTCGCTGGGCCTGGCGCCGCTCATCATCAAGGACATCTTCGACGCCATCCGCCAGCTGCGCGATGCGGGCCTGACCATCCTGCTCGTGGAGCAGATGGCCAAGCAGGCGCTGGGCGTGGCCGACCGCGCCTACGTGCTCGAAACCGGCCTCATCACGCTCGAAGGCTCGGGCGTGGAATTGCTCAACAACCCCAAGGTCAAGGCCGCCTACCTGGGCACGCACTGACATCACCCGGACCACCAAGGACCCACCCATGACCACCAAGACCTTCGCCTCCGCCGCCGACCTGGAAGTCAAGAAGGTGAGCTTCGACAAGCTCTCCGACCACGCCTACGCCTACACGGCCGAGGGCGACCCCAACACCGGCATCATCATTGGCGACGACGCCGTGATGGTCATCGACACCCAGGCCACCCCGGTCATGGCCCAGGACGTGATCCGCCGCATCCGCGAGGTGACGGACAAACCGATCAAGTACGTGCTGCTCTCGCACTACCACGCGGTGCGCGTGCTGGGCGCCAGCGCCTACGGGGCCGAGCACATCATCGCCAGCGAGGACACGCGCGATTTGATCGTCGAGCGCGGCCAGTTCGACAAGGACAGCGAGATCGGCCGCTTTCCACGCCTGTTCCAGAATGTGGAGAGCGTGCCCGAGGGCCTGACCTGGCCGACCATGACCTTCAACAGGAAGATGACGCTGTGGCTCGGAAAGCTCGAAGTGCAGATCCTGCAGCTGGGCCGCGGCCACACCAAGGGCGACACC
>NZ_JBKDTZ010000207.1:0-9750 GCF_046339755.1 Acidovorax sp. | reverse complement strand
GAATCCATCGAGCAGGCCGACGTGGCGAGAGCCTACGAACGCCCGCTGGTCCTGGTGCGTCCCGACGGGCATGTCGCATGGCGCGGCTCGCACGTGGAGCACGCCGGCCAGGTGGTCGACACGGTCCGCGGCGCCGCTTAGCCGCAAGCCCCTTCCACGAAACAAAAAGGAGACAACCCCATGAAGACTGAACTGCCCGGCCGCGCGATCAAGGCGATGGCCGCCGCCCTTCTCGGCTCGTGCATCGCACTGTGCGCACATGCCAACGGCTATCCCAGCAGGCCGGTCACGCTGGTCGTGCCCTTCACGCCCGGCGGCAGCAACGACGCCCTGGCGCGCACGGTGGGCCAGAAGCTCGGCGAGTACTGGAAGCAGCCCGTCATCGTCGACAACCGCCCGGGCGCGGGCGGCAACGTTGGCACCAAGCAGGCGGCCAAGGCGGCTCCCGACGGCCACACCCTGCTCGTCGTGGCCAACAATTTCGTCACCAACCCCTTCCTCTATCCGGACGGCCGCGCGGGCTACGATCCCGTGAAGGAATTCGTTCCCGTCACGCAGCTGGGCCGCGTGCCCTTCGTCCTGGTCGTCCACCCCGGCCTCGCCGCCAAGTCGACCCAGGAGCTGATCGCCCTGGCCAAGGCCCAGCCCGGCAAGCTGTCCTATGGGTCCGCCGGCGTCGGCACGCCGCACCACCTGACCGGAGAGCTCTTCAAGAGCCTGGCCGGCATCGACATGGTGCACGTGCCCTACCGCGGCGCGCAGCCCGTGGTCACGGACCTGATCGGCGGACAGATCCAGGTGCTCTTCGGCGTCGCGAACTCGGTGCTCCCGCACATCAAGACCGGCGCCCTGCGCCCGCTCGCGGTGGCCGGCGAGCAGCCCCTGCCCTACCTGCCAAACGTCCCGACCGTCGCCAGCGCGGGCGGCCCCTTCAAGGCCTTCCGCAGCGAGGTCTGGATCGGCCTGGTCGCGCCGGCGGGCACGCCGCCCGACGTGGTGGCCAAGATCGAGGAGGCGGCGGGCCGGGCACTGCGGGATCCGGCGGTCAAGGCGGCGCTGGAAGCCCAGGGCCTGGAGCCCGCCCCATCGACGCCGGCCGCGCTCCAGGCACTCATGCAGGAAGACATGGCGCGCTGGTCCAAGGTCATCAAGGACACCGGCGCACGCGCCGAGTGAGGCGCAGCGGCGAGGCCGGCGGCTGATCGCCGCCGCCGGCGCCGCCGCGCCGCCCTCTAACACCCGATTGCAGCTGGCTGACGGCGCGGAGCACCCGCCCGCCGGGCAGCGCATCGCCCGCAGCGTGGCCCGTCAGGCCCCATCCCATCACAACGAGGAGACAACCATGAAGCATTCCCTTTCCGCGGCGGCCGCAGGCCTGCTCGCGCTCGGGCTCGCACCCGCGCATGCGCAAGGAGGCGCGCCGGCGTCCGGCGTCACGATCTACGGCGTGGCCGACGCCGGGGTCGAATGGTCTAACAACGGCGCCGGCTCGTCCCGCCGGCTGGTGTCGGGCGGCGCGCTGGGCAGCCGGCTCGGCTTCCGCGGCGTCGAGGACCTCGGCGGCGGCCTGTCCGCGGTTTTTCGCCTGGAGCAAGGCATCAATCTGGACGATGGCACCCTGGGCCAGGGCGGCCGCGCATTCGGCCGGGAAGCCTCCGTCGGCCTGGCAAGCACCGCCTGGGGCACCGTGACGGCCGGGCGCCTGCCGACGCCCTACTACGTGGCCCAGTCCGGCGTCGACGCCTTCTCGTGGATGGGCAGCGGCGGGCATCTGGCCATCACGCGCAGCACCGACGCGACCCGCCAGCTGCTGCCCCTGGCCGTCAGCGCCCGCTTCGACAACGCGGTGGGCTACGTGACGCCCAGGCTGGGACCGCTGACGTTTCGCGCCATGGCCGCGGCCGGGGAGAATCAGCCCACCATTGGACGCGCCTACAGCGCCTCGGCGACCTACCGCAACGGTCCGGTCGACGCGGTGCTGGCCTGGGCACGACAGCAGGGCGCGGACAACGCGAACGGCCGGATCGACGCCGTCGTCGCCGGGGGCAGCTACGACTTCGGCGCCGCCAAGATCTTCGCGGGCTACACCGCGGAAAAGAACAGCTGCGGCACCTGCACCGGCGCGCTCGCCCGCGCCCAGGGCGTCACGGGCGCCGCGGCCAGCGAGTTCCGCCTGATCAACCTCGGGGCCCGCGTGCCCTTCGGTGCCTTCACCGCCATCGTGCAGGCCGTGCGGATTTCCGACCGCTCGGCCTACGCGGCGGCCACCGGCCAACGGGACGCCACATGGCTGGCCATCGGCGGCGAATACACGCTCTCCAAGCGCACGATGGCCTATGCCTCGCTGGGCGCGGTCGGCAACCAGAACGGCTCGCGCTACGCGCTGGGTTCCGGATCGGCCCAGCAGCCCGCAGGGCTCGGGGGAGCGGGCGACCACCGTTCCACCACGCTCACACTGGGCATGCGCCACGCGTTCTGAACAGACACGGCAGACGCCCAGGTCGTGCGCTCAGGCGCCTGCGTGGCGCAGGAGCGCCGCCGCATGTTGAATCAAACCAAGGACAGGCCATCGCCATGACTGAACCACAACCCGCCTACCAGACCGGCATGTGCAACGAGTTCGCCACCGAAGCCCTCCCCGGGGCGCTCCCCCATGGGCGCAACTCCCCGCAGCGCGCGCCGTACGGCCTGTACGCCGAGCAGCTCTCCGGCACGGCGTTCACCGCGCCGCGCCACGCCAACCGCCGCGCCTGGCTCTACCGCATCCGGCCTTCGACGCTGCACCATCCTTTCGCCCTCGTGGATGCGGGACGGTGGACGAGCCGGGCCGGCGACGGCCCCGTGACGCCCAACCAGCTGCGCTGGGACCCGCTTCCTATGCCCGAGCGGCCGACGGACTTCATCGAGGGCATGACGACGATGGCGTGCAACGCGTCCTGCGCGGTCCACCTCTATGCCGCCAACCGGTCGATGGAGACGCGGTTCCTGTACGACGCCGACGCGGAGCTGCTCCTCGTGCCCCAGGCTGGTCGCCTCGAGCTGGCAACGGAAATGGGCCGTCTGCAGCTCGAGCCCCAGGAGATCGCCGTGATCCCCCGGGGCGTGCGCTTCCAGGTGCGGCTGCTGGACGCCCAGGCGCGGGGCTACGTGTGCGAGAACTTCGGCGCCGCCCTCAAGCTGCCGGACCTCGGTGTCATCGGCTCCAACGGGCTGGCGAATCCCCGGGACTTCTGCACGCCGGTCGCGGCCTACGAAGACCGCGAAGGCGACTTCGAGCTGGTCGCGCGCTTCCAGGGAAACCTGTGGAGCGCGCGCATCGGCCACAGCCCGCTCGACGTGGTCGCCTGGCATGGCAACCACGCGCCCTACAAGTACGACCTGCGGCGGTTCAACACCATCGGCTCGATCAGCTACGACCATCCCGATCCGTCCATCTTCCTGGTGCTGCAGTCCGTCAGCGACACCCCGGGCGTCGACACCATCGACTTCGTGGTGTTCCCGCCGCGCATCCTCGTGGCCCAGAACACGTTCCGGCCGCCCTGGTACCACCGTAACGTCGCGAGCGAGTTCATGGGGCTGATCCACGGGGCCTACGACGCCAAGGCCGAGGGCTTCGTGCCCGGCGGCGCGTCCCTGCACAACTGCATGAGCGCGCACGGACCGGATGCCGACACCTTCGCCAAGGCCAGTGCCGCTGACACCTCCCGGCCGGACTACCTCACCGAGACGATGGCCTTCATGTTCGAGTCGTGCGACGTCTTCAGGCCGACGACGTTCGCCCTGGAGACCGCCCAGCTGCAGGAGGACTATTTCCGCTGCTGGCAGAACCTCGGGAAGCACTTCGATCCGGCGCGGCCATGACGCGGGTGAACGAAACCCACGCGCCGGACCTGCGCAGCTGGGTCGGGTCCGCGAACGAGGACACGACGGATTTCCCGATCCAGAATTTGCCCTTCGGCGTCTTCCGCCGGCGCGGCTCCTCCGGGCCGTTTGGGGGCGGCGTGGCCATCGGGGACCAGATCCTCGACCTGGCCGCCGCGGCCGCCAGCGGCGCACTCGCCGGCGATGCGCGGGATGCCGCGGTGGCCGCCTCGCGCAAGCGCCTCAACGACTTCATGGCCATGGGGCCCGCCGCGTGGTCGGCGCTGCGCCTGGCGCTCTCGCGCGCGCTGCGCACGGGAGCCACGGAGCGCGGCAGGTTGGAGGGATGCCTTCTTGCCCAGCGCTCGGCCGAATACGCCCTGCCCGCGGCCATCGGCGACTACACCGACTTCTACATCGGCATCCACCATGCCACCGCCGTCGGCCGGTTGTTCCGGCCGGACGCACCGCTGCTTCCGAACTACAAATGGGTTCCCATCGGGTACCACGGCCGCAGTTCCTCCGTGGTCGTCAGCGGCGAACCGATCTACCGCCCGCTCGGCCAGAGCAGGGCCGAGGCCGGCGACCCGGAATTCGGTCCGAGCAGGCGCCTGGACTACGAACTGGAGCTCGGTTTCCTGGTGGGCCCGGGCAACCGGCGCGGCGAGCCCATTGCCATCGGCAGCGCCGAGAGCCACCTGTTCGGGGTCGCGCTGTTCAACGATTGGTCGGCGCGCGACATCCAGCCCTGGGAGTACCAGCCGCTGGGGCCCTTCCTGTCCAAGAACTTCGGCAGCACGCTCGCCCCGTGGGTCGTGACATTTGAGGCGCTGGCGCCGTTCCGGGCCGCTTGTCCGCGTGCGCCCGGCGACCCCGAGCCATTGCCCTATCTGAATTCCGAACGGAACCGGGCCAGCGGCTCGGTCGATGTGCAGCTCGAGGTGCTGCTCCAGACCGAGGCGATGGCCCGGTCGGGCCTGCTGCCAGCGCGCCTGTCGCGCTCGAGCTTCGTGGAGGCCGCCTACTGGACCCCCGCCCAGCTCGTGGCCCACCACACGGTCGGCGGCTGCAACCTCGCGCCTGGCGACCTGCTCGGATCGGGCACGCTGTCCGGGCCACATCCAGAACAGGCCGGCTCGCTCCTCGAGCGGACTGCCGGTGGACGGCAGGCCATCGCCCTGCCCTCGGGCGAGCACAGAACCTTCCTGGAGGACGGCGACACCGTCATCCTGCGCGCCTGGTGCGAACGCAGCGGAGCGCGACGCATCGGCTTCGGCGCATGCGCCAGCACCATCCACGCGCCGAAGCGCGCACCCTAGCCTCGCCGCGCGCTGCCCTGCACTGCCAAGCTGGCACC
The DNA here is from genome assembly GCF_046339755.1 of Acidovorax sp. Lineage (GTDB taxonomy): Bacteria > Pseudomonadota > Gammaproteobacteria > Burkholderiales > Burkholderiaceae_C > Acidovorax. The sequence goes on along the minus strand of NZ_JBKDTZ010000207.1, from coordinate 4,532 downwards.
CGGGCGCGTCCTGCAATTCAGCGGCGAGGCAGGTTGGGACACTCGCTGACCGGCGTCGTGTGCCCGGCCGCCAGGCGCTGCGCGCATGCCGGCGCGTGGTCGCAGAACGTGCACCGGACTTCCGCCGCCCGGGTCGCCGGCAGGTCGTCCTGGGTCCTTGCCGCCTGCACCTGACGCCGGGCGGTGAACTTCCGCAGTTCCAGCGCGCCGGGATGCCGGAGCCTCCACCACTCGGGGTGCAGGTTCAGCCACAGCAGCGTGGCCGCACCGCCAAGTAGCGTCAAAATCACGAGAATCCCCAGAAGCTTGTCCATGATCGTTCCTTTCTGCCATCGTCGGCGGATGCAGGCTGGGCGGCCCTGCAGGTTCTGCCGTCTCCGCAGGCGCAGGCGATTTTTTGTTAGTCGCCTAACTATTAATCTAGGCCTGCCGCGGCCGGCCGTCAACCGCCGCGGGCGGCGTCCTGGACGAATGTTGATCTCGCGCAAACCCGGACGCACCCGCGCCGCCCTCCGACGCGGGGGATCCGCGGGTACGGCCGGAAGCGATCCACCGCTGCGGCCCTCCTCTCCCGCCGGCGGATGTCGTGCGCCGCAGACCCATCCGCGCCCCGAGGCACATGCAGGTACGGCCGGGGCACATGGCCGGTCGCTCCACGCGCGGCGGCGCGGCCGCCAATGCGCAGCGGCGCTGGGATCCGAGCCGTCCCGGCCGCGTACTCAGCGCAGCATGCGTCCGTTGTGCGTCATCACCAGGATGTCGGCCACGTCGATGCCGCTGGCGATCTTTCCCTCGGTCGGCGCGGAGAAGGAGACGCCGCCGAGGGACACCCCCTGCATCGCGCGCAGGGTGGCCTGGAGCGCGGGGCGCGTCAGCCCGGGTGCGCGCCGCAGGCCTTCCAGCAGCACCTGCGCGTTGATGTAGCCTTCGAACGAACTGAGGGACAGCCGGTCGTAGTTCCGGGCCTTCATCGCTGCCTGGTATTCGCGCGCCAGGGGAAGCAGCGTCGCATAGGGGTTCGGCACGACGCTGGAGAAGGCCGTGCCAACCGCATCGGCGCCCACTTGCTCCCACACCGAGCGCTCATCGACCGTGGAAAGGCAGACCATCTGCGCCCACAGTTTCGTCGCCACCTTGGCGCGGATGGCGGCGATCCCGGTCGCGGTCACGCCACCGACCACTACTACGTCGGCGCCGCTGCGCTCGATGCTCCGCGCCTGCTCGGTGTAGTCGGTGGCGTCCCGCGCATAGGGCACGGCGGCGACGAGCGGCAGTCCCTGCGCCTTCAGCACCGACTCGAACTGCGCGCGGAACGCCGTGCCCGAGTTGTCGGTCGCGTGCAGCACGGCGAAGCGGCTCCGGCCAATGGTGGGAAACAACGCGGCGATCGCGCGGGTCTCCGCGTCGAACGTCGCTCGCACATGGGTGACGATCTCGGTCCCCGGGCGGCGGAATGCATCGTTTCCGTGCAGCACGCCGACGATCGGCACGCCCGCGCGGGTCGCCGCCGGAATGGCGGCGCCGATGATCGGGCCGCCGAACAAAGAGGTCACCGCGACGACGGATTCCCTTGCCGCCAGCGACCCGATGGCCTCGACGGTCTTCTCGGCCTGGTACCCGTTGTCGATGGCCAGGAGCTTGACGGGCTGCCCCCGGATCCCTCCAGCGCGGTTCGCCTGTTCGAGCGCTCCGTCCACGCCCTGCCTGATCATCTCGGCCTGGCGCGCCTGTCCTCCCTGCAAAGGAAGCAGCATCGCGATCTGGATCTCGCGCGCCGCCGCCCGCGCTCGGAACGGCAATCCGACGGCCGCCGCTGCGAGCACCCCTCCGATGCACGAAAAGGTGCGGCGCCGCGCTCGGTCGGTACCCGTAGGTTCAGTGTTCATTGTCTGCCTCTCTCCATCATTGGTGCGCGCGATCGGTGCCGCAGCCCCACGCCGGCCGGTCGCGCTGACTTTTTGCGAGGCGACTCTAAACACTTTGTCGCGCGCTTGATAGATTGAGTCTCAGTCAATGTGAGTCCGCCGCGCGGGTGCGACTTCCGCACGGACAGAGGCCTGCATCGCCGGGCGGGGTACTGCCCGCATGCGTCCTGCATCTCGCCGAGGGCGGCTGCGCCGCACCGGGCCATATGCGCCGAAAGGCCGTGGCCTGCAAGGCTGTCACCACGGACGGCCCGGCGGGCATCGGACACGCCGAGCCGGGCCGACCGGGCCTTCACGCCGGCCGGAGGACTTCGGAGACCGTCAGCCGCACCAGGTCCAGCGTGGTCTTCTGGACCTGCGTGGCGGGGCGTTGCAGGCTGGTCGCCAGGGACAGCGCTATGCGCAGCGGCGGCGCACCGATGACCTGGGCGCTGTAGGCAGAAGGAACAGGCGAATTGAGCAGCGCGTTGCGCGGCAGCACCGCGTACCCGGCCCCGTCGGCCACCATGTCCAGGATGGCGGCGACCCCGTCGATCTCCAGCGCGATCTCGGGCCGGCAGCCGATGAGCGCCATCTCGGCTTCCACGTGCATGCGGATCGCGTTGGGGCGCGAGGGAATGACCAGCGGCAGCCGCGCGAGCTCGGCGAGCGCGATGGGGCCGGGCGGCGGGTCCTCGGCCAGCCCGCGCGGGCGGGCGCGCACGAGCAGCAGATCCTCGTCCATGAGGTGCGACACATCCACATCGCGCACCGGCTGGCCGTTGTAGAGCACGACGATGTCCAGGCGACCGCTGACCAGTCCTCTCAGGAGTTCGCTCGAAAGCCCTTCGCTGATCGAGAGCCGAGCCTCCGGCAATTCCTTGCGGAAGGCGCGCATGAGCGGCACCGCCATCGCGCGCGCCACGCTGCTGGGCAGCCCGATGGCGACGGCGCCCGAGACGCCGCCGCGCAGGCGCTCCATGTCCTCCCGCGCCCGGGCCATCTGGTGCAGGATGCCCCGCCCATGGTCGACCAGCAACCGGCCCGCCTCCGTGGGCGTGACGCCGCGGCCATTGCGCACCAGCAGGTTCTGGCGCAGCTCCACCTCCAGCAGGCGCACCTGCCGGCTCAGGGCCGACTGGGCCATGCCGAGGGCCGCCGCGGCATGGGTGAAGCTGCCCATTTCGGCGACCCGCACAAAGTACTCGAGCTGCTTCAGATCCATCGACAAATGAGATATCTGGTAGACCAATCCGCCACTTCTTGTATAGCTGGAATTGCAGCAGAATACCCCAAAATACTTAGCCACCAAACAATCCTATGAATGCTCCGCTTCGTGGAATCTCCTCCATGGCCACCCGCCAGGTGTTGGCCGAGCTGCTGGCAGCATACGAGCAGCAGACCGGCCAGCGCGCAGCCATCGAGGCCGTGGGCGGCGTGGACGCGGCCAAGCGGGTGCAGGCCGGCGAGGCTTTCGACGTGGTGGTGCTTGCCTCTGACGCCATCGACAAGCTCATCGCGGCCGGCGCCGTCGTGGCCGGCAGCAGGACCGACTGGGTGCGCTCCGGCGTGGCCGTGGCGGTGCGCGCGGGCGCGCCGCTGCCCGACATCGGCTCGGAAGACGCAGTGCGCAGTGCCGTGCTGGCCGCGCGCAGCATCAGCTATTCCACCGGCCCGAGCGGCGTGGCGCTGGCGAAACTGTTCGAGCGCTGGGGCATTGCCGACCAGGTGGCCGGCCGCATGGTGCAGGCCCCGCCCGGCGTGCCCGTGGGCTCCCTGGTGGCACGTGGCGATGTGGAGCTCGGCTTCCAGCAACTGAGCGAGCTGCTGCACGTGGAGGGCATCACCATCGTGGGCCCGCTGCCGCCTGCGATCCAGATCACCACCATTTTTTCATCGGGCGTCGCTGCCTCCAGCCAGCAGCCCGAGGCCGCCAAGGCGCTGCTCGACTTCTTCGCATCGCCAGCGGCGGCCGAAGCCAAGCAACGCCAGGGCATGGACCCTGCCTGAACCCGAACACCAAGATCCAAGGAGCACAACGCAATGAGCCTCATCATCGACTGCCATGGCCACTACACCACGGCACCCAAGGCGCTGGAGAACTGGCGCAACCAGCAGATCGCCGGCATCAAGGACCCGGCCGCCATGCCCAAGGTCGCCGATTTGCAGATCAGCGACGACGAGCTGCGCGAGTCCATCGAGACCAACCAGCTGCGCCTGATGAAGGAGCGCGGCAGCGACATCACGCTGTTCTCGCCGCGCGCCAGTTTCATGGCCCACCACATCGGCGACTTCAATGTCTCCAGCACCTGGGCGGCCATCTGCAACGAGCTGTGCCACCGCGTCTCCACCCTGTTCCCCGACAACTTCGTGCCCGTGGCCATGCTGCCGCAAAGCCCCGGGGTGGACCCCGCGACCTGCATCCCCGAGCTGGAGAAGTGCGTCAAGGAATACGGCGCGGTGGGCATCAACCTCAACCCCGACCCCTCGGGCGGCCACTGGACCAGCCCGCCGCTGACCGACCGCCACTGGTACCCCATCTACGAGAAGATGGTGGAGTACGACCTGCCCGCCATGATCCACGTGAGCACCAGCTGCAACGCGTGCTTCCACACCACGGGCGCGCAC
>NZ_JBKDTZ010000206.1:0-6844 GCF_046339755.1 Acidovorax sp. | reverse complement strand
CACCGTCTTGCCCTGGAAGGCCTCTTCGCTCAAAGCTTCGCTTTGTTCGAGGAGTGCCATCAGGTCCGGTTGCTTGGCTACCACTTCGTAGAGCGGGTTCAGCGAGGAGTAGATCGCCGTCGTGATCTTCTTGGGCGGAATCCATTGCTCCTGCACGTCCGCAGGCATGATCTTCTTCTTGCCCTTGGCTTTCACCTCGGCGTACTTGGCGCGAAGGATCTCGCCGGTCTTCTCCCCGTGCTTGCGCAGCAGGTCGATGGCTACGGTCGCAGACACAACGTCTCGATTGACAAAGTCGTGGACATCAGGAGTTGCCTCGCCAAGCAGAATCAGCGACTCCACGTACGAGACTTCCTTGTGTACACCTTTGGCAATGTCCGCAACTGTCTGCCCCATGTTGAGGAGGGCGATGTAGTCGCGGCCAGCTGCAACGGGCTTGAATTTCAGACCGTTTTGGCTGGTGTGCTTGACGTAGTGGCGATCGATGTTGTTCCCGCGAAAAGGAACACACGTCAGGCGATCGATTTGGCCTCCCCGAGCGCGCGAGCGCTTGGCGCCGCGCAGTCGCTGGTGACCCTCAACCACGAAGAACTCGCCAGTCGACGCATCAATTCGCACCACCAGAGGTGGAACGAACTGACCATCATCGTAGGCCTTGGCAAACCCCTCGATCTGGGCTTCGACATCGGGGTCGTCGTAATTGCGAGGATTGAAGCCCTCCTCTTCCAGCAAGCTGTCCAAGGGAATCTTAAACATGTCGTCTTTCGAAACCCCGGTAGCCTCCTTGTTCGCGGCCTGTGCTTTGAAGGACGCGAAAATTTTCTCTGCTGTCGTCATGGTCTATCTCCTGGAAAAAACCATGCACGCGATCTCCCCCTATGGGAGTCGCGTCCCATGGCGGGTTGATGTCTCCGGAACACGGAGGAATGAATTGCTAGATTTTTGACTCCCTAGCTGGGAGTTACAAACACTGGACTAGCCAATGCGTTTGATGCTTGCCAAAGCGCCCGGTAGGCACTTGGGCAAGCACCCTCAGCGAGGTGAGGTGCTTGGCAATCAACTGCTCCGCCCGATGGTGGCAGAGTTAGTTTGGAGGCCCGGGATGATGGTCCCGGGGAAATTCTTCGAAAAGAGGGTCGGGATTCCAGCCTTGGTCGGACTTGACGTGGATGAGTCTGCCCCGGTCAGCGCACCAGGTCACTGAGTACGCTCGAATCTCACGCTTGTTGACCATACGGTTGGCATAGTCGTGGGCCTGGAGGTAGGACTGGTCCTGCGGCGCGTAGGCTGCGAAATCGGAAAGATCGCGGGGTGTGACGTGCCCGGTGGGCGACAGCTGAGTCATGTGGTGGTCTCCATAGGAAATGCAGACCACTGTCCCCGGGGACAATGGCCCGCTGGGGTTGAATGCACGGGGGGACCCTGTGCTCTTGATGCTGATTGTTTCCACTCCTCAGCTAGGAGCATGTGCCGATGGCAGAGCCGATCGGAGGAAAGCTTTCCAAAGACCCCGGTGGGAACTTTGGGAAACCCTCGCGCATGCGCACGAGGTCCTGATTCTATTCTATTCGCTGTGGTGCGCGAGTGGCAACCCGAAGCCTGCAGGAGGATGAGTCCTGAGGCTCTTGCGCACGGACTCGCTTGCCGCCGCGCAGCTGCTGAGTGCCTTCGCCAGGTCAGCGGGCATGCCATCCGTAGCAGCTGCCAGTTGGGCCTGCTCTTGCGGGGATAGCCTGCCGATTGCAGCGGCGGCACGAATGAGCAGCTCGCCGACCATGTTGACGGTCAGCTTCGTGTTGTACGTGTCCATTGGAAGATCTCCTCACAAATGGTTGAAATGATGAGCCCCAAAAGAGTATGACGACTCGACTGGGGCTCTCTTGGCTAGAAGACGATGGGAAGTCTCCAGCTATGAACGCAGGCCTAGATCCTCGAACTTCGTGAAGTCGATCATTCGCCCACTGTAAGTAGCGGTCTGACCGAAGACACACATTTCGTGGGTGCTGAGCCCAGCAGCCTGGATCTCCGCGAACGCAGCTTTGAAGTCTGCACGTCCGAAGTTACCCGGCACGATGAACACTCCGCGGTTCGTGGATGGTTCGCGCCCAACCAGCATCACGTACCCCTCGATCTCCTCGATAGGTTGCTTGCTGTAGGCATTCAGCCGCCGAAGGACCTGGTCACGCAATCCAGCCAGGACCTCAGACCGCAACACTGTGCTTGAATGCTCAGGCATGTGTCACCTCCCGTGGCGTCTGGTAGCTGGCAATGGACTCCAGAACCGCGAAGGCACGGGCACGCTGCCAACCGCTGAAAGTGCAGGAGGCGACATGGTTTAGTCCGCGCTCCAACTCGATCAGCTGCGCAGGTGCGATCACGCCTCTGCGAACGGCATCAACCAGATCGCCAGGAACATCCTGCGCCACCTCCTGTATGGATGCGGCCAGGGTCTCCCAGTTTTCGGGGCGAACGTCGGCGCGGAACGCCTTCGCCGTGACGGCAGGAACGATGGCAGTCGCCGGCGGTATGAGTGCCGGCATGCCCATGGTCAGGGCCGTGTTTTCGGATTCGCCAGCGCGCACGACATCGAAGCCCCGCAAGATGCTGTCCGGGGCGCCACTATCCTGTCTGAGCACAAGCCGTGCAGCCAGAACTTCGTGGGAATCGTCATGCTCTGGAGAGCCTCCGTCAGACTGAACCGCCAGGCGGGTGATGCTTCCATCATCCTGCTGCTGGAGGGTTACGAACGGCTCAGTGGCCTCGCCTTCCCATGCAGAAATGGCGTTGGCCGTTCCACCATGGCCATAGACGACCACACGCACGTTCTCGTACACGCACTCGAAAACTGACGCTGGCTCGAACAAAGCAAGCGCCGCCTTGAGCTTTTCTGCATCCTGCGGGAGCTGAAAGTCCACGTCCTCATCCCCATCAATAGTCTCAAAGAAAGAAGCGCGGCTTCCAGCCAGCGCAGCCCACACGTGGACCGAAGACCTGGCCTTGACCCAGAAGACGCGATCGTCCGTCGCCGAAGTGGCGCCATCGAATCCATGTCCAAGGACCTCAAAGGTTCGTTGCGTTGGCCAACCGGCTGCTGGCTCAAGAGCACCCTCCCGTTTCATCGCACGCATACGCGCCACTGCGGCATCCGTGGTGGCCAGCGATGCGAGTTTCATGAAATTCACGGCCGCATTGTGTGCCAACACAGACGAGCCAATACTGCGAGCTGCGTCGCCAGCTCTGAAGGCGGCTGACGAGGCCTCGCGCATCTCGAAGTACGAGATGGCAAGTCGCTTCAGCTTGTCGACCACTGCCGGCTCGGCCGCAGGGATTGGGCCGTTTGCACATTGCATTTTCATATCCTGTCTCCTATGGAAGAGCAGGCACCGGCCCCAGCGGGACAGCAGTGCCCGCAAGGGTTGAGAGCGTCCCCAAAAGGACGCTCGGAATTGCTGGTTGTTTCGCAGTCCCCAGCTAGGACATCAAACGGCAGGGAAATCCTGTCGTCGCAAATTGATCCTCACACTCCACCCCGGACTGAGTCTGGGAAAGGCGGTGGCCAGGCGCTACATCCACACATCTGGATTGGCGAACCACCCTCCCTGCGGAATGATGGTCCGCCAGGCTTGAATGCGCTGGACGAGGTCCAGGCTGGAAACGCTGATTATTTTTGCTCCCCAGCTGGGAGGCTCTTGGGCAATGGCTGAGCCACGGTGTCGAAGCAGAGCACGCTCTGAGGGCGTTGGGCAACCTATAGCGCCCCACTCCACGTCAAGCTTGAATTCTATGCCAGTAGCCTGCGGTGTCAAATAGCCGAGCAGCATACGTTGACGCCGCATGAACCTGGTAGGTGTCCGCATTACTCCTCGATCACCCCCTGTGCGTCAGCCCTGCTGTGTGCTGCCACGTGCATGCGCTGCCGACTGCGTGCACAGCCAAATCTGAAAATGCGCAACTAGAGAGCTGCCGCAGCCTCCCTGATGCCTGCGCAGCAGTGCATGCTGGCCATCTCGACTAAAAAGAATGCCCGCGCGCGGCGGGCTTCTCGTCATGAGGCATACAGCGCCCGGAATCGCGGGCAGTCTGGCGATCAGGCGAACTCGATCCCCTTGGCAGTCAAGCCCACCAAGTCGATGCGCGTGGCGTTGAGGTCCAGGCTGGCAGCCATCACCGCCAACTCGCTGGCGGTCACGCCGCTGCCGATCAGGTCGGTCAGGATCGTGAGTTCCTGCGCCGTGCCTGCACGGCCCACCACGTTGGTCCACAGCAGCTGCGCCACCTGGGCCGGCGTCTGCGCGCCCAGGGCCTGCAGGCCCAGCTGGGCCAGGCCCTGCTCGCCCATGCCGGCATCCAGCAGGCGAATGGCCTCGCCCACCAGACCCTTGTTGGCCAGGGCCGCGGGGCCCGCCAGCGCACCCAGCAGCTTGGCCGCCTGGCCCGCGTGGCCATTCAAGTCCAGCGCCAGTTTCGTGTCGCTGAAGTCCACGCGCTCGACGTTGCTCACGTCCAGCATGGCCCCATCGGTCAGGCGCTGTAGCGTGAAGCTGCCATTGGCGTTGTGCTGCACATGGGTCTGGCCCAGGCTGGCGGGGATCACCACGGTATCGGTGCCCGCACCCCCATCCACATAGCGTGCAAGGCCCAGGGTCGGGGTGATGGTGTTGTTGCCACCATCGCCGGTCACCGTCACCTCGCGGATAGCATCCACACGGATCGCTCCGGCCGCAGCCAGGCCCTCCAGCAACTGCGCCGGCGTCTTGCCCGCGGTCTGCGTGGGAAAGACTTGCGCAAACAGACTCGCCACCTGCTCGGCACTGTGGCCTTCCAAGGTCTGAATGATGGCGCCTTCGCTTTGCGTGAGGTCACGGCCCAGCCATTTGGAGAAGAGGAATGCGGCGGCTTCCTCTGCGGCGCTGTGCGCGATGGTGAGAATGGGGCCGCTGTCAAAGCGCACCTGCTCCACGTCGACCAGCCAGTCGGTCTCGCCAGTGGCGGTGTGGACCATCTTGATGCCGGCGCCCTCCAGGGTGATGGTGTAGTCGGCCCGCTTGCCCGCCTGCAGCGCCACGTCGAAACCCGTGCCGCCGTTCAGGTGGTCGTTGCCCGTGCCGCCCGAGAGGATGTCGTTGCCCGCACCGCCGAACACGGTGTCGTCCCCGGCATCGCCAAACACCTGGTCATCACCTCCTTCGCTGCCGACGACGTCATTGCCGCCACCGCCGTGGATGATGTCGTCGTCCGGACCCAGCACGATCCACTGGGCCTCGTTGTCGCCGCTGGCAACGTTCTGGCCGGCACCACCGATCAGGCGCACGCTGCCCACCACGGCGATGAAGTCGATGTTGTCGACCTGGATGACCGTGCCCGATGGCAGGGCCCGCGCGTCGAGCACGATCGCCTGCTTGCCGTCGGCGGCCAAGGTGCTGCCGGTGATGACCAGGGGCACCGCTGGGTTGAAGCCTGCTCCGGGCGTGGGCTGCAGGACCTGGACCGTGAGCGGTTCGGCGGAATTGAGCGCGGCAGTGAAGGCTTCACCAGAGCGCAGCAGCGCCTGGTCACCGCTTCCCGCGACGCGTTCGATGCGGTACAGCAGTTCGGCCAGCTGTGCCGTACCAGTGGTAGTGATGCTCTCGGCCTGCAGGCCCACGCCCACGGGCAAGCTCACGCCGATGACGGTATGGCCGTCCACCGCCTTGACCAGGGGAATGTCGGCCAGCGGCGAAGGCGTGCCCGGTGTCTCGGCGCGCTCGGGCGCGACCACAGGGACGGTGACCACGGTGGAGCCGCCAGGCCCGGGTTGTGTGGTGACCTGCACGCCATCGATGGCGGTGGCAGGCGGCACCACGGGAGCGCCGCCGCCCGAAGGCGCTGAGACCGTCTGGAAGTTGAGCGCCGTGGGCGCGCTGATACCGCCGAAGTAGTTGCCGACACTGTCCTTGACCACCCCGAACTCCGCCAGCAGATAGTAGCCGGTGTCGTAGATCAGATCGTCATGCGGGTTGAGGGTGAGGGTGGAGCCCTGGATGCTCAGCGTGCCGTGCAGGCTGCCCTCCCCAGTGGTCACGTCGAACTGCTCCACCAGCGTGTTGTCGCTTGTCTTGCGCAACTCCACCAGGCCTTCTGCTGCGACGACGTTCTCGCTGAAGGTCAGCGTCAGGTTGGCGCCGGGGCTGACGTTGATGGCGTCGTCCAGGGGCGTGCTGGTCTGCAGTGTGGGGGCCCGCGTGTCGATGGTGTAGGTATTGGAGCGGGTGGTGCCGCTGCCTGCGTTGCCTGCGGCATCCGACACACTGCTGTTGTCCAGCGTGATGGACTGGTTGGCCTGCTCCGTACCCGAAGCCGGCGTGAAGGTCGCTGTCCAGGTGATGCCGCCGTCGCTGCTGTGCACCGGAGACAGGCTGCCGCCCTCGATGGTGAGGCCGGCATTGGTGAAGCCGGTCACGGCTTCGCTGAAGGTGATGGTCACCAGCGACGTCTGGCCGGTCTTGAGGGCAGCGTTGGCCACCACGATGCTGGCGGTGGGCCGCAGCGTATCGATGGAATAGGCATTGGAGCCTGTGGTTGCGCTGCCTGCATTGCCAGCCGCGTTCTGCACGCCGGTGTTGTCCAGCGTGATGGTGTTGCCGGTGGACGCCGTGCCCGCCGGGGGGGTGAGCGTGGCCGTCCAGGTGCTGCCGCCATCGCTGGATTGCACCGGCGACAGGCGGCCGCCCGTTACGCTGAGGTCGGTGTTGGTGAAGTCGGTCACTGCCTCGCTGAAAGTGATCGTCACCAGCGAGGTCTGTCCGGCCTTGAGTGTGCCCTCGGCTACCACGATGTTGGCCGTGGGCCGCAGGGTGTCAATGGC
>NZ_JBKDTZ010000205.1:0-8143 GCF_046339755.1 Acidovorax sp. | reverse complement strand
GTCGTGGTGGATGCGCAATTGCGCGTGCACGGACTTGAGGGCCTGCGCGTGGTGGACGCGTCCATCATGCCGCGCATCGTGAGCGGCAACACCAACGCGCCCACGGTGATGATCGCCGAGAAGGCCGTGGACATGTTGCGCGCCGCAGCGTGAGGAATGTCACGCCGCGGCCTGCGGCAGGGCGCTGAAAGCGGAAGTTGTTCACAGGCGAAAACGCCGCGCTTTCCTAGACTTCTTTCATCGGCTGCAGATGCATGGTGCATCTGGCCGAACACCGCGAGAGGCGGTGTGGCAACTTGAAAGAAGAACACTGCGATGAACATCGACCCCCGCGAAATCTCGGCCCTGATCTCGGCCCACTCCGATCCCTTGGCACAAGCCGGCGCGCCGCGCATGGACATGTATGCCGGCATCCACAAGGCCCTGCGCGCCGTGATGGCGCACACCCTGCTGGCCCTGGGCCGCATGGACGTGGCGGATGACGAAGAGTTCGCCAGCCACTGCGAGCGCGTGATGGACCTGCTGGACCTGTGCCGCTCGCATCTGCAGCACGAGAACACCTTCGTGCACACGGCCATCGAGGCGCGCGCCCCGGGTGCCGCCCGCATGCTCGAAGGCGAGCATGGCGAACACGAAGCCGCCATCACGGCCCTCGCCGCTGGCGTCACGCAGCTGCTGGGCTGTGCGCCCGCAGCGCGGCCCATGGCCACCCAGGCGCTGTACCGCCAGCTGGCGCTGTTCATCGCCCACAACTTCGAGCACATGCATGCCGAGGAAACCTCGCACAACAGCGTGCTGTGGGCGCACTACAGCGACGAGGAACTGGTGGACGTGCACAACGCGCTCGTGGCTTCCATCCCGCCCGAGGAGATGATGGCCATCCTGCGCTGGCTCGTGCCCTTCATGTCCCCGCCCGAGCGCACGGCCCTGCTGGCCGACATGCGCGCGCATGCCCCTGCACCGGTGTTCGAGGCGGTGCTCGCCAGCACCAAGCCCCACCTCACGCCCTACGAGTGGATCAAGCTGATGCGCAGCCTGGACCTGTCGGCCGAGACCGCACCACCCTACTGAAGCCGCTTCAGCTGCGAAAGCGCTTGCGGGTTAGCGCCATGGCCACCCAGAACGCCACCACCGTGGTCACCACCAGCACCAGGCTATGGCGCCAGGGGTGGGCGGGCCACCGGTCCATGAACAGCGGGCGCACCAGTTCGACGGCATTGGTCAGCGGCAGCCAGTCGGAGATGGCGCGCACGATGGGTGGAAGTTGCTCGCGCGGGACGAACACGCCCGAGAGGAACATCATGGGCGTGAGCACCAGCGTGAAGTAGTAGGTGAAGAAATCGTAGCCCTTGGCCAGCGCGTTGAAGATCAGCGCGATGCTCGAGAACATGATGCCCACGCCCAGCAGCACCGCCCAGGCCACCAGCAGCTTGGGGCTGTGGCTGATGCCCAGCGCCAGCATCACCCCCAGGATGGCGGTCACGGTGAACAAGGCCTTGAATGCGGCCCAGAGCATCTCGGCCAGCACCACATCGTCAAGGCGCACGGGGGCGTTCATGATGCCGTCCCAGGTCTTTTGCACATGCATGCGCGAGAAGGCCGAGTACAGCGCTTCGAAGCTCGCCGCGTTCATTGCGCTCATGCAGATCGAGCCACTGGCCAGGAACAGGAGGTAGGGCACATGGATGCTGCCGCCATCGGCCGTGGCTACGGGCACCTGTCCCACCAGCTTGCCCATGCCGTAGCCAAACGCCACCAGCCACATCAGCGGCTCGGCGATGTTGCCCACCAGGCTGGGGATGGCCAGCTTGCGCCAGACCAGCCTGTTGCGCAGGAACACCGGCCACCAGCGTGCCGACAGCACGGGTGGGCGCCAAGGGGAGGGGGTGGGCGGGGCCATGCCGCCCGGGGCCGTGCTTGCCATGGTCAGGCCGCCGGCGCGTAGCACCAGCGGTTGCGGCCGTTGCGCTTGGCTTCGTACAGTCCGGCGTCGGCATGGGCGATGAGCTCATCCACGCCGCGCCCATGGTCCGGGAAATGCGACAGGCCGATGCTGGTGCCGATGTCCGCGCCGCCGACGGCGAGCTGGAAGCGGTCGGTCAGCGCCGCCACCATGCGGTTGGCCACACGCTGCGCATCGTCCGGGCTGGCGCCGGGCAGGACGCACAGGAACTCGTCACCGCCCAGGCGGGCCAGGGTGTCGCCCTCGCGCAGGCAGCCGCGCAGGCGCTGCGTCACCAGGCACAGCAGCTCGTCGCCTGCGGCATGCCCCATGGTGTCGTTGACATGCTTGAACTTGTCCAGGTCGAGGAACAGCACTGTGAGCAGGCCGTGGCGCGTGTTGGCGTCGGTGAGCGCCTGGCGCAGCCGGTCGCGCGCGATCATGCGGTTGGGCAGGCCGGTGAGCGGGTCCAGGTTGGCGGCTTCCAGTTCCCGGCGGGTCTGGTCCAGATCGGAAATGCGGCACTCGAGCTCGAACTCGCGTGCCTCCAGCTTGACCACCATGTGCGCGAAGGCTTCGGCCAGGCGCGCCTGCACGCTTTCCTCGGGGCGCTCGCCGGTCATGTCCATGAGCGGGCCGATGGCGCGCAGGTCACCTTGCTGGGCAATGCGCTGCATCACGTCGCACAGGCGTTGCAGGAAGGGGTCGTCGATCTCGGCGGGTGTCACAGGATGTTCTCCTCGTTGCGGCAGGCAGCATGTTAGTGGCTGCCGCAGGCGTGTGCCAGTCCGGTTCCCGTCCGGTCTCGATTTCCCCGGGCGGCGCAGCAAGGCAGCCGCCCATCCCGGCGCGCTCTGCGAGAACGGAGCCGGCGCTCAGGCATGGGCATTGCTTGCCCTGCCGTGCCATGGAGACAAGCCACAACGCCGCCACGCCGCCGCCCGATCCCGGGGCCGACGTGCCCTGGGAGCAGCGTCTGCGCCTTTTGCTGGATTCGACCGACGAGGGCGTGTTCGGCATCGATCTGGCGGGCAACTGCCGCTACATCAACGAAGCAGGGGCCCGCATGATCGGCTTGCCGGCCGATGCGTTGCTTGGGCGCAACATGCATGCGTTGACCCACCACACGCATGCCGACGGCAGCGTATACGCCGAAGCCGACTGCCCGATCTTCAACGCCTTCCGCCGCGGCATGCCCTGCCGCCTGGACAACGAAGTCTTCTGGCGCGCCGATGGCCGCAGCTTTGCCGTCGAATATTCGAGCCACCCCATCGTCGAGCAGGGCGCGGTGTGCGGGGCCGTGATCGCCTTCGCCGACATCACTGGTCGCAAGCGCGCCGCCGAGGACCTGCAGCAGGCGCACGACGCCCTGGCGCGCGCCAATGACGGGCTGGAGCGCCGCGTGGCCGCGCGCACGCGCGAGCTGACAGAGGCGCTGGAGCAGTTGCGCGAGCTGTCCGCCTATTCCGAACAGGTGCGCGAGGACGAGCGCACGCGCATCGCACGCGAGGTGCACGACGAGCTGGGCAGCCTGCTGGTGGCCCTCAAGATGGACGTCAACTGGCTGCACAAGCGCCTGGGCGAGCAGGGCGAGCGCACCCCCGAGGCCGCGGGCGACATGCGCCAGCAGATGCGCTGCAAGTGCCAGAACATGAGCCGCCTGATCGAGACTGCGGTGGACAACGTGGGCCGCATCATCACCGACCTGCGCCCCAGCATCCTGGACCACCAGGGCCTGTGGGCGGCGCTGGAATGGCAGGCGCAGGAATTCGCCCAATCGGCCGAGATCGCGCTCGACTGGCGCTGCGTGCCGCCGCCGGGCGACCTGCCGGAGGCTGCGGCCATGGCGGTTTTCCGCATCTTCCAGGAAATCCTGAGCAACGTTGGCCGGCATGCGCGCGCCGGTTCTCTGGCGGTGGACATCGGCCTGCGCGAGGGCTGGCTGCAGATGCGCGTGCAGGACGACGGCGTGGGCGCGGCGCCTCAGGCGCTGGAATCGCCCACCGCCTATGGTGTGATGGGCATGCGCGAACGCGCGCGCCAGCTCGGCGGGCGCCTGGCCATCACCAGCGCGTCCGGCGCCGGCTCCTGCGTGCTGCTGGAAGTGCCCTGGGAGCCGGTGCCATGAGCCGCCCCATCCGCGTGCTGCTGGGCGACGACCACCGCATCGTGCGCGAAGGCCTCAAGCAGGTGCTGGCCGACCCGGCCAATGGCAAGCCAGAGATCGCCGTGGTGGCCGAAGCCATCGACGGCACCGAGGTGCTGGCCCGGGCCGAAGCCCTGGGCGGGCAGGCCGGGCTGGACGTGGTGCTGCTGGACATTGCCATGCCCGGGCTCGACGGACTGGAGGCCCTGCAGGCGGTCCGTCGGCGCTGGCCCGAGCTGCCCGTGCTCATGCTCAGCACCTACCCGGAGCGCCAGTACGCGGTGCGCTGCATCCAGATGGGCGCGTCCGGCTACCTGCACAAGAGTGCCGACCCCGACGACATGGTGGCCGCGGTGCGCAAGGTGGCAGCGGGCGGCCGCTACCTCACGGAGGCCACGGCCCAGGCGCTGGCCGGTGCGGTGGAGCGCACCGGCGTGGTGCGATCAGCCCAGCAGGGCTTGCCGGCCGGGGTGGACGCGCTATCGTTCCGCGAGCACCAGGTGTTCCGCCTGCTCACTGCGGGGCAGAGCGTGAGCGAAATTGGTGCGCAGCTCAAGCTTGCGCCCAACACCGTGAGCACCTACCGCGCCCGCATCCTCGAAAAGACCGGCGCGCGCAACGACGTGGAGCTGGCATTGCTGGCGCGCGGCACGCCCGCCGAGTGATTTCGGGGCCTCGCAGGCCCGATTTGTAGTGCTGCCCCTACACGGTGTAGACACCGCACCCACGAATTCATGACGACAGGCCGCTTGGGCCCGCAACTGGCCCGTGCCTTGCGTAGCGGCTGGCATCAACTTCACCGAGGTGTGCCATGTCTGAATTCTTCTCGCCTTTCGATGCCGACCGCCCGTTGATGCTCAAGTGCAGCTGCGGCCGCGACCACACGGCGGCGGACCACCATGCCGAGGTGTCGGCCGACGCCGCAGCCGCCACCCTGCGCCAGCGCAGCCTCACGAGCGAGTTCGAGGCCTACAGCAACGAATTCATCGAGGCCACCCTGGTCAAGGCCCTGTTCCCGCAAGACGCCGTGCGCCGCCGCTTCATCAAGGCCGTGGGCAAGGGCACGGCCATGGCGGCCATCGCGAGCGTGCTGCCCGTGGCCAGCATGCAGGCCATGGCGCAGGAGAAGGGTGCGCTGGAGAAGACCAATCTCAAGATCGGCTTCATCCCGATCACCTGCGCCACGCCGCTGATCATGGCCCACCCGCTGGGCTTTTACAGCAAGCAGGGCCTGAATGTGGAGGTGACCAAGACGGCCGGCTGGGCGCTGATCCGGGACAAGATGATCAACAAGGAGTACGACGCCACGCACTTCCTCTCGCCCATGCCGCTGGCGATCTCCATGGGCCTGGGCTCCAACGCCACGCCGATGAACGTGGCCACCATCCAGAACGTGAACGGCCAGGCCATCACGCTCAGCCTGAAGCACAAGGACAACCGCGACCCGAAGAACTGGAAGGGCTTCAAGTTCGCGATTCCCTTCGAGTACAGCATGCACAACTTCCTGCTGCGCTACTACCTGGCCGAGGCCGGGCTCAACCCGGACACCGACGTGCAGCTGCGCGTGGTGCCCCCGGCCGAGATGGTGGCCAACCTGCGCGCGGGCAATATCGAGGGCTTCCTGGGCCCCGATCCGTTCAACCAGCGTGCCGTGTTCGAGGAAGTCGGCTTCATCCACCTGCTCACCAAGGACCTGTGGAACGGCCACCCTTGCTGCGCCTTCGGCACCAGCACCGATTTCATCCAGAAGAACCCCAACACCTTTGCCGCGCTGTACCGCGCGGTGCTCACCTCGGCCGCGATGGCGCGCGACCCCAAGAACCGCGAGCTGATTGCCAAGGTGATCGCGCCCCAGGCCTACCTGAACCAGCCCGAGGCCGTGCTCAACCAGGTGCTCACCGGCAAGTTCGCCGACGGCCTGGGCAAGATCCAGAACGTGCCCGACCGCGCCGACTTCGACCCCATGCCCTGGCAGAGCATGGCCGTGTGGATGCTCACGCAGATGCAGCGCTGGGGCTACGTCAAGGGCGACGTGGACTACAAGCAGATCGCCGAGAAGGTTTTCCTCATCACCGACGCCAAGAAGCAGATGAAGGCCCTGGACCAGAAGGTGCCTGAGGGCGCCTACCCCAAGTTCACCATTATGGGCCGCGAGTTCGATGCCGCCAAGGCGGCCGATTACGCGAAAAGCTTCCCCATCCGCAAGGCAGGCTGACATGTCTCCGTCCAAGAACCTCAACCTGCGCGCGGGCCTGCTGTCCGTGCTGATCTTCCTGGTGGTGCTCGGCATCTGGTATGCGGCCACGGCTTCGTCCGGGGCCGCCAACAGCACGGCGGGCATGACGCCCGAGCAGATCGAGTACGCCAAGATGATGGGCAAGGACCTGGGCGCCGGCACCAAGGCCAGCGGCTTTCCTTCCCTGGCCGAGATGGGCACCACGGTCTGGGGCCATGTGTCCAACCCGTTCTACGACAACGGGCCCAACGACAAGGGCATCGCCATCCAGCTCGCGCATTCGCTGGGCCGCGTGGCGCTGGGCTTCGGCCTGGCCTGCCTGGTGGCGATTCCGCTGGGGTTCGTCATCGGCATGTCGCCACTGCTGCGCCGCGCCTTCGATCCCTTCATCCAGGTGCTCAAGCCGATCAGCCCGCTGGCGTGGATGCCGCTGGCGCTCTACACCATCAAGGACTCGTCGATCTCGGGCATCTTCGTGATCTTCATCTGCTCGGTCTGGCCCATGCTGGTGAACACGGCCTTCGGTGTGGCCTCGGTCAAGCGCGAATGGCTCAATGTCTCGGCCACGCTGCAGGTCAACCCGCTGCGCAAGGCCTTCCTGGTGATCCTGCCGGCGGCGGCGCCGACCATCCTCACGGGCATGCGCATCAGCATGGGCATCGCCTGGCTGGTGATCGTGGCCGCCGAGATGCTGGTGGGCGGCACGGGCATCGGCTACTTCGTGTGGAACGAGTGGAACAACCTGTCGCTCACCAACGTGATCTTCGCCATCCTGGTGATCGGCGTGGTCGGCATGCTGCTCGACCTGTTCTTCGGCCAGTTGCAGAAGGTGGTGACCTATGTGGAGTGACATCGCCCAGCGCCCCGCCGCCTCAGCCCCTGACGCTCCGCAACGAAAGGCATCTTCCGTGACTCCCGGCTTCCTCCAGATCGACCGACTCAGCAAGGCCTTTGTGCCCGCCAAGCCGGTGTTCGCCGACGTGTCGTTCACGCTCGACAAGGGCGAGTTCGTCTGCATCATCGGCCACTCGGGCTGCGGCAAGACCACCATCCTCAACGTGCTGGCGGGGCTCGACACCGCCACCTCGGGCACCGTCATCATGGACGGGCGCGAGGTCGCAGGCCCGAGCCTGGACCGGGGCGTGGTGTTCCAGAGCCATGCGCTCATGCCCTGGCTCACGGTGCGCCAGAACATCGCCTTCGCGGTCAAGTCGCGATGGCCTGACTGGAAGGCCGCCCAGGTCGATGCGCATGTGGAGAAATTCGTCGCCCTGGTGGGCCTCATGCCCGCCATCGACAAGAAGCCCTCGCAGCTGTCGGGCGGCATGAAGCAGCGCGTGGGGATTGCGCGCGCGTTCTCCATCCAGCCCAAGATGCTGCTGCTCGACGAGCCCTTCGGCGCGCTCGATGCGCTCACGCGCGGCACCATCCAGGACGAGCTCATGGCCATCGTGCGCCAGACGCAGCAGACGGTGTTCATGATCACCCACGACGTGGACGAGGCCATCCTGCTGTCCGACCGCATCTTGCTCATGAGCAACGGCAACGAGTCGCCCGCGGGCTACCACCCGGGTGGCATCGCCGAGGTGGTGGTCAACCCGCTGCCGCGCGAACGCACGCGCAGCAGCCTGCACCACCTGGACGGCTACTACGCGCTGCGCAACCACATCGTGGACTTTCTCGTCACCCGGGCGAAAGCCCACTGACCGCATCCGGCCGCCAGCCCCGCCGTGCCGCCCGACCGGGTGGCATGGCGGGCTGCACCCAGACTTTCGTTGTCCCGCTGTTTCAAAACCAACCAACCGAAGGAGCCATCACC
>NZ_JBKDTZ010000204.1:0-6661 GCF_046339755.1 Acidovorax sp. | reverse complement strand
GTCGACACCTCGGCGTTCTGGAAGGCCTTTGTCGAAGGCACGCCCGCCGACGGCGGTGGCGCCGCGCCGCTGATGCAGCCCCACATGGGGCTTCGCGCCTGATCCGCAGCCAGGGAGCACGCCATGAGCAGTCCTATCGGTCACGCACTTCCCCCGCCCAACCTGGGCGGGATCGCCCCCCTGGGCCTCCAGGGCCATGTACAGGCGCCCCAGGGCCAGGGCCAGGCGCCGCAGGGCGTGGGCCCGGCGCGCATGGGCGCAGGCGCACTCGCCGGCCGCCAGATCCAGGTCGGCGATGGCCAGCCGCGCGAGCAGTCCGTCAGCCTGGCCGACAAGGCCAAAAGCTTTTTCAAGACCGCAGGCAAGGTGCTGGCCGGCATTGTGCTGGCCCCGATCGCACTGCCGGTGGGGCTGGCGGCCCTGGTCACGGTGGGCGTGACACGCCTGCTGCTGCAGGTGCCTCGGCTGATCAACGAAAAGCTGCTGGAGCCCGCCGCCGACAGGCGCTTCGAAACCGCCAACCCGGCGCTCACGCAGATGCGCCAGCCCATGCCCGGCAGCCTGCTGAACAATCCCGGCGTGATGGAGAAGCTCACGGCGCACGCCCAGGCCCAGGGCACGCCCATGACCCCGCAGCAGATAGAGGGCATGGTCGCCACCGGTGAGCGCCTGGCGGAGGCGCTTCGCGACAGCCCGGCCGGGGGCTCGCCCGTCACGGTGCAGGTCGGCGGCCAGCCGGTGCAGGTGGACAGCAGCGTGCACACCACGCGGGCGCTGAGCTGGTACATGATGGCCGCCGCCGCGCAGCAGGATGTGCAGCGCGAGCAGAGCCAGGACCATTCCGCCATCGGCGGCCAGAAGATCACCGACATGTCCTCCTCGGGCTCCTTCGTCATGAAGGACCCGGGCAACAAGATCTACGGCTTCCTGGCAGCGGCCCCGACGGCGGACTCGCGCATGTCCACCCACTTCGGCGAACGCGTGGACCACAATGAGAAGCACAAGATTGCCGGCCTGATCCCCAGCGGCAAGCCCAGCCAGCGCGGCATCGAGGACTACCGCAACATGCTGCCAGGCCAGGGCGGAACCATCCTGTTCGACAAGCTCGCTGCCAAGGACGGCACGCAGGACCTGTTCGTCAAGTTCGAGTCGGTGGGCTGCCCGCCCTACTTCCGCACCGAGCCGCACCAGGGCGTGGGCCAGGGCATCACCCGCTTCTTCTCCGCGCTGGACCGCAACATCGGCCATGCCACCAACTTCCTGGGCAGCATGTTCCAGGGCAGGTCGGACGAGATGCGGCGCCAGGAGCACATCTACAAGGGCACGCTCAAGAACGATGTGGCGGCGCCCTTTGCCCAACTGGTGAACAACGCCATCGCCGCCGGCACCATCGACGCCTCGGCCAAGGCCGTGGGCCAATCAGTGCACAAGTTCGGCCTGCCCTTCATCGAAGAGGCACTGAACCGCATCCAGGATGCGGCCACCGAGAAAAACGATGCCGGCACCCTGCGCGAGGTGATGGCCGTGCGCCGGCAGATCGCCGAGGCGACGGCCAAGCTCGGTGGCCAGTCGGACAAGTTCGGCATCGAACGGCGCGGTGCCGAGGTGCACATCTCGATCGACCCGCGCGACAACCGGCCCCAGGATCTGCCCGGCTCGCTCACGGGCGCGGCGGCCCAGGCCTTCAACCGGGATGTCTTGACCCCGCCCTCAGGCCACGGCGTGGTCACCGCCAGACCGGACGGCATCTGCGAGCAGGCCGGCAAGGACTGGCCGCGCGCCACGGTGACCATTGGCGGCCAGACCATCCGCCAGGGAGACGCCGCGCAGTCGGCCGCCCTGCTGGATACGCTGACCCATGGCGACGCCCGCATGAAGATGCTGGTGAGCCAGTACGCCAACCAGCAGACCATGGCACCGCTGATGGCCAGCATGATGCGCGGGGACCTGGGCGTCCAGGCGCCCGACGGCACGCCCGGCATGCCCGAAGGCCTTGGCGTCTCGGGCTACCGCATGGAGGCCGACCCGGCCGGAGGCATTCGCGTCACCTTCGACTACTCGCGCCCCAATGTCGATAGGGTGACCCCGCTCGACGGCTCGTCCCCCGTGCAGGTCGACCCGGCGCAAAGCCACGCAACCTTCTCCTACAGCCTGCGCATTGCGCCCGACTACAGCGTCAGCGTGGCCGAATCCCTGCGCTTCAACATACAACTGCGCAGTTGAACGCCGGAGGGCAGCCGGCGCCGCAGCCTCCGGGTGGCGGCGACCGGCAACAAAAAGCCGCGCAATGCGCGGCTTTTTTGTGGGTGCGGGAGGACTGCCAGGGGCTTCAGGCCGCCTTTTGGATCACGCCCTTCAAGGTGTCGGCCACTTCCTAGACCACGGTGCTCTGGATCTGCGTGAACATGGTCCACTGCTGGATCTGCTGCTGCAGCTTGAGCAGGTCGGTGGTGGTTGCCGAATCGTCCATGCTGGTGATGGTGCTCTGCAGCTCGGCTTCGCGGGTCTGGGAGACCTTGCCCAGGGTGTTGTGGAGGTTGTTGAAGTTGATACCGGCCATGGCGGACTCCTGAAGGGTGGGGCGGGGTGGAAAAAACGCGCAGAAGAAGAAAAAACGCGGAAAAAGTCTGTCTACAGGCGGCGCACCGGTATTGTGAGCGTTTCGCGGGCCGCTTGACAAGCGTCCTGCAAGGCGGTCAGCACCGCAAATTCGGCTGGCGGCAAGCCGGCGGCAGCCGCGCTGCGCATCCGGTCCTCGATCGCCCCGAGGGCGGCGAGCGCCTCTTCGCGCGCCTGCGCGGCATGCTCGCCTTGCAACGCAAGCTCCAGCTCGCTCAGCGGCCCAGGCGACGCCTGCACGGATCGGTCAACGCCAGGTACCAGAAGTTTCATGCTGTTGCTCACCGCGACACCACCAGGCGGCGCGGTCCCTCGAAAACCAGGCGGTCGGGTTCGATGCCGGCCAGGCGCCAGCCGGCACGCTGGCCACCGGGCTGCAGCTTGCTGCCATCGCCGAGCACCACGTAGGGCGCCGGGCCGCCGACCACGCCGCGAATGCGAAACGGCAGTGGCGCCACGCTGGCGTGCACCAGCGCCACGCTGCCGGCAGGCGCGGCCGCCGCCTGCGCGGTCTCGCGCACGCGCAAGGTGAAGGCAATGCCGGACAGCGGCGTGCCGTCGCGTGCCAGCAGCGACTCCAGCGCAGGGCGCCGGCCGGGCTCGATGTCCAGCGCCAGCGCGAACTGCTGCGCCTGCGCGTCCCAGTTGGCGCTGGCCGTACCGAAGCCGGCAACACGCAGCCATTCCAGGATGGCGGGGCCCTGCTGCTCGGCCACGCGCAGCGCGTCGACAAGTTCGATGCCCGGCGGCAGGCGTTCGCGCAGCTGCGACAGCACACGGTCGCGCTCCGTCGCCGTCAGCACCGCCCCCAGGGCCTTGACGCGACCCGCGCCCAGCAGCTCGAAGCGCAGCGGTGCGCCCGTGGCGTTGCCCACCACCATCAGGTCGTCGAGCAGCTCGGGAGCGGTGCGCACGGCCAGCACCGGCGTGGGCCGGACCGTGGCCAGGCCTTCGGCCAGGCGATCCAGCTGCTCGATGCCCGGCACCCATCCGCTCACGCGCGCGCGGCCATCGGGCCGCGGGTCGATCTGCAGGCGCAGGGCGGGATCCACCGCCGCCACCGCGCGCTGTATGCCGCGCAGCATCTGCTGCTGGCGCGCCGGGTCCGCGGGTGCGGGGGCCGCCGTGGCCGCTGCCGGGGCTGCAGGTGCCGGGCCGCGCCCGGTGAGCAGGGACACGAACACGCCCAGCAGGAGCACGCACAGGGCGGCCCCCACCACCCAGGCGGGGTGCCAGCTGCGCGCCCGCGCCACCGGAGGCGGTGGCGCAGCGGCCGCAGGTGCTGCTGCGTCCACCACCACCGGCGCCGGCGTTTCCCGGGGTGCGGGCGTGGCATCCGCCCCATCCGGAAGCGCAAGCTCCTGCGCTGGTGCCGGCTCGGCCTCCGCTGTGGCAGCCGGCGCCACGGGCGCGGCAGCCACAGCCTCACCCTCTGGAAGTGCCTGCCAGGAGGCATGGGGAGCGCTCACCGTGATGGCGATGCCACCCAGCCGCACCACACCGCCCCAGGCGGTGGGGGGCACCCAGGCGTCACCCGCGGCCCCGGGGCCGGCAGCGTCGTTGGCCGCGCCAGCGGGCCGCCGCTGGGCCAGCACCTTCCAATGGCCCCCGGTGGCATGCAGCCAGCCCTGGGCGCCCGGCGGCAGCACCATGTCGCTCACGATCAGGTCGCAGTCGTCGCCCGCGCCGATCCGCAGGGCCTCGGCCAGCGGCGCGCGGGCCCCGGCGTGGCAGCCGCTCAGCACACGCAGCTCGGCGTCCTGCCCGTGGTCGTCGGGTTGCGCGCTCATTGGCAGGCTCCTGTGCGCATCGCGTGCCGGGAACGACGGTGCGGCCCATACAATGGGCTCAGCCGAAGTCCGAGGACTTCTTTTCCACAGCCATGATTCAAAGGATTGCGCCCATGAACCTCGAACAGGAGCGCCGCGACGACATCTTGATCCTGCGCCCGCGCGGCCGCCTCGACAGCAGCAGCTCGCCCGAACTCGAGCGCGTGATCACCGAACAGCTCGAAGCGGGCACGCAGCGCGTGGTGTTCGACCTCTCGGCGCTGGACTACATCAGCTCCGCCGGCCTGCGCGTGGTGCTGCTCGCGGGCAAGAAGCTGCGTGCCAGCAAGGGCAAGCTGGTGCTGGTCGGTTTGCGCGACATGGTGCGCGAGGTGTTCGACATGAGCGGCTTCCTGACCCTGTTCGCCGTCACCGATACGCTGGACGAAGGCCTGGCCAAGGTCTGAACGGCCGCAGCCCCGGCGGCGGCCGGGGTGCATCCTGGTGCGGATGGTGGAAAAGGCCCGCATCACAGGTCGATCCGTGCGAGCGGCTGGATATTGATCTCCTGCGTAAGCTCCTGGTAGCTCAGCACAGGCAGCTCGTACAGGTCCTGCTCGATCATCTTGCGCAGGTAGCGGCGGATGTCCATGGACGTGAGGAGCACCGGCCGCTGTGCGCTCGCCCCCAGATCGCCCACGGTCTTCTTGATGTTGTCCACCAGGCGCTTGCTCACCGTTGGATCCAGCGCCAGGTAGCTGCCCGCCGAGGTCTGGCGGATGGCGCCCCGCACCGTGTCCTCGATGCTCGGCGCCAGCAGGTAGGCCGGCAGGATGTTCTGCCCGCTCGAATACTTGTAGCTGATGTGGCGCTTGAGCGTGGAGCGCACGTACTCGGTCAGCAGCACCGAATCCTTTTCCTTCTGGCCCCATTCGATCAGCGACTCAAGGATGGCGCGCAGGTTGCGCACCGAGATGTCCTCGGACACCAGGCGCTGCAGGATCTCGGCGATCTTCTGGATCGGCAGCACCCGTGTGGACTCCTTGACCAGGTCGGGGAAACGCCCTTCCATGGCGCTGAGCAGAAAGCGTGTCTCCTGGATGCCGATGAAGTCGGCCGAGTACTTCTTGAGCACGAAGGCCAGGTGGTAGGTCAGTACCTGGCTCGGGTCCATGAAGGGAATGCCGGCCCGGCCCAGCGTATCGCGCAGCTCGGCCGAGACCCAGAGCGTGGGAATGTGCGGCAGGAACTTGCGGTCGCTCTCGTAGGCGATCTGCAGCGCATCCAGGTTGGCCGTGCTTTCGCGCACCAGCAGCCAGCCCGGCCGCAGCCGCCCCTGCGACACCGGCACCTCGGACAGCAGGATGTTGTAGCTCTCGGGCGGCAGGGCGTCGTTGAAGCGCAGCTGGATGCCGGGGAACGGCACGCCCAGGTCGAAATACAGGGCGCGGCGGATCTTGAGCAGCTCCTCGTTGAGCACGTCGGCGTCGAAGGCCTGCTGCAGCCCCGCGGCCACGTCCATGAGCAGGGGCACGGTGGGCGCGAATTCCTCGCTGCCGTCGGTGGCCTTCTTCTTGGGCTTTTCGCCCGCGGGCTGCATGGCCGGCACCTCGGTGACCTCGCCGGTCTTCTCGTCGACCACGCGGCGCGTGCTGCGCATGATGACGATGCCCACGGTGCCGATGACGCCCGCCAGGATCAGGAACACCGGCAGCGGCATGCCGGGAATCAGGCCCATGCCCAGGGCCACGGCGGCGGCGATCAGCAGGGCGCGGGGCTGGGCCAGCACCTGCTGGCCGATGTCCTTGCCGACGTTGGACGGGCCGTCGCCCGATTGCACGCGCGTGACGATCATGCCCGCGCAGATGGCGATGAACAGGGCCGGGATCTGCGCGATCAGGCCGTCACCGATGGTCAGCACCGAATAGGTCTTCGCCGCCTCGGCGGCCGTCATGCCGCGCTGCATCACGCCGATGACGATGCCGCCCAGCAGGTTCACGGCCACGATGATCAGGCCGGCGATGGCATCGCCCTTGACGAACTTCATGGCGCCGTCCATGGCGCCGTAGAGCTGGCTTTCCTTCTCGACGATGTTGCGCCGGCGCTTGGCCTCTTTCATGTCGATGGTGCCGGCGCGCATGTCGCCGTCGATCGACATCTGCTTGCCCGGCATCGCATCGAGCGAAAAACGCGCTGCCACTTCGGCCACGCGCTCCGCGCCCTTGGTGATCACGACGAACTGCACGATGGTCAGAATCAGGAACACCACCAGG
>NZ_JBKDTZ010000203.1:0-8826 GCF_046339755.1 Acidovorax sp. | reverse complement strand
GCCGAAGAACTCGGCCTCGAGCAGGTTCTCGGGAATGGCGCCACAGTTCACGGCCACCCAGGGACCGTCTGCGCGCTGGCTGCTGGCGTGCAGGGCCTGGGCGACCAGCTCCTTGCCGGTGCCCGACTCGCCGTGGATCAGCACCGGCGCCATGCCGCGCGCGACCTTGGCCACGCGCTGCTTGACATTGCGCATGGCGGCCGATTCGCCCACCAGCCGGTCCAGCGCCGACGAGGAGGCCTGGGCATCGACCGCGCCGCCGCCACCCCCTGCGCGCCCGCCCGGCGTGCGCGCCGCGCGCGGCGCGGGCACGCCCCCTGTGCCCTGGATGGCCGAGGCCACGACCGAGCGGAACTGCTTCAAGTCCACCGGCTTGGTCAGGTAGTCGAAGGCCCCGGAGCGCAAGGCTTCCACCGCATTCTCTGCTGACCCATAGGCCGTCATCACCACGCAGCGCTCCTTGCGTTGCTGCTCGCGCAGGTCCTGCAGCAGCTCCATGCCGAAGCCATCGGGCAGGCGCATGTCGGTGATCACGGCGTCGAAACGCTGGGCCTTGAGCTGCTCGCGTGCCTCCTGCACGCTGGCGGCCGTCTCCACGCGGTAGCCCTCGCGCAGCAGCGTGAGTTCATAAAGCGTGCGCAGATCGGGCTCGTCGTCCACGACAAGGATGGAGGCAGCAGGAGCATTCATGGGAGAGGAAGAAAAAGGCTTCAGACCACGATGGTGTCGAACAGCGAAGCGGGCTCGGCGGGGCGGGTGGTGCGCCGAAAGCCGACTGTAAATGCATTGCCGCCGGTATCGCCGCGCTGGGTCAGGCGCACCAGGCGCTGGTAGCCGATGGAGGCGCCGTGGCGCTGGCACAGCTCGCGGCAGATATACAAGCCCAGGCCGCTGGAGCGGCTCTCGGAGGAGAAGAAGGGCTCGAACAGATGGCGCTCCACGGACTTGTCCATGGGGGCACCGTCGCTCCAGACCTGCAGGCTGACCTGGCCCGTGACGGTGGTCCGTGTGTTGATGCACAGCGAATCGGGCTCCGGGCCCATGTAGCGCAGGGCATTGTCCAGCAGGTTCACCAGCACGCGGCGCAGGTGTTCGGCATCGAACTCCACCTGGGCATCGCCGGCACTCAGCGCCACCAGGCCGCGCCGCTGGCCCGCATCCTGCCCCTGCCAATCGCTCCAGATCTGGGCCACGGCAGAGTCCAGGTGCAGGGTGGAGGCCGGTGACTGGCTGATCTGGTGCTGCACGCGGGCGATGTCCAGCACCTCCTCGGCAATGCGCGCCAGGCGGTCGGCGTTCTGTTGCACCATGTGCGCCAGGCGCTTCTGGCCCGGGTCTGTGAGGTCTTCTTCGAGCAGTGCGTTGGCCTGGACGATGGCCGCCAGGGGGTTTCTGATCTCGTGCGCGACCGCGGCCGACATGCGGCCCATGGCGGCGAGCTTCTCGGTGCGCAGGCGCGCCTGCATCTCGCGCAGGTCGTGCAGGAACATCACGCACAGCCGCTCGGTTCCGGCCTGGCGGGCCAGGTTGCGCGAGGAGGTGAGCCAGGTGCGTACGTGCAGACCCGTGGGGCTTTCGCCAATGTGCAGCAGATCCGCATCGGCGGTCTGGGGCTGCTCCTGGCGGAAGGTGCGGCGCGCCAGCTTCACCAGCGGATCCCAGGCGGCCGAATGGGTCAGCGAAAACGGCAGCGGGGGCAGGGGCGGCTGCCCCAGCAGTTGCAGCGCGGCCGGGTTGGCATTGCGCACGGTGTCGTTCTCGTCCACGACCAGCACGCCGTCCGTGAGGTTCTGGATCACCAGGGCGCTCACCTGTGTCTGCACGCGCGCCGTCATCTGGCTCTGCTGGGCCACTTCCTGCTCGCGCGCCAGGCGGGTGGCAAGCTGGTGCACCAAGTAGGAGACGATGAAGTAGCCCGTGCCAGTCAGGGCGCTTTGCAGGTAGCGCTGGGGGTCGTCGACCCCGGCGCGTGAGCCCAGCCACGCCAGGCCCAGCAGCATCAGCGTCACACCGGCCGTGGTGCCCAGTGCCAGTGTGAGCGTGCCCAGCACCGCCGCCATCAGGATCGGCAGGCCAAACAGTGGTGTGTAGTTCAGGGCGCCCGAGTGCAGAAGCTGCAGGGCGCAGACCACGGCCAGGTCGACACCGATGGATGGCAACCAGTGCATGCCCGTGCCCGGTGGCGGCGGCCGGTGGCGCGCCAGGATGCGCATCAGGATGGTGGCGGCCAGGTAGGCCACGGCGACTGCCAGCGTGGCCGGGTCCAGCGCCTGGTTGACCGCCTGGCCCAGGGTCTGCAGCAGGACCAGGGCGATGGCGACCATCACCCGTGCGGTCAGGAAGCCCTTCCAAAGGCGCAGGAAAGGCGCGTCCACCGCCGCTGGCAGGTCGTTGCCCGGCGCGCTGTCGGCCATGGCCGCCGTCGGTTCAGGGCTTGCCAAGGCGCAGGTGCTCCAGGCTGCAGTAGGTGCTCTCCCCCTGGGTCTGGGCCTCGGCGCGCGGCACATGCACGCCGCAGTGCGCGCAGGCCACCATGTCCTGGGGCAGGGCGGGAGGGCGGGCCGGGCCGGGCCGGGCTTGCCTGGGCGCGGCGCGGTTGTTGCGCCAGATGCCGATGGCCACCACCAGCACCACCAGCAGAACGAGGTACTTCATGCGCTGCGCCCCAGGATGACCTCGAGCACGAAACGCGAACCCACATAGGCCAGCAGCAGCAGGCCGGCCCCGGCATAGAGCACGCCCACGGCGGTGCGCCCGCGCCAGCCAAAGCGCGCACGGCCCAGCAGCAGTGTGGCAAACGTGAACCAGGCCATCAGCGAGAAGATCGCCTTGTGGTCCCAGCGCCAGGCCCGGCCATAGAGCGCATCGCCGAACAGCCAGCCGGCCAGCAGCGTGGCGGTGAGCAGCACGAAGCCGGCCGCCACGAAACGGAAGGTCAGCCGCTCCAGCGTGAGCAGCGGGATGCCGCTGTGCGGGTCTTCGGCTTGGCGGATGTGGCGCTCGGCGCGCGTCATCAGCCAGGCATGCACCACGGCGGCGCCGAACAAGCCGTAGCAGGCGATGCCCAGCGCCAGGTGCAGCGGCAGCCAGGCCGAGGCCGTCACGTGCAGCGGCTGGCCCGGGAACACCAGGGCCAGCACGATGGCCAGCGCGCCCAGCACCGCCAGCACCCAGCGCGCCTGCATCTGGGGGAACAGCTGTTTTTCGACCGCATACACCGTGAGCACCAGCCAGGCCGTCATCGACAGGGCCGGCGCAAAGCCGAAGCGCGGCGCCTCGTTCCACAGCCCCAGCACCAGGGTGGCGCCATGCAGCAACCATGCGACCAGCAGGGCGTTGCGCATGCCCGCCGCCCCCAGGCGCGACGCCGCGGCCGCGGGCATGGCATAGGCCGCCGCTGCGGCAAGCGCGAGCAGCCAACCCATGGGAGAAGCACTGGGTAAAATCATGGGCACAGTTTAGTTGCCTTTCGCTTCACCGCCAGCGCCCTGGCGGGCCCACCCGTGCCAATCGCCCGTGGGCAACACCGGAACAATCCCTATGGCCTCCGCCCTTACCGACAAACTCACGCGCCTCGTCAAGGAGATGCGCGGCCAGGCCCGCATCACCGAATCCAACGTGCAGGACATGCTGCGCGAGGTGCGCATGGCCCTGCTCGAAGCCGACGTGGCCCTGCCCGTCGTGCGGGATTTCATCGCCCGTGTCAAGGAAAAGGCCTTGGGCCAGGAGGTGCTGGGCTCGCTCAAGCCGGGCCAGACCCTGGTTTCCATCGTCAACCGCGAACTCGCCGCCACCATGGGCGAGGGCATCTCCGACATCAACCTGGCCGCCCAGCCGCCCGCCGTGATCCTGATGGCCGGCCTGCAGGGCGCCGGCAAGACCACCACCACGGCCAAGCTGGCCAAGCACCTGATCGAAAAGCGCAAGAAGAAGGTGCTCCCCGTCTCGGGCGACGTCTACCGCCCGGCGGCCATCGAGCAGCTCAAGACGGTGACGAAGCAGGCCGGCGCCGAGTGGTTCCCGAGCACCCCCGAGCAGAAGCCGCTGGATATCGCCCATGCCGCGCTCGACTATGCCAAGAAGCACTACTTCGACGTGCTGCTGGTCGACACCGCGGGCCGCCTGGCCATCGACGAAGCCCTGATGAAGGAAATCAAGGACCTGCACGCCGCGCTGAACCCGGTGGAAACCTTGTTCGTGGTCGATGCGATGCAGGGCCAGGACGCGATCAACACGGCCAAGGCATTCAAGGAAGCCCTGCCCCTCACCGGCATCGTGCTGACCAAGCTCGATGGCGACTCGCGCGGCGGCGCGGCCCTGTCCGTGCGCCAGATCACCGGCGCGCCGCTCAAGTTCGCCGGTGTGTCCGAAAAGCTCGACGGCCTGGAAGTGTTCGACGCAGAGCGCCATGCGGGCCGCATCCTGGGCATGGGCGACATCGTGGCGCTGGTGGAGCAGGTCACGGCGGGCGTGGACATCGAGGCCGCGCAAAAGCTCGCCGCCAAGGTCAAGAGCGGTGACGGCTTCGACCTCAACGACTTCCTCGGGCAGCTGCAGCAGATGAAGCAGATGGGCGGCCTGTCCAGCCTCATGGACAAGCTGCCGGCCCAGTTCACCGCCAAGGCCGGTGCCGTGGACATGGACAAGGCCGAGAAGGATATCAAGCGCAAGGAAGGCATCATCCAGAGCATGACCCCGCTGGAGCGCCGCAAGCCCGAACTCATCAAGGCCACGCGCAAGAAGCGCATCGCCGGTGGCGCAGGCGTGCAGGTCCAGGAGGTCAACCGCCTGCTCAAGGAATTCGAGCAGATGCAGGACATGATGAAGAAGATGAAGGGCGGCGGCCTGATGAAGATGATGAAGAAGATGGGCGGCATGAAGGGCCTCGGGGGCGGCGGCATGCCAAAAATGCCGTTCTGACCCCGGCCTTCGAACCACCACAGCCCTGACGAGCGCCCGCTCGTTAGAGCCTGTTCAAGATCTTTTTGGAGCCGCAAAAAGATCTTGAACAGGCTCTTAGGGCTTTTTCATGGGCGGTGGCGGCAGCGGCCAGGGCAGCCAGTGCCAGGGGTGGTCGCGGTTGGCCACCCATTGCGCCACGTCCTCTTCGGTGAAGGCCAGGCCCAGGCTGTCGGCGCGCGAATGCGCCACCCATTGCCGGCGGCCGCGCGCATAGGCGCTGCCGAAATCCTGCCAACTGTGGAAGCAGTCGGCCGCACGCTGCGCGTTGTGGTGCAGGATCTGCCATTGCGTGGCCTCGTCCAGCCAGCCCAGCAGGGCGGCGGTGCGGGTGGCGAAGGCCACGCGTGCACAGGCCAGGGCCATGGCGTCGCGCGGGGCATCGTCGGAGCGCAGGGCATCCAGGCCCATGCGGAACCAGCGTTCGCGCCACTGCCCGGGCAGGGCGGCCCGGATCTGGTCTTCGGCCATGTCGCTGCGCAGGCCCATCAGGTGCAGCAAGGCCGGGCGCAGCGACTGCTGCAGCGGCTCGGACAGGTGCGGCATGCGCGCATCGGCAAAGCCCCCTTGGATGCGCGCGAAGGCCATGGGGTCGGCCAGCGCCAGGGTCCAGTTCCAGTGTGCGTCCAGTACGTACTGGCGGCGCAGGCGCGGCCGCCCGTACCAGCGCAGGAAGGGCCCCAGCATCCACAGCAGCAGCCGCCAGGCCAGCCAGCCCACCAGGCCGACCCCCAGCGCGATGAGCAGCCAGGCGATCATGGCGCTGCTCGCTCCGTGGCCGGCGAGCCCCCTGCCTCCAGTGCCGCGGCCACGGAAGCCGCCAGCGGCAGGCCCTGCAGCAGTGCGGGGTCGCGCGCCGCCACCAGCCACTGCACCAGCGGCGAGGGGGCGGGCAACTCGCGCACCAGCGCGGGCCGGGCCTGCACCAGGCGCAGCTGGTCCTGCTCGTGCACCACGTCGCGCACGGCGCACCAGCCCTGGGCCGTGCGCACGATGCCCATCTGCAGTGCATCGGGGGGCGCATCCTCGCAGGTGGACAACTGGTTGAGCAGTGCCAGCACCTCGCCCTGGTAACGTTCGATGGGCGGGCGGTTCTGCTTGCCCTTGATCTGGTCGATGGCCAGGCGGCCATCCTCGCGCACATGGGCGCTGATCGTGATGTGCGGCACGTGGCTGGCCGTGCGGTAGGAAAACAGGCGCATGCGCCCCTGTTCGCAGGCCTTGGCATAGTGCTCGCCGTAGCCGCCGGCCAGGCTGCGCCGGCTCGCGAACTGGCCCAGGCAGTGGCGCATCATCTGGCTCTCGTAGGCCATCTCCGCGCGCAGGTGCGCGCTGTCCGGCCGGAACTCGATGAAATGGCCCTGCTCGCCCTGCCACACCAGGGCCACGGCATCGGCTTCGTGCTCGCGCCAGCCGGCGGCGGCCTTGGCCTCGTAGGCCGCATGTTCTTCGGCCCACAGGGCCAGCGCCTGCGGCGCGGTCACGCGCTGCAGCTTGCCCTGCAGCGCGGTGCCCTCGCGCGACAGCAGGAACTCCACAAGCCGGGCCTCCAGCGCCAGCACCGCGTCGGCCTCGGGGTCGATCCACCACAGGGGAATTGCCGGCACGGGCGCATGGCGCGCAGGGGTCTCGCCCAGCCGCGCCAGTGCCCAGGGCGGAACCGGGGCCGGCTTGAGCAGTGCCTGTGCCTGCTCGCGCTGCGTGACGGCCTGCACTGCCGGTGCCGGCGCCTGCAGGTTGCCCACCACATGCCGGTAGAAGTGGTTGAGCAGCCAGGCGCGCACCTCTTCGGGGTCGCTGCGCTCGCTGGATCGCCGATCGATGGCGCTGCGGATGGCGGGGGCATTGACCACGTCGCGCGCGCCGTAGGTGCCGCGTGCGGCGGCGCCAGGCGCCATTACCAGAGCTTCCACCAGGGCTTGCCGGCTGCCATGGCCTTCTTGCAGCTGGCGATGTCGTCGCGCGCGTAGCCGGCCTGCTCGGCGTCGCTCTCGTCGCCCGGGCGCACCATTTTGAGCGACTCCTGGTAGAGCGCCATCGCCTGTTCGTAGTGCTTGGTGTTCTCGTACACGTTGCCGGCAAGGCGCCGCACGCCGGGCAGCGCATTGGCTTGCACGCGCGGCATCACGCGCGTGAGCCGCGCCAGCGCGTCGGCCGGCTGCGACCACGCCAGGTTGCGCAGCATGACCATCAGGGTCCCGAGGTAGTCGTCTTCGTTTTCGGCCTGGTCGTCGCGGTCCAGGCCGTTCCACCATTCATCCAGGCGCTGCAGCCAGATGTCGATCTCGTTGTCGCGGTCCAGCTCGTAGAGTGCGCGGCACACGCTCTTGAAGTAGCCCGTGGGATCGTGGCGCCCGTAGCCGTGGTCCAGCGCGTAGTGCCACAGCATGTCGGCCGCCGCAATGAGCTCGGCCTTGCGTTCCGATGCCGAGTAGCAGGACACGAGGCCGTTGTGGTGCTCCGCGAAGGGGCTGGTGGCCAGGCCCTTGTGGTGCAGTTCGATGGCCTTGTCGTACTCCTTGAGGTTCCAGCGGTAGTAGATGGCCAGGTTGTTGCACAGCATGGAGTAGACATGCACGTCGCCATCGCGGAACCAGCCTTCACCGGTGGCGAAGAAGGCCTCGAAATGCAGCACGGCGGCCTCGTAGTAGCGGGCCTTGAGGGTGTCGATGTCCTGCTCGGGCCAGTCCTCGTCGCTGCTGGCGCCGCAGGCCTGCTGCAGGTGGAAGTCCAGCCATACGCCGAGGTTGTAGCACCAGCCGGCTGCGGGCGAGGCCGCAAACGGCTGTTGCAGCGCCTTGGTGACGCCATGCACCTTGACCCGGCTGACCCACAGCGCCTGCAGCAGGTCGGGCGCAGCCATGGCGGGCTCGCGCGCTGCCGTCTCCAGCAGCGGCAGGGCGCGCCCGTGGTCACCGGCGGCAAACAGGCGCAGTCCGTCCAGGCAGGCCAGCGCCGGATGCTCTGGCGCGGCGCGGCGCACCTGCGCGAGGTGGTGATCGATGAAGGCGGCGGGGTCTTGCGGGTCTCCTACCAAGCCGGCGTCGTTCATGGCGGCGCTGGCCAGTGCCAGGTGCCAGCCGGGGTGGGGCGTGGCGCCCCGGGCCAGGTGCGCCTTCATCTGCGCAAGCGCCACAGTGCAGGCATGCTGCGTCGAGCCGGGGCGCTGGCTGCTGGCGCTCTCGAAGGCCAACTCTGCCGCGTCGTCCAGCCGGCCGGCTTCGAGCAGCAGGTCGAGCACGAAGATGCTGAAGTCGTCCTGCTGGTCGTTGGTCAGGCCGAAGCGGCCCTGCCTGGCCTGGGCCAGGGCTTCGTCGAGCCGGCCCTGGCGCTGCAGGGCCCGGGCCTGCAGGCGGGCACGGCGCACCGAGACATCGCGCTGCAGCGGCCGGGCGAGGTCGGCGGGCATGCGCGCCGGGATCTGCTGCACGATGGTCGCGATGCTCGTGGGGTCCAGCGCCACGAACTGCTCGCCCAGCTTCAACCAGTCCTCGTGGTCCACGTCCTGCCCGGGGGCGGCGTTGTGCAACTGGTCCATGGCCTGCTGCACCAGTTGCCGTGCCAGCGCCGCGTTGCCTTCGGCGGCCGCCACTTCGGCCAGGCGCGTGGCCTGCACCGCCTCGTCCCAGGCGCGGTAGGCCGAGCGCTCGGGCTGCACCACCTGCAGCGCATAGCGGGCGGCCACACAGCGGCGCCACACCCCAAAATCCTGGCTGCGCTCGGCCTGGCCAGCCAGGTGCTCCCAGGCCCGGTCGGACTGCTGGTCCAGCGGCGGCTGGGCCAGCAGGCGCGCCATGCCGTCGAGCGCCTGGTGCAGCAGCGCGGCCTGCTCGGGCAAGGCGCGCAAGGCCTGGGTGCGCGCGAAGC
>NZ_JBKDTZ010000202.1:0-14607 GCF_046339755.1 Acidovorax sp. | reverse complement strand
GACTTCGACCTGTCCGACGTGATGTTCGTCGCGACCTCGAACTCGATGAACATTCCGCCGGCGCTGCTCGACCGCATGGAAGTGATCCGCCTGTCGGGTTACACCGAGGACGAGAAGACCAGCATCGCCATGAAGTACCTGCTGCCCAAGCAGCTCAAGAACAATGGCGTGAAGGACGAAGAGCTCGAGATCACCGAGCCCGCCGTGCGCGACATGGTGCGCTACTACACGCGGGAAGCCGGCGTGCGCTCGCTCGAGCGCGAGCTGTCCAAGATCTGCCGCAAGGTGGTCAAGGGCCTGCAGCTCAAGAAGCTCGAGCCCAAGGTCATCGTCACCGCCGACAACCTGCCGGACTTTTTGGGCGTGCGCAAGTACACCTATGGCCGCGCCGAGGCGCAGAACCAGGTGGGCCAGGTGGTCGGCCTGGCCTGGACCGAGGTGGGCGGCGATCTGCTCACCATCGAAGCCGCCGCCATGCCCGGCAAGGGCGTGATCACGCGCACCGGCTCGCTGGGCGACGTGATGAAGGAATCGGTCGAGGCCGCGCGCACCGTGGTGCGCAGCCGCTCGCGCATCCTGGGCATCAAGGACGAGGCCTTCGAGAAGCGCGATATCCACATCCACGTGCCCGACGGCGCCACGCCCAAGGACGGCCCGAGCGCGGGCGCGGCCATGACCACGGCCTTCGTCTCCGCGCTCACGGGCATCCCGGTGCGCTCCGACGTGGCCATGACCGGAGAGATCACGCTGCGCGGCGAAGTTACCGCCATCGGTGGCCTCAAGGAAAAGCTGCTGGCGGCCCTGCGCGGCGGCATCAAGACCGTGCTGATTCCCGAGGAGAACGTGAAGGACCTGGCCGAGATTCCGGACAACGTGAAGAGTGGCCTGGAGATCGTGCCCGTGCGCTGGATCGACAAGGTGCTGGAAGTGGCCCTGGCCAGCCGGCCCGTGCCGCTGACGGACGAAGAGGTGGCCGCATCGGTGGCGCCGGCCCCTGAGAAGGCGGGTGCTCCGGCGGCCGACGGCCTCAAGCACTGACGGGACAGGGAAAGAAAGAAGTCGGTGGAATGAAGGAATCGCAAATTTTTCAGGGATTTTCCAGAGACCCCCAAAAAGTGCGCTACAATTCATTCCATCGCAGCACACAACGTACTAAACGATGTACAATGTAAGGCTTCGGTAAATGCGGGAATAGCTCAGTTGGTAGAGCGCAACCTTGCCAAGGTTGAGGTCGAGAGTTCGAGACTCTTTTCCCGCTCCATACATCGCAGGCTGCACGCACATGGTGTGCAGCAGGCAAACAAAAAGGATCCTTCGGGATCCTTTTTTGTTTTACGGACCTGGCTGAGCTTGTCTGCTTTCTGCGTTTGTTAAGCCTGCAGGCAGGTTCGCCAACGGCCTGTTCGCGCCAAATGCGCAATGCCCCTCAATTGGGGTCAACAGATGCGGATCCCTTGGTGGCAGATGCTCAAGGGCCACCCCACGTGCAGCGAGCGAAACCGTGGATGGCGGTAATGCGTGCCCGGCGCGGATAGGTCCCTGCCGCAGAGCTGTCGCCGACCAGCACCGAGAAGTCCGACAGCTGTGCCGTGGCCTGGGCCTGCCAGCAATCGGCGCCAGCCAGCGTGCGCGGTGGGACCACGTTGATGGCAGGCTGCGCCGAGTCCAGCTTGATGCGCCGGAAGTTGGCCCGAAAGAAGGGACCGGTGCCTTTGAAGGCCTCCATCCCAGGCCTGAACTCCAGTTCCCCGCCGTCGTTGGGCTCAAACCTCAGGGTGCCAGTCGCCAGGAGTTGCCCTGAGATTTCCACGGACCCGTAGAGGCTGGCATGGTCCAGGGAGACCCCCTTGGGCAGTCGTTCCGCCACGGGGCAATTGGCGGTGGCCGCATCACCCAGGGTGGCGATGAGGGTGTTGCCGCGCACCGACGTGACTGCGAAGCCTGAGGGCATCCGGGCCGTCAGCCGGGCGGGCTTGATGGAGCAATGCTCACTGCCCTGCTCGCAGATGAGGCGCAGGCAGTCCTGTGCGGCGGCGGGTTGCGGCGATGCTGCCCAGAAGAGCGGCAGAAACAGGGCGCCGCGCAGGACCATGGTGCGGCGCCTTGGCGCGTGGGGGCTTGCGGGCATGGTGGGAGCCTTTGAAACCGCTGATCGGGCAGGCCGCTGGCGCATTTCTATTTGAAGGTGCTGCTCAGGATCACCCACTCGATGCCGTCGCCATCGCCGCCCACGTCCTCGCGCGTGGCGATGTTGATGCCCAGCTCGGGGCAGTCCTGGCCATCGCCCAGCCATTGGGTGTCGCGCAGTTGCAGCTTGGCCGCCTTGAAGCGTTTCTTCACGTCGGCGAAGGTGGTGCCGCCGTGCAGCGGTGCACCCTGGTAGGCCAGCATGCCGCCCAGGAACTCGATGTCCTGCACCTTGTCGCCGGCGTCGTAGCGCACGCGGATGAAGCTGGACTTGTCGGCGCTCTGGAAGTCGTCCTCGTCCTGGTAGCGGTCGGGCTTGGGCGGCACGAAGCCGGCGGCGGCCATGGCCGCACGCAAGGCCGCACGCGGCTGGCCGAAATCGATCTTCAGGGCGCCGCAGGAGATGCCTTGGCGGGGCAGGAGTTGCCAGGTGGAAGGGGTCATGTGCTTGCTGCAGGGAACGGCCGGGCCGGCGGCGGTAGTGCGGGTGGTGCCCTGTGCCTGAACCCCCGTGCTGCACAGCAGCAGGGCGAAGCAGCACAGCAGTGGAGCGCAGGAACGGGATGGAAGGAGCACGCGGGCCTCTGGATCGGCAGTGGATTTGGGGCTCCAAGCATAGCGGCCTTGTGTGATCACAGGGCACGGTGAAAGGGCTTTGCGTCAACCCGCGTGGCTGGCAAAGCGCACGATGCGCCGCTGGCCCGGTTCTGCTTGCCGCACGGTGATGCTGAAGAGGCAGGGGCTGCCCTGGAATTCCACGGTGACCTGGGGCTCGTCCACCTCGCGCCCGGCGAGCCAGCGCCGCAGGCGGTTGCCATGGGACTGGAAGGGCAGGGTGTAGCCCACCTGTGCGGGCGGGCACAGCTGGTGGGCCGCATGGGCCTGGAACTGCTCCAGCGTGGTGCCGGTGGCCGCGTTGCGTGCCGTGCGCGCATGGGCGGCGGCAAAGCGGCCTTGCTCCACGTCGCGCACGAAGGCATGGGCTTCGGCGATGGCGCCTGACGGTGTGTGCGGCTGGTGCGCCAGCCACCAGAGCCAACCCGCCCGGGTGGGCGCGGCCAAGGCCAGCACTGCCATGGCGCGAAGGCGTTGCCGGGTCAGGACACCCACCAGTCCGCCACCAGAAAGGGCCGTGGCTGCCCCGGCACGGACACCATGATGTGCCCGCGCCCGCAGGTGGGACCGCAGCGCGTGCCCAGGTAGCGGATGGAGACGGCGGCCACCGCCTCCTTGGCTGCGCCGGGCGCCAGCACCGTGGCCTGCCCGCGCTCCAGGTGGGCCAGCAGCACCGACTGGTCTTCCCCGTCCAGCGCCTGCGTGACCTGCATGCAGCCATGGGTGTCCCGGGCGGTGCCTGCGGCCTCCAGCAGGGCGGCGGCGCGGCGCCCTTCGATCAGTGCCATGCGCTCGGCCTCGGTCTTCCACTGCGTGGGCTTGGCCGCGGCCTGGCGCGCCAGGGCATCGCGGTCCAGCAGCACGGTGACGCCGTTCAACTGCACCGACAGGCAGGACGCCGGTGCCCGTGGGCGCTGGGCCACGCTGCGGGCCTCGTCCACCTCGGTGCCGGCCGGTGGGCGTTCGGGTGGCGTGCTTGCGCCATGGGCCGTCATGCAGGCACCCAGGCCGATGGCCAGCACCAGGGGCGCAAGCAAGCGCCAGGTGCCGGGGCGCGTGGGGTGACAGGTCTGCTGGGTGGCGGATGCATGGCGCATGGCGATGGTGGGTGGTGAGGCTGGGGGAGGGCAGGGTCATTCTAGGGGCCTGCAGATTCGCCGATGGCTGCATAGAATCGCTGCGATGCACGACAAGGACCGCCTGCTGCGCACGTTTTTGCTGGTGGCCCAGGGCGGCTCGCTGCAGAAGGCTGCAGACAAGCTCGGCCTCACCCAGCCGGCGGTGAGCAAGCAGATCAGCGCGCTCGAATCCTTTCTCGAATGCGCCCTGTTCACGCGCCACGGGCGCGGCATGGCGCTCACGCCGCCGGGCCAGCGCCTGGCGCAAAGCGTGGCCGAGCAGTTCGCGCTGCTCGATGCGGCGCTGGACACGGCACGCTCTGCCGCCGACGCGGTGCGCTATGTGCGGATCGCCAGCGTCAACACCCTGGCAGCCTACCTGCTGCCGCCCGTGGTCGCGGCGCTGCGTCAGGCCCATCCGGGCCTGGTCGTGCGGCTGGACACGGCCAGCTCTCCCGATGTGGTGGACCAGGTGGTGCGCGGCCAGGCGGACCTGGGCATGGTGTACGACCTGGCGGTGAACACCGATGCGGTGCAGGTGCAGCGCCTGTACCACGAGGAGATGTGTGCCTATGGCCTGTTGCCGCAGGGGGCGCCGGCCGTGCCGCTGACGGTGGCGGAGCTGGCACGGCGCCCGCTGATCGTGCCGCCCCGGCCCTATGCGCTGCGGCGCGTGATCGACCGCGAGCTGCCCGGACCGCTGGCCATCGCCGCCGAATGCAGTTCGGTCAGCGCCTCGCTGGACCTGGCGGCGGCCGGCGTGGGCCTGGTCATCCTGCCCAGCGCGCTGCCCGAGCTGGCCGTGGCCCCGCGCGGCCTGGCCCGGTTTGCCATTGCCGATGCCGATCTGGGCCGGCAGGTGGTGGTGATCCACCGCGCCGGCCCCAGGCCGCCGCAGGCGCTGGCGGCGGCCCTGCAGGCCATCGTTCAGTTGGCGGCGCGTGCCGCCTGGCGTGCCCAGTAGTCGAAGGTGCCGTTGACGATGGCGCTCTGGAGCAGGAAGTCGTGCGCCTCCTGCGCGGCCGCGGGCTCCACGGGTTGCAGCGGGCCGATGGCCAGGGCATCCAGGCACATGCGGGCATTGCGCTCGGCAAACACGTTGAGGTAGACGGCCTCCTGCAGCGTGGCCCCGGTGCAGACGATGCCGTGGTTGACCAGCAGGGCCGAGCGCCGGCCCGCCAGCGCGCCCGAGATCAGCGTACCCTCGTCGTCGCCCGTGGGCACGCCCGGCCAGTGCGCCAGGTAGCCGCAGTCCTCGTGGAACACGGCAGCGTCCATGTGCGCCACGGGCATGGGGATGCCCAGCATCGACAGGGCCGACAGGGCTGGCGGGTGCGTGTGCACGATGGCGCGCACGCCGGGGTGGTGGCGGTAGATCCAGCTGTGGAAGCGCACGCCAGGGTTGGCCTTGCCGCGGCCCTCCAGGGTGGCCAGGTGCTCGTCGATGAGCAGGGTGGAGGATTCGCCTGCCTCTTCCAGCCCGGTGCCCAGGGCCAGGGTGAACATGCGCGACGAATCGCCATCGCGCACGGTCACCTGGCCGGCCAGGCCGCAGGCGTGGCCCTGGTGGGCCAGGATGTGGCAGGCGTCCACGAAGGTGTTGCGCGGGTGGGCATCGCGCATGCCGCTGCCCGCAACGGGATCCAGGTGCAGGGTTTTTTCTTGCATGGCTCAGTTCTCCAGCGTGATGCCGCGCTCCTTGATGAGGGCGCGGTTGGACTGCAGCTCCGTGCGCATCAGTGCGCTGAAGTCCGCTGGGGTGGTGGCAAAGGGGGAAAAGCCCAGGGCCTGCATGCGTGCGGCGAACTCGGTGCTGGTGACGACGGATTCCAGCGCGCTGGCCAGGCGCGCTGCGGCATCGGCCGGCATGGCGGCCGGGGCCACCACGCCCACCCAGGGGGCGAATTCGAAGCCCTTGAGTCCGGACTCGTGGAAGGTGGGTACGTCCGGCATCAGCGGGCTGCGCTCCAGCATGGCCATGGCAATCGCCTTCACCTTGCCGGTCTTCTGGTACTGGCTGGCCAGGTTGGTGTCGATGAAGGTCAGGTCCACATGGCCGGCCACCACATCGGCCAGCGCTGGCGCGCCGCCGCGGTAGGGGATGTGCGTGACGAACACGCCCGAGCGTGCCTTGAAGGTCTCGAAGGCCAGGTGCGGCGGGCTGCCCACACCGGCCGAGCCATAGGTCAGCTTGGCCGGGTGGGCCTTGGCGTAGGCGATCAGGTCGGCCGGCCGTGCTGCGGCCGCGATGCCGGGCTGGGCCACCATCACCAGCGGGATCTTGGCCACTGTGCCGATGTAGCGGAAGTCCTTGGCCACGTCATAGGACACTTTGGGCTGCAGCACCGGGTTCACGGCCAGAGCGCCGACGTCGAGCAGGCCGATGCTGTAGCCGTCCGGCGCGGCGCGGGCAATGGTCTCGGCCGCCAGCATGCCGCCCGCGCCAGGCCGGTTGTCCACCACCACCGGCTGGCCCAGGCGGGTGGCCAGCCGCTCTGCCGCCAGGCGTGCAATGGTGTCCACCGCGCCGCCTGGGGCCTGGCCGATGACGATGCGCACGGGGCGGCTGGGGTAGCGGTCTGCGGCGGTGGGCGCTGGCTGCGCGAAAGCGGGCAGGGCGGTGCCCATCAGGCTGGCCAGCACCAGCGCGGCAAGGGGGCGGAAGCGGGATTTCATCGGTGTACCTCGGGTGGGGAGTGGGGCCGCCGAAGCGGTCCATGCAGTCTAGGTACGGCCTTTGGATCGAGGCAGGGGCACGGGGGCAACTCCGCCATGACGGGGAGTTATGGCCCGCGCCGGTCAGCGCCTGGTGCGGCTGCGGTAGGTGGTGGGTGTGGTGCCGAATGCCTTGCGAAAGGCCGTGCCCATGTGCGACTGGCTGGCGTAGCGCGCGGCTGCCGCCACATCGGCCAGCGTGCCCTGTGGCGCCGCATCCAGCAGGTGGCGGGCGCGCTGCAGCCGGCGCTCGTTGACGTAGGCGTGGGGCGTCATGCCGGTGAGCTGCTTGAAGTGGCGCAGAAAGGCCAGCGGCGTGAGCTGCAGCCAGCCGCCCATGGCGGCGAGCGAGAGGTCTTCGTCGGGGTGGCCGATCTCGTCGTCGATGCGTTCGAGCACGCGGGCGTACAGTGGCCGCAGCTCGGCCAGGGCGCAGGGCATGGCGGGGGCCGATTGCACGGTGTCGAGTCCGGCCAGCAGGCTCTGCACCAGGGGCTCCAGCGCTGCGGGCGGTGCCTGGCGCACCAGCAGGCCGCGCAGGGCCAGGGCCTGGCGCAGCAGGGCGGGTGGGGCGGTGCGCTGCGGGCGCGTGGGTGCCCTGTCCATGCCATCGGCAGGGGCCGCCTCCCAGCGGATCACGAGGTACTCGCCGCCTGTGGCCGACTCCGAGAACACGTCCAGTCCTGGCGGGGTGTACGACAGGGTGCCCATCCAGGTGTCGAAGTCCGTGCGCCGGTCCGTGCCGATGGCGTGCACGCCTCTTTGCCGCTCCAGCGCCATGCCCAGCGAGGCATGGTGCGGGTTGTCGCGGGCACTGTAGGGCGCACGCGCGAGCAGTTCCACGGTGAGGCTGGGGGCACCGGCCTGTGCGGCTGAAATTCCGTGATAGACGATGGAGTGCACGCTGCGGATCATGGCACTTTTGCGAAGGAGAGTGTCGTGAAGACCATTGGCCTGATCGGTGGCATGAGCTGGGAGTCCACCACCGAGTACTACCGCCTCATGAACCAGGAGGTGCGCAACCGCCTGGGCCCGCTGCGCTCGGCGCAACTGCTCATCCACAGCGTGGATTTCGGGCCCATCGCCCAGGCCCAGCACGAAGGCCGCTGGGATGACGCGGGCGAGTCGCTGGCCGAGAGCGCGCGCCGCCTGCACGCCGCCGGGGCCGACGCCATCGTGCTGTGCACCAACACCATGCACAAGCTGGCCGGCACCATTGCCGCGGCCACGCCGCTGCCTTTTCTGCACATTGCCGCGCCCGTGGGCGAGGCTGCACGCGCGCGCGGCCTGCGCAAACTGGGCTTGCTGGCCACGGCCTTCACCATGGAGCAGGCGTTCCTCAAGGACACGCTGGTGCAGGACTACGGCCTCACGGTTGCCACGCCCGACGCGCCCACGCGTGCCGAAGTGCACCGCGTCATCTACGAGGAGCTGTGCCAAGGCATCGTGCGCGAGAGCTCGCGCGCCTTCTACCTGAAGGCCATCGCCGCTCTGCAAGCCCAGGGTTGCGAGGCCATCGTGCTGGGCTGCACCGAGATATCGCTCCTGGTGCAGCAGGCCCATAGCCACCTGCCGCTGCTGGATACCACGGCCCTGCATGCCAAGGCGGCGGTCGACTTTGCGCTGGCGTGAAGGCCGCTGGCAAACCTGTTTGCAAATTCGGTTAGAATCTGAGGCTCACGGCGCGATAGCAAAGCGGTTATGCCCCGGATTGCAAATCCGGTTAGACCAGTTCGACTCTGGTTCGCGCCTCCAGATTTCTCTTGCCAGTATTGAAAGCCTGCTATTGAACCGATAGCAGGCTTTTTTGCTTTCGGTGCCTGGACAGGGAGCTCCGCCCGGACGGCAGTAGACTTTTGCCAAACCACTCCGGAGTGACTGTGGAACGCTATGTCGCTTTTCTGCGGGGCGTCAGCCCCATGAACTGCAAGATGCCGGAACTCAAGCGCTGTTTCGAGGCTGCCGGCTTTTGCGATGTGAAGACGCTTCTGTCCAGCGGCAACGTGGCGTTTTCGGCCAAACCCGAGATCGTTCCCGTCCTGGAGAGTGCTGCAGAAGCGGCCATGGAGGAACACCTGGGAAGGGTTTTCCAAACCATCGTCCGACCGTCTTCCTTCCTTCAGCGGCTTGTCGAGCGGAAGCCGTTCGCGGATTTCAAGTTTCCCGCCAACGCGAAGCCCGTCATCACCTTTCTTCGAAGGCCCCATGAAGGCGAGGTAGTGCTGCCCCTGGAGCAGGCGCAAGCCTCCATCTTCAAGCTGGAGCGCACGGAAGTGTTTTCAGCCTATGTGCCGGACGAGAAGGGCGTTGCGCTCGGGGCCCTGCTGGAGAAAAAATTCGGCAAGGCCATCACGACGAGAACGCTGGAAACCGTTCGAAAGTGCGCGGCCTCTTCTTCGCGTGATTTCAGGACGGTGTCAGGCGACCTGCCCCGGCCTGCACGGGCGACTTGCGCCGATCCGATCCGGCTGCAGGCTCCAGCGTGGTGGGGTACTGGTGCAGGGGCCCCACGGGAGTCGGTTCCGTAGTAGCATGCAAGTGCCGCAGCACCAGCGGCTTCCTCCCTCGTGCGCACCACGAGTTCAAGCCCGCCTCCATACGGGCTTTTTTCCGCGTGCTGCACGCATGCCGGGCAGCGAGTCTCGCACTTGGAGCAAAATTTTTGCGTCACAGTTTGCAAGCCCCAAAAATGGCGCTATAATTTGAGTCTTGTTGATGCAGACTGACGGTAACGGCGGTAGCGCAGCAAAATGCGGGAATAGCTCAGTTGGTAGAGCGCAACCTTGCCAAGGTTGAGGTCGAGAGTTCGAGACTCTTTTCCCGCTCCAGTATTCAAAAGGGAAGCTTCGGCGTCCCTTTTTCGTTTACGCTGAACGCAGGCCACGCCACGGGCATGGGCCTGCATGTCAGCGGCGCCCCGATGGTGAAATTGGTAGACACTGCGGACTTAAAATCCGCCGCATTCCTGAAAAGGGGCGTGCCGGTTCGACCCCGGCTCGGGGCACCAGCTAACGATCTTCAGCTATCAATTGAATAGCTGACGTTTCGCAAACCTGGAAACATTCCCCAGTTCATTTTCTCCCTGTCTTTGGGCGTTGTGCGGGTGGGTGATGGCGGTGCGCCAGGGCCTGCCTTGCGAAACAGATGCTGAGAACTCAGTGGCTCTCGGTGGGCGCAGACGCTGGCAACCAGATGCTGGCGACCAGGCCAGGGCCTGGATGTACCGGGTCCAGGACGAGCCGCCCGCCCATCAGTTGCGCATAGCGCGCCACGATGGACAGGCCCAGCCCGGCGCCCTGGCCCAGGTACACGCCTGCCTCGCCTTGCGCCCAGCGCTGCCGCAGGCGCGCCGCCAGT
The DNA here is from genome assembly GCF_046339755.1 of Acidovorax sp. Taxonomy (GTDB): domain Bacteria; phylum Pseudomonadota; class Gammaproteobacteria; order Burkholderiales; family Burkholderiaceae_C; genus Acidovorax. The sequence goes on along the minus strand of NZ_JBKDTZ010000202.1, from coordinate 4,615 downwards.
GCGCCATCCACCCCGGGGCCGTTGTCGGCCACGCTCAGCACGGCGTGCTCGCCACGCACCTGCAGCGCGACGGTGATGCGCGGCGGGTGGCCGCGCCCGTAGCGCAGTGCGTTGTCCAGCAGGTTGTTCAAGATGCCTTCGAGGAGTGCGGCGTTGCCGCGCACCTCCACGGTGTGCTCCAGGCCTTCGGCCCCCAGGTCCAAGCCCATGGCGTCTGCGCGCGGCAAAAAGCGCAGCAGCACGTCGCGCACCAGGGTGTTGAGCGGCATGGTCTGCAGGGCCAGTGCAGTGCCGCCTTCGGCCGCGCGGGCCAGTGCGAGCAACTGGTCCACCGTGCGGCTGGCGCGCTGCTCGGCCGCGGTGATGCCTTCGAGTTCGCTGCGCCAGACGGCGGGGTCGTCCTGCGCCAGCGCATGGGCGGCCTGCGCGCGGATGCCGGCCAGGGGCGTGCGCAGCTCGTACGCCACATTGCCTGCGAACTCGCGCTGGGCATGCAGGCTGTGCTGCACCCGCGCCAGCAGGCCATCCAGGGCCAGGCCCAGGCGTTGCACATCGCTGCTTCCGGCCTGTTGTGCCAGTGACGGTGGCAAGGGGCCCAGGTCGGCAGGGTCGCGCCGGTCCACAGCATCCTGCAGGGCGGTCAGGGGCCTGAGGTCGCGCTCGATGCCGCGCAGCAGCCACGAGCCCAGCACCACCAGCAGCCACGGCTGGGCCAGGCCGGAATACACCAGCAGCCTGCGCAGCAGGTGCGTGCGCTCGGCCGTGGTCTGCGCCATGACCACGGTGAAGGGCGGCGTTCCTGCCGTCCGCAGGCTCACACGGCGCAGTTCGAGTCCATCGCGTGCGAGCTGCGAGAACGCATGCGTGCTGCCGGGGGCCACCGTGCCCGCCGCCAGGTCGTGGTCGCCGGCGATGAAGCGGCCGTCGGGCCCGTACACCGCAAACCACACGGTCTCGCTCTGGTCGAAGCGCAGCAGGTCCACCTCGCGCGGCATGAGGTCCAGGCGCGGGGTTGCGGCGCCCTGGCCGCTGCGGTCCTGCAGGCATCGCCATCATCCTCGCCAGCCTGTGCGGCTTCGCGGCCCTGTCGCACTTCGTGAACATGATCGCGGGCATCGTCTTCCTGGTGTTCTGCGCGGGCTTTGCCGGCACCTCGTACTCGGTGGTGCGCAACCTCAAGATCGCCGCGGTGCTGCTGTGCGTCGCGTTCATGTTCCAGAAGCTGCTGGGCGTCAGCCTGCCGCTGTACTGAACGAGGCCACACACCATGGACGTTCTCCACAACCTCGCGTTCGGCTTCAGCAACGCACTGACCTTGCAGAACCTGATGTTCTGCGCCCTGGGCTGCACGGTGGGCACCCTGGTGGGCCTGCTGCCGGGCCTGGGCCCGCTGGCCACCATCAGCCTGCTGCTGCCGCTGACCTATTCCATCGACACCACCGGTGCATTGATCATGCTGGCCGGCATCTACTACAGGGCGCAGTACGGCGACAGCGTGAGCGCCATCACCATGAAGATCCCGCATGCCAGTTCCATCGTGGCGTGTATCGACGGCTACCAGATGACCTTGAAGGGAAAGACGGGCCTGGCCCTGTTCACTGCGGGGGTCTCCAGCTTCATCGGCGGCACGGTGGCCATCGTGGTGCTGGCCTTCCTCGCGCCCAGCCTGGGCGAGGTGGCCTTCCTGTTCGGCCCCGCGGACTACTGCGCGCTGATGCTGGTCGGCTTCGTGTGCGTGAGCTTCGTCACCACTGGCAGCCTGCTCAACGGCTTGGCCATGTGCATGGTGGGGGTGCTGCTGGGCTCAGTGGGTACCGACGTCAACAGCGGCCTGGCGCGCTTCACCTTCGACATGCCGTTTCTGGCCGATGGCGTGGGCATCGTGAGCATTGCACTGGGCTGCTTCGGCATTGCCGAGATCGCCAAGAACCTCGACTCGCGCGAAGAGCGCTCGCCCTTCAATGGCAAGATCAAGCTCATCCCCACCTGGCCCGAGTTCAAGCGCATCATCCCCAGCGCCCTGCGCGGCAGCGTGGTCGGCTCGGTGCTGGGCATCCTGCCCGGCGGCGGCCCGGTGATCGCCCAGTTCGCGGCCTATGCCCTGGACAAGAAGGTCAGCAAGTACAAGCACCAGATCGGCAGCGGCTGCATCGAAGGCGTGGCCGGCCAAGCCGCCGCGCGCACCAGCTTCATCCCGCTGATGAGCATCGGCATCCCCGAAAACGCCGTCATGGCGCTGATGATGGCGGCCTTCATCATCAAGGGCATCCAGCCCGGCCCCAACATGATCGCCGGCCACCCCGAACTCTTCTGGGGCCTGGTGGCCAACATGTGGATCGGCAACTGCTTCCTGCTGGTCCTGAACGTGCCGCTGGTGCGCTACTGGCTGTCGGTGTTCAAGATCCCGTACAACGTGCTCTTCCCGGCCATCCTGTTCTTCTGCTGCATCGGCACCTACAGCATCAACAACAACCTGGACGACGTGTTCATCACCTGTGCCTTCGGCGCCCTGGGCTACCTGTTCATGCGGCTGGATATGGACCCCTCGCCGCTGATGCTGGGCTTCATCCTGGGCCCCATGCTGGAGGAGAACTTCCGCCGCTCCATGCTGCTGTCGCGCGGCAGTTTCGAGGTGTTCGTGAACCGCCCCATCAGCGGCACGCTGCTCGGCCTGATCGCCGTGTTCATCCTGTGGCAGACGGTGGCCTTCTTCCGGCAGCGCGGCAGTGGTGCCAAGGTTCTGCAGGCAGAGCCAGCGGCGACCTAGCTTAAAGCTGCGACTGTTGAGTCCAGCGCTGGCTTTTTCGGGTCTTGTGGATGAGGGCGTTCGGTAGCTTCGTATTCAGTTTTCTCATGCGGAATCGCATTCAAACGGAAAACCAGGCGGGAGCTGCAGAAATTGCCCTGGCACGGCAACGCGACCCAGGCATGACTGGCGTTTGAAGGCAATTCCGTATCAGTGGCGAGAAACCGCTGTTTCCAGCAATTCCATCGCATGGTGCACTGCGCCCATCCGCTTGCCTTGCGCGTGGGCTGCTTGCACGATGTCCCCCATGGCGTTGGATGCGTGCGTGGCCGATGCCTGAATGACGTCCATGATGCTGCCCGTGGCCTGCACGTGGGCGTCGCCATCGCGCACCCGCTGGGTCGATGCCGCAATCAAGGTTTTGATCTCCTGGGCCGCGCCAGCGCTTCTCTGGGCCAGGCTTCGGACCTCGTTGGCCACCACGGCGAAGCCTCTGCCCTGGTCGCCGGCACGAGCGGCTTCCACGGCCGCGTTGAGTGCCAGCAGATTGGTCTGGAATGCGATGCCGTCGATCAAGCCGACGATCTCTGCAATGCGCTGCGAGTCGCTGCGTATGGCACCCATGGTTTCCACTGCATCGGCGGTGGCGCTGGTGCCAGCGTGGGCCACCTTCAGCATTTTCTGGGTTTGCTGGTGCGCTTCGTTGGCTTTGCTTGCGCTTTCGGACACCAGTGCATTGAGCTGTTCGAACGCGATCTGCAAGGTGTGGGTGGCTTCGAAGCGCGCCGTGATGTCGGTCGCGTACTTGACGACCTTGAACGGCCGCCCCGTGCCATCCATGACCGGGTTGTAGCTCGCTTCGATCCATACCGATTGCCCGTTCTTGCCCACCCGCTGGAATTGACCGGAATGGACATTGCCAGAACCAAGGCGGTGCCAGAAGGCCTGGTAGTCAGACGTATTGCGCTGTTCGGGTGGTACGAACATGCGATGGTGCCGCCCCACGATCTCGCGCTCGTCCCGATACCCCATGGCGTCGAGAAAGTTGCGGTTGGCTCGCATGATGGTGCCGTCCAGTCCGAACTCGATGACGGCCTGCGCACGGTTGATTGCCATCAACTGGCTTTGTGCTTCAGCATCTGCCAGAGCCTGTGCGGTGATGTCCATCGCGTACTTCACGACCTTGACGACCGTACCGTCCTCGCGTACGACGGGGCTGTAGTTGGCCTGCAGCCAAATGTCGCGGCCATCGCCACGCAGGCGCCTGCAGCGGCCGATGAAAGCCTCGCCCCGCTTGAGCTTCTTCCAGAACTCCGAATACTCTGCGGATTGCGCTTCCTGGGGATCCACAAAAATCCGGTGGGGCTGGCCGGCAATGTCTTTCAATGCGTAGCCCATCGCATCCAGGAAATTGTCGTTCGCAGTCAGGATCACGCCTTCGGGAGTGAATTCGATGACTGCCTGATTCCCATACAAGGCGCGGAGCTGGCGGCGCATCATGCGGCTGCCAAAGACGGTTCGCAAGAACCCTGAGGGAATGGACTTTCTCATGGAAACACCTGGTTGCAATTCTGGAGGTCGTAGGGTATTGGCGCAGGCGTATTGCCGTTGTAGTCCATTGCGCCGTCTGGCTGCACGCCTATGTCTGTCGTCGCGCTTTTTTGGCGGGCACAAAGCGCTGCTGCGCTCACCGGCCCAGGGGCCTGCAAGCCCTGACACCGTCAGGTGCGTTTGATCGGATGGGCATGCCCTGTCGATGGTGCACAGCTTGCGCCGCATGGCCGGTGCGCCGGGCTCTGCACAATGGCTTCTGCGCGACGCCATCCAAATGGCCTTGGCGCCATGAGAAAATAGCGCTATCGTGGGGCT
>NZ_JBKDTZ010000201.1:0-70246 GCF_046339755.1 Acidovorax sp. | reverse complement strand
GGCAACATCAGTCGCACGCGCACGCTGGCCGACCCGGAGCCGCTGGAGTTCTTTGCCTGCTTTCGCGACCGCCAGCACCTGCCCGCGCCGGTCCGGGTGTTTGTGGACTTCCTTGCCGAGGCCTTGCAGGACCACCCGCTGCTGCGGGTGCCGGTGTGGCCTGTGGCGGTTGCCTCCTGAGCATGCAAAGCAGGGTCTTGCTGTGCAGCCCTGCAGCCCACGCCCAAGGCTGCTACGCTGCCGCTTCCTTCCATTTCCGATGAAGCGCTCTCCATGATCGACCTGCACTACTGGCCCACGCCCAATGGCTGGAAAATCTCCATCATGCTCGAGGAATGCGGCCTGCCCTACCGCACCCTGCCGGTGAACATTGGCCAGGGCGAGCAGTTCAAGCCCGACTTCCTGGCCATCAGCCCCAACAACCGCATGCCGGCCATCGTGGACCACGCGCCGCCGGGCGGCGGGGCGCCGGTGTCGGTGTTCGAGAGCGGCGCCATCCTGATGTACCTGGCCGAGAAGACCGGAAAATTCTGGTCCACCGACCTGCGCCAGCGCTATGCGCAGATGCAGTGGCTGATGTGGCAGATGGGGGGCCTGGGCCCCATGTCGGGCCAGAACGGGCATTTCAAGAACTACGCGCCCGAGAAGGTGCCCTACGCCATCGACCGCTATGGCAAGGAAGTGAACCGTTTGTACGGCGTGCTTGACGGTCAGCTCGCGCGAACGGGGGCTTACGTGGCGGGCGACGACTACTCGATAGCCGACATGGCCAGCCTGCCGTGGATCCGCTCGCACGTGGCCTTCGAGATCCCGCTGGAACCGTTTCCGCACCTCAAGCGCTGGCACGACACCTTGATGGAGCGCCCCGCCGTGCAGCGCGGCCTGGACCTGCTCAAGGACCTGCGCAAGCCCATGACGGACGAGCAGAAGAAGGTGCTGTTCAACCAGACGGCGGAGAGCATTCGGGACAGCGCCAAGCAGGCGGCCGGGTGATACAGCCCGGCGATGCCGCGCCAGTCACGCATCGTAACCAGCACGGCAGCTGGGCGCTGTAGGGCAACGCTGAATAAGTCTTCGCGATGGCGCGCGCCCTGATTTGGGATGGGCTGCTAGGCGCAAAGCGCAGCCATAGCCAGTGCTATGGCGAGCATTTGCGCCGACGCAGACCGCCCAAAGCGGGGCGCGCGGCGCGCGAGGGACTTGTTCAGCGTCGCCCTAGACTGCGGGGCCTGCGCATTCTTTCACCCAAGGCACCATGGCCCCATCCACCACTGCTCTTCACCGCCTGCTCGCCTTTCAACAGCGCTAGGCCGGCCTCGACGCCGAACAACGCCAGGCGGACGCAGAGGGCAGTTACGACGATGACGAAGACGGCAACGAAGAAGTGGAGGCCGCCCCCGCCACCCTGGAAGCCAGCCACCAGCTGATGTTCGCGCCCATCGGCGATCGCTGGCATGTGCACTACCACGGCCCGGCCGCAAGCGTGTCGCTGCAGGTGGCACACAGATTTCCCGGGTGCTATGTGAGCCACTGAACCCGAAGGCGTTCGTGTGGAAGCATCTGCTGGTGAACGGCTGAGCATCACACAAGGCGCAGGCGGCACAGGACACGTTGCGGGCCAGTACCCGCAGCGACGGGACTTCAGCCGCCGTGCGAGCAGGCTGGCCGCCGTGACGCAGGCCGGGCGGCGTGCCGCGCCTAGAGGTAGGTAATCGCAGTCACGACATTTCCGATGGTGACGGCGCTGCCGCTCATGGTACCGACCAGCGTTACCGCGAAGCTCTGCACCCCCACCGTGCTGTCCACGTCTTGCACGTAGTAGATGGAGCCATTCGCGTTGTTGCCCGTGCTGGCGCCCGAGAACGAGAACACTACCACCTTGCCGTTGTCGGCCACGGCCACCTCGCCGGCCACGGCGTTATTGGTCGCCAGCAGGATGTCGGACGAGCCAAGCGAGGAGGTTCCGTAACGCACGCCGATGTTGTTGCCGGCCGTGAGGTCCAGGCCTGCGGAATTGACGTTCGAGTCCACCGCTGCGGTCTGCACCACACCCGCTGTGCCGAGAAACCCCGAGAAATCGAACCTGCCGCCATTGCGCACGCCAGTCAGGGTGTCCGAGCCATTGGCAGAGCCCATTGCCTCGAAGACATAGGTGGCGGTGCCGGCGATGGAGGTGGTGATGGTGTCGTTGCCGCCGCCGCCGCGGAAGGTGTCGTTGACCCGGCCGCCCGACAGCGTGTCCGCGCCCGATCCGCCCGTGATGGTGTTGTTGCCCTGGTACACACCCGTCACCACCATCGCGCGGGTGACGCCAGAGAGGTCGACGGTCGCCGTGGAGCCGCTGGCCTGGTCGTACACCAGGTCGATCTGGGTGATGGAGCCGAGGTTGGTGTCCGACTGGAAAGACAGCGCATAGTTGTGCGCGGCGCCCCCGTTGGCTTCGCTGCGCAGCGCCTCCACATTGGTGATGCGCGCGAGCGACTGCGTGATGCCAACGCTGAACGCGCCGCGGACGGTGATGGCATCGGTGCCGCCGCCGCCATCGATGCTGTCGACTACGGCAGTGCCGGAAATGAACGAGGCCGCATCGGCATAGAAAAAGAAATCGGCGCTGCTGCCGCCGACGATGGTGTCGGCGGTGTTGCCCAGCGCCCAGGTGCCGGTGACGATGTTGCTGCCCACATCAACCGTGGTGGCGTTGCCCGCTGCGCCGATGATGTTGGATGTGCCCCCAGCCACTGTCAGCGCGTTGGAGCCGCCTGCGGAAAGCTGGTAGGTTTCGATGCCGGCCTTTGCGGTGACCGCCCCGCCCGTGGTGACGGTCACCTCGTCCGATCCGCCGGTGGCACCGATGGTGGTGAACGCCGCGTGCTGCGCCCGCGACATGCTGATCGCGCCGTTGATGGTGAGGATCTCGGCCGAGGTGGCGCCCCCGCCGTTCACGCCCGAGAGGTTCACGCCGTTGCCCGCGTTGATCGCGTCGGCAGCGGTGTTCAGGCTGTAGTTGCCGGTGAGCGCCAGGCCGGGGTCGATGAGCAGTGTCACGCTACCCGAACCGCCGGTCACGTTGGTGGTGCCAAGCGCGATGAGGACGGTGTTCGGGGTGCCGGAGTTCCCCACCTGGTAGGTTTCCACGTCCGCGCGGGCGGTGACCGTGCCGCTGTTGATGATGGTCACGCTGTCCGAAGAGCCGGGCGCCGCAATGCTGGCCAGCGCCTCGTGCTGGGCCTGCGTCATGGTGATGCCGCCGGTCATCGTGAGGCTTTCTGCCGTGGTGGCGGCGCCGCCGTTGACGCTGGAGATGTTCGCACCATTGGTCGCGACGACCACATCGGAGCCATTGGCCAGTGCCCAGGTGCCGGTGGGTGCAGCACCCGCAATGGCCAGCGTGGTCGCGGTGCCGGCCGGGGCGCTGACGTTCTGCGTTGCCGCGCCCAGGGTCACGCTGTTGGCGAAGTTGCCGAGCACGAAGTTTTCGACGCTGGCGGCCAGCACACCGCTGGCCAGCGTGGTCACGGTCAGCGTCTGGCTGCCCGTGGTGCCATCGACCAGTGCCGCCTGGGCGGCCGTGAGCCTGTAGCTGCCCGCCGCCAGCACGATGCTGTCGATGCCGGCAGCCGAGATGGCCGAAACATCGCTGGGCGCGGCGCTGGCGATCACGCTGTCCGCGCCGTGGGCCTTCAAGGTGGCGGCCACGCCGCCGCCCAGGGCGGCCAGGGTGTCGCGCACGGTGGTGGTGCCCGGGTCGGTCAGCGTGCCTGCCGCGCCGGTGGTGCCGATGCGGCCCACGGCTGCCTGCGCGGCGGTGAGGGTGTAGTTCTGCCCGCTGGTCAGCGCAAAGCCGCCGACACCGGTGCCGGTGAAGGTGGTGAGGTCTTCACCACCGGCAAGGGCCACCACCAGGGCGGTGCCCGCGCCGGAGAAGGCCTTGCCGCTTGCCAGCGCACTGCTGATGCTGAGGGTGGAACCCGTGGGCACGGCGATGCCGGCCAGCGGGCCCGCCAGCGTGGCGGTGCCCACGCTGCCGCCGCTGCTGGTGAAGGTGAAGGTGCCGCCCGCCTCGGTCACATCGATCTGCGTGCCCGCGCTGGTGAAGGATGCAATGTTGCCCGCGCTCTTGGTCACCGCGAACACCGGTGGCGGCCCGCCACCGCCTGTATCCGGCACCAGCGGTTGATCGAGCACCCGCTTGGCCGCGGCCACCGAGGCCGGGTCCTGCGTCACGTTCTCCAGCACCTTGGCCAGGGCCGTGAAATCGGTCTCCGTACGGCCCAGCACCTGGGAGTGGTAGTAGGCCACCTCGGCCTTGTTCTCCAGCAGCGCGCGCGCGACAGCGTACTGCGGCGGCAGCGTGGGAGAATCCAGGGCCTGCACGGCGGCAAAGATGATCTGCTGCGGCGACACCCCGTCGTTGAAGAGGTCTGCCGCCAGGCGGTGCAGCGGCGCATCGGCCTGCAGGCCCATGCTGGCGAGGAACTTGGTGGCGAACGCTTCGCCCGTCATGCCCGCGGGGTAGCGCGCCTGGAACTGGGGCAGCGACGCCAGCGCCGCCACCGTATCGGGCACGCTGCGGCCCAGGTCCTCAAAGCCCTTTTCCACCACCGGCAGATAGGCATGCCCAGGGGAAATGCCGAACAAGCTGATGACAAGCTTGATGAGGAGCTTCTGCTCCTGTGCAGTGGTCGGCATGGCATCTTTCGCGGTTATGTGTTGTTGGGCCGCGCAAGAGCGAAGCAGCGGTGGCTGACACAGGGAGTCCTGTACCCCACATCTAATCAGAACTCTCGACAAACGCCAGCTATATTTTCGAAAATCGTGTGTTGTATCGACACCTGGGCGCAGGCCGGATGCAACGCAGAGAGCGGATTGCCCGAATGCAGGCAGGCCTTCGCCATCAGGCCAGGCCTTGCATGGACTGAGGACAAGGCCCTGGGGCCCGGCGGCAGCCCGCTAGACTGCAAAGCCTTCGCATCTTTTCACTAACGACACCATGGCAACCTCCCCCGTATTGCACCGCCTGCTCGCCCTTCAACAGCGCCTGGCCGACCTCGACGCCGAACAACGCCAGGCGGACGCAGAGGGCAGTTACGACGATGACGAAGACGGCGAAGAAGAAGTGGAGGCCGTCCCCGCCACCCTGGAGGCCAGCCACCAGCTGATGTTCGCGCCCATCGGCGATCGCTGGCATGTGCACTACCACGGCCCGGCCGCAAGCACGCGCGACACGGAGCAACCCGTCTTTGCCGAGCTGCTGGACACGCTGGCCGAGCCCGCCGTTGCCAAGGCCCTGCATGCGCTGACCTTCACCGGGCCCGACGAGGGCGCCAACGGCACGCGCGAATGGGTGTTCACGCCGCTGATCGAGCGGGAGGTGCCCTTCCCGCACCTGCGCCACCTGGCCATCCCGCAGGCGGACAACACGGCGCACAACGAGGTGTGCATCGTGCGCGAGGGCGAGATCCTCGACGATGCGGGCGATGTGGGGCGGCTGGTCGCGCTAATGCCTGCGCTGGAATCGCTGGAGCTGCCGCAGGCGCCCGAGCCGGACTTCTTCAAGGTGCCACTGCCTGCGCTGCAGCGCCTGAAGATCGGCGCCGGCCACAACCCCAACGGCTTCATCGGCCACCTGGCGCGGCATGCGGCGCAGTACCCTGCCCTGCGTCAGCTCGATTTCAGCGACGTGCTGGGCCCGTTCATGCAGCCCGAGGGTGACTGGCTCGCCACGCCGTTCGAGGACTACGAAGCGCTGCTCCAGTCGGCCATGGGCGAGAAGCTTTGGTCCCTGGTGCTGCGCAACACCCAGCTCACCGAAGCCCAGTACCGGCAGCTGGACCAGATGCGGCGCAATGCCTCGCTGCAGGTGACGCACAACTTCCCGGGGTGCTATGTGAGCCACTGGAATCCGCAGGGGTTTGCGTGGAAGCATCTGCTGGTGAATGGCTGAGCCCCGCAACCTGGTGGCCAGGTGCCTGCTGCACCCTGTACACCCGTAGCTCGTCCTGCGCCTGGGTCACCAGCAGCCGGCCATCGGGGCTGAAGGCCAGGGGGTACTGCACCACGGTGCGGATGCGCTGGCGCACCCGGCCGCTGGCAGCGTCCACGGCGAGCAGTTCGCCGGCACGCGACGCCGGGTGCGCGCGGCGCTCCACCCGCAAGCCGCTGGCAATGGACTCGATGCTGTAGCCCGCATGGCCCGGGGGCAAAGGGCCATCCACCAGCGACACCATGCGGCCCGTGCGCATGTCGAAGGTTCGCAGCCGCTGGCGCTCCTCCTTCCAGGCGTTGAAGCGGGCCACGCCCTGGGCCTGGTCGAATGCGAAGCCCTGCAGTGTTCCATCCGGCGGGAGGCCCGGCCCATCGGGCGGGGGCTGCAGCACGATGGGCACATCGTCCCTGGCCAGGTCGCGAAAGCGCACATAGGGAGGCTGCTGGTCGGTGTGCCAGGACCAGACCGATCCACCCACCTGCTTCAATCCCCTCACATGCCATGGCGCCGCATCGCCATAGCGGCGCTGCGCCAGCACCTTCAGCGACGGCACCTGTAGCTCCACCGCGAGCAGGTTGGCCGCCGTGGGCCGGTACTCCGATCCACAGGCGAACCACAGGGTGGCGCCATCCTGCGTGAATTGCACGGCATCCTGGAAGGATACGGAATCGGCATGGCACTCGTCGCCCGTGTGGCGGTGCTCGCCGGCCGGCACAAAGCCCGGCACGGCATACAACCGCAGCGCGGCCTGGTGGCGGCTGCGCGCACCAGCCGCCCGATCCCCTTGCGTGCGCAGCGCCAGCCAACGCCCATCTGGGCTCCAGGCCCAATCGGGTGATTCATGCGCACCCAGTCCGCCCTGCAGCCGGTGCGCGATGGCACCCGTGGCTGCATCGATGGCGATGACTTGGCGGTCGCGTGCCACCGCGATGATCCAGCGGCCGTCGGGCGACACCGACGCCCTGCGTGGCGTCTCGCGCACCCGCACCGGAACAATGTAGGCGTATTGCAGCAGCGGTTCGCCCTCGGATTCATCGCGGTCTGGTGGGGGTGAGAATGCCCGTTGCACGGCCAACTGCAGCCGCTCGGCCGCACGTGGCCCCAGCGCGGCCACCACCACAGGCACCAGCACCGCGCCTACCAAGGCAGCCGCCGCCAGCCTGCGGTACTGCCCCGGTGACTGCAGCCACGGGGCTTGCGGTGCACCCACGCCACGCGCAAAGATCAGCAGCGCCGCAGCGGCCCAGATGGCCTGCGCGAGGGCCTGGGACAGCACCGCCGAGGCGCGCTTTTGCCAGGTCCAGCCATTCATGGCGCTGCGGGACAGCAGCTCGACGTCCACCCCGGCCTGCGCCCAGAGAACCCACAAGGGGGCGACGACCAGGCTGGCCCCGATGACTGCGCGCAATGCGACCGCCGGGCGCACATGGGCCATGCGGGCGAATACCCAGGCGGGCAGCAGCACCCCGCTCACGGCGAGTATCGGAAGCAGGCCGGCCGCCGACATCCACGGCAGGGCGGTGAGGTCGCCCCCCTGCACCCGTGCCAGCGACTGCATGCTGCGCACCAGCGCCAGTGCCATATGCAGCAGGGGCCCGACCGCAATCGCCCCGGCCATCCACGCCAGGAACATGGCGATCGCAATGCGCCACCAGGGCCGCGCAGGCAGCATCCGCCGCAGCACCAGGGTGTGCAACAGCAGCGGCGCGGCCAAAGCCAGGGCCGCCAACGGGATCAACGCGGACGCAAGCCACGAGGCGAGCGGATCGGTTGCCCGGACCTCCTTGTTCAACGCCGTCCAGCCCACGGCATGGAACAACGGGTTGGCGGCGCAGACGCAAATCCAGGCCAGCGCGATGCCGCGCGTCAGGCGCAGTGCATGGGCGGGGTTGCCGGCGGCAGCGCCGGACGCCGAAGGTGCATGTCCACGTGCATGTGCAAGGTTCACTGGGTCTCGTTCTTCCAGGTGGCGATCCAAGGCGGTTGCCACCGTACGGCGGTAGTGCCCGCGAAAAGAAAAAGTGTCCGGGCCGCCGGTGAGGCGAGGATGAAGTGTGTGAGGGCTGCGTGAAGGAGGCGCTGGCGACCGCGTGGGGACTGGGCCCTCCATCATTCCGTGTTGGGTTCGCATCCGGCATCTCCTTGGGCAAATTCAGCGGCTTTTGCAGTTGCACTCTGCGTGCGGCATACCCTCCATCAATGCACCAAACGGGTGTGGGGTACATCCGTATGGGTTGGGCATTTTTCGCTTATCGTCGATGCAAGCAAACCACCGATGCATGGATGGGTTGCACCGCAAATTGAGCGTGGTGCGCCGCATTGCACTCGGATACACCAGCCGCGCCGGCACACCCACAACCCGCCTCCATCGCAACCCATGATTCCGCCCGAACTTGATCCCGACCAAACCCAGGTTCGGACTTTCTTCAGAGGGCTGGCGGCGCTGTTGTTGCTGGCGATGGCGGGAATGCTGGTTTACGGGTCGGTGCCGCTGATCCTGGAACCGGGTCCCGCAAAAATCCAGTGTCCAGTACAGCCTCGCAAGCTGGCTTGCGAGCTGGGCGCCAGCATGGTCAACGCACTCCCTGCAGTTGCGCAACGCACCGCTCTCGGGGTGGCGGGCCTTGCCGCAACTGCAGGCATCGGTTGGGTGATCTGGGCGTTCACCTTGCGGAAGAAGACCCAAGGCTGACCGCCTGCATGGCCAGGCTGGCGCGTGGCCTTTGAATTCTGTCGGCCACTCTTGTCCACTGGGAGCTGCTTTACCATTGACCCGGTGGGTGCCGGCCCCCAACTCAAGCGTGACCCACGAGCTCCGAAGCATTCGTCTCGGCCCCGCCCTTTTTGAATTGACACAGTGCAATGCACCCCCAGGCCCGATGCCGCAAACTGCCAGGACCGTGAAGAACCGATATTGCGTGCTGCTGGGCGGTTGCATGGGGGTTGTCTGGCTGATCGGTGTGTTCGGGATTTTTTCCGTGGTCCGGGACCCCGTTTTTGGGGACTGGAATGGCGGCGATGCGAGCACGCTCGTCGTCGTGGCGAATGTGCTCGCCTATCTTGCAACATGCCCGCTGATCGCCATGGCGATCCCCTCGATGTGCAGTGGTCGCTTCAGAAACTTCAAGGCTTTGTGCCTGCTGGCACTGGGCAGCCTCGTCCTTGTGGTGGTAGTGACAGCACTCCTGCTCGGGTTCGGCAATCTTGCGGGTCTTGCGAGGTGAGCGGCATTGCCGATCACTGCACGCGCGCTGCGCAGCTTGCGCAACCATGGCTGTGCATGGCGACCACTTCGATGGGGGGCTGTGGGGCCGCCGCACGCACGGCACTATGCCGGGCGATTGGAAGACGGCGCCCGCTCAGCCGCTCTCGTGCAGGCGCGCGGGCGTGGTCGCAGTCCCGTGCCGCGCCATGTCGTTCGCCCGCTCCAACACGTGCCGCACCATGGCCTGCGACAGCGCCTCTTCGGCCAAAAAGACGGTGCTGCCGTTTTCCTCTTCGAGCAGGCGGGCCTCCTGCTCGTTGTGGCTGCGGATCACGGTCTCGATACTGGGGTTGAGCAGCGTGGCGGTGGCGATCATCTGGCGCACCTTGATGGTGTCGGGGGTGGCGATGACCAGCATGGCGGCGCGGGCGATGTGGGCCTGGATCAGCACGGCGGGCTCTTCGGCGTCGCCAAACACGGCGGCGATGCCCTTGCCGCGCAGGTGCTCGACCAGCTCGCGGTTCTGCTCGGCCACGACAAAGGGTACGTCGTTGGCGGCCAGGGCTGCGGCGATGCGCCGGCCCACCTTGCCATATCCGACCAGCACCACCTGGTGCGCGAGGAACTTGGCGTGGGTGCTCATGGGCAGCTCGGCCAGCGGGTCGTCGCGCTCCTCCAGCCGGCGCGCAAAGGCCGAGCGCTTGCGCAGCCAGCTTTGCAACGGCGCGATGGCGTGGAACAGCATGGGGTTGAGCGCCATGGAGATCAGCGCACCGGCCAGCACCAGGCTGGTGCCCTCGGCCGGCAGCAGGCCCAGCGATGCGCCCAGGCCCACCAGGATGAAGGAGAACTCTCCTATCTGCGCCAGGCTGGCCGAGACAGTGAGCGCGGTGTTGAGCGGGTAGCGGAACGAGAGCACCAGCGCAGCGGCCGCAAGGGTCTTGCCCAGCATGATGATGGCCACCACGGCCAGCACCTGCAGGGGGCGGTCCCACAGCACGGCGGGGTTGAACAGCATGCCCACCGAGACGAAGAACAGCACGGCGAAGGCGTCGCGCAGGGGCAGCGATTCCTGCGCGGCGCGGTGGCTGAACTCGGACTCGCGCATCACCATGCCGGCGAAGAAGGCGCCCAGCGCAAACGACACGCCGAACAGCGCGGCCGAGCCGAAGGCGATGCCCACGGCCGCGGCCACCACGCACAGCGTGAACAGCTCGCGCGAGCCGGTGCGCGCCACCTGCCACAGCACCCAGGGGAACACGCGGCGCCCCACCACCAGCATCAGCACCACGAAGCCGCCCACCTGCAGCAGGGTGAGCCCCAGGGTCTTGAGCAGGTCCTGCGCATCGGCACCATGGCCGCCGGCCGCGCCGTTGCTGCCGCCCAGCACACCTGCAAGCGGCGGCAGCAGCACCAGCACCAGCACCATGACCAGGTCTTCGACCACCAGCCAGCCCACCGCGATGCGGCCGGTGTAGGTCTCCAGAATGCCCAGGGTTTCGAGCGCGCGCAGCAGCACCACCGTACTGGCCACCGACAGCGACAACCCGAACACCAGCGCCCCGCCCAACCCCCAGCCCCACCAGTAGGCCAGGCCCATGCCCATGAGCGTGGCCACCATGATCTGCACGATGGCCCCGGGCACGGCGATCTTGCGCACCGCGAGCAGGTCACCCAGCGAGAAATGCAGGCCCACGCCGAACATCAGGAGCATCACCCCGATCTCGGCCAGCTGGCTGGCCATGCCCGCATCGGCCACGAAGCCGGGCGTGAACGGCCCGATCACCACCCCGGCCAGCAGGTAGCCCACCAGCGCCGGCAGGCGCAGCCGCGTGGCGACAAAACCCAGCGCCAGCGCCAGCCCCAGGGCGGCGGCGATGGTGTTGATGAGGTTGACGCTGTGGGGCATGGGGATCGAACGCTGTTATGTAAGCAGTGGTTGCGGGAACGTGCGCACACGCATGCAGGGCACACCAGCAAGAGGCATGCCCTGGATCGCAAATTCGTGAATGGATATCTTATAACCTGAAGCTGCAGGGGGTGCAAAATCAGGGTACTGGTTCTGAGATGCGCCAACCCACACACCCTCCACCCGGGCCCGACAGCCCGGACAGCCGTCCAGGCCCGGCAAGAATTGCCTGAGTGTGCGAGTCCGAGCAGGGCCATGCGGCCCCCGAACAGCCGCAGGGCGCCTGGCCGTCAGCCCCTGCACATCACTGCGGCACCAGCCCGGTACCGCGGTGCTTGCATTTGCGTGCGTCCTGGCGCACCAGTTCCCGGCAGTCCGGGCAGTGCACATGGGTGTTGGCGGTGATGGGCTCCGGCCTCGTCCTTGGGCAAGGCGGCCAGGCCGTGCTTGGGCAGCACCAGCACCAGGGTGAAACCGACCAGCGGCGAGAAGATCACCGAGATGAAGAACCAGGCCAGGCACTGCGCCCGCGCGAGCTGGCCACCAGGCTGACCAGGGCAGCAAGAATGATCCAGGCAATGATCAATCCCATGGGTACCTCCTTCGTTCTGCAGAGAAGCGCAGGGTAGCGAGGGCCTGCGATTTTTCATCAGGATCTTTGCCAAGCGCTTTGGCTGCCGCCCACCCGGGCAGGCCTGCGGGCGGAAAGGCTGCTGCGTGAGCCGGCACGGCTCAGCGTGCCATGGAATCCGCTATGGAATCGGCTACGCCATCACGCGGCAGATTCCCGATGCGCAGGCGATGTTCAACTGCTTGCCGTGGGTGCACGCGGCGGCAAAGAGCGTGTCCACACCTGCCAGGCCGGTCCTTTCGACCTGGGGATTTTCCTGGCACTGCTGTTCCTTCGCGAGCGCGTTGGCTGCGGCAATGTCAGCCTCCTGGGCGGGCGATACCGGCGGGGGCTTCGGTGTGGGATGGGGGTCCCTGATTTCCAGAAACCCCTGCTTTGCCTTGACCAGAGCAATGCCCCACAAGCTGGAACGCGCAAACTCCACCGGCACGCCCTTCTCCCATCCCAGGAAATTGGAGTTCACCAAGGGCAGCTTGTACTTGAAGGCAATTGCCTCCAACCCGGTTCTGCTCACAGGCGGTGCATTCGGGTAGGTGCGGACATTGTCACTATGGGCATAGAACTCGATGGATCGGCCCCAGACGATGCCGGCGTCCTTGTAGGCTTCCAGGGCCTCTTCCAGCGCCGTGCTGGGCAGTGCGCTCCCCTGCTGCTGGTAGACCGCGAGCGCACGTGCCAAGGTGACCACTGACGACTGGTAGTCGTTGTAGGACAGCCCCACGCCCAGGCCGGCACGCATGGAGGCGAACGCCTGTTCCAGCGTATCGATCGCGGCAGCCTGGGGCGCCACTGCCGTCGCCCCCATTGCGGCCTTGAGGCACTCCAGGCGCTTGTCGGCGGCCGGGACGGCATTGCAGGCCTCGATTAGGGCCTGCACGGCTCCGGCAAGCAGAAGGCCTGCCAAGGCGGCTGTGTAGTACTTCATTCCTCTTTCCATTTCAGTTGCTGCATGCCCCGGGGCCCCGCAAAAGCGGCACGGCGGGCCCCGCGGAAGGGGGCTACGGCTTGCGCCCCCACTTGGCTTCGTAGTCTCGCTCCATCTTCTCGCAGGCACCGGCCACGAAGCGTGATGTCGCCGCATCGAGCGACTTGCGGCCCTGTTCGCTCCAGCACAGCTTGATGGCGTCCTGCTCCCTCCAGCGCGCATCCCGCTGCGGGTTGTCGCCCATGAGGGCCCCGATGATCAGCAAGGCCCCAATGGCAATCACCGGTGCGAGCAGCACCCACCCCCACCAGGGAAGCAGCCGCTTCTTGCCCGGGGGGTTGGTGGGTGGGGGTGGCACCTCGGTAGCGACCGGCGGTGCACTGGACGCGACCTTGGCCCGTATATAGGCCGCCTTCGCGCGCTGCTCGTCGCCGTCGTTCTCGGCAAAGCACCTGGCCCACAGGGCCGGGTCCCTATCGGCAGGAGACTCTGCCTCCTTCATCGCTGCAGCCCAATGGTCTTGCGATCCTTGCATGCACACTCCCTCAATAGTCAGTCAATCCATGTTGTTGTGGCTTGAACAGCGCGGCGCGGCCCATCGTTTGGCCGATCATGCCTGCTCGAACGGGTATCATTCGGACCCTGCACATCCGGACGTTTGCGGAATACTCTGCCAACGCCCACAAAATAATAGCGCCAAACGCAATGTTGGCGCTGTCTGCCTGTAGCTCAACTGGATAGAGCAATAGCCTTCTAAGCTATAGGTCGGGGGTTCGAGTCCCTCCAGGCAGGCCACTTTTCTTGTTCACCCCTCCCGGCATTCGCTTGCCTGCCAGTTTGGCAGCCCGGCCAGGTGCCACGCGTCCTCCCCTTGCCACGCAATGCCCGCATCGGTCTGGGTGGGCGAAGCGGAAGTCAGCGAGTCGTCCGCCCCCGGCAGCCTGCACACCGAAAGCAGCACGCCATGGCCATCGGCTGTGGCACCGTGCCATGACCTCGCGTGCGCCAGAACCTGCCCTTGGCCGGCCTGGGCTGCGGGCATGCACTCGATGCGCCGGATCACCGAAAAATCCACGCCCGTGCCGGTGCACTTGAAATACGCCTCCTTGAGGCTCCAGATCTGCAGGAAGTGGCGCTGGCGCTCGGCCCCCTCATCCAGGGCCTGCAGTTGCGCCGTCTCCCCCGGCGTGCAGGCCATGGCGGCCAGGGCAAGCACGTCGCGCCGTCCCCGGTGCGCCAAGTCCTTCACCTCCAGGTCGATGCCCACCGGGTAAGGGGCTGCAGCGCAGGCCAGCCAGGCGCCGCTGTGCGTGAGGGACAGGTGGGTGGCGGCCGCGGCCTGGGCGCCATGGTGCTCTGCGTTCAAATGCGGCGCCCTGCCCTCGGGCGCATCCAGGCGCCAGTCGCTGGCCGGGATGTCGCTGCCCGCGGCCAGCAGATGCCGCAAGGCCCAGCGGCAGGCGATGAACTCCACGCGCCGCGCCGGGTTGTGCATGCCGGCCAGCCGGGCCTGTTCGCTGCCGGTCAGCCACTGCGCTGCCTGCTGGCCGGCAACGGCCGCCAGGGGGGCCTGCGCGGCCAGCAGCAGGCGCAGCCGGCCTGGTGGGGCGGCCGGCTGCTGCTGCGCAATCACGGTGCCGTGCGCACGTAGGTGCCCTTCAGGGACACGCCGGTGAGCATGGAGCCCCGGTAGCACTCGAAGTTGACCGGGTCCTTGAAGGTCTTTTCCTTGAAGAAGCTGTGCAGGTCGACCACGGCATTGGCGCCCCGGGCCTTGGCGTTGTCCTGCAGGGTCATGAGGCCGGACAGTGCTGCCCAGTGGCAGGCAAACACGGGCTCCTTGCCGGGGTTGTTGGTGCGGCGGTTGACATGCTCCTGGCCCAGCGGGGCGCCCAGCAGCTCGGGCGTGGGTGCGCCAGACAGGTAGAACTTCACGCTGCCATCGAGCTTGCCCTCCTGCAGGCCAAGCCGCACCGCTTCCTCCAGCGGCAGCAGCGACAACTGGTCGCGCGCCTGCGCCAGCGGGGTGGCACACAGGGCGGCCGCTGCGGCCAGTGCCAGGGGCAGCCGCCTGGCGGTCGTTGTCTGAATGGTCATGCTTTTTCCTTCCCTCTTTGGTTTCTCATGGAGTTTTTCATCATCTGCCATTCCTCACGGCGCACTTCACGCCACGCACCGGCCCACGAAACTGGCGCGGCACAGGCAAGCGCCCCCGTGCAAGGGCCGCCCCGCCGCACCGGGGGCGTCCCCCTTGGGGGGATGACGCGAAGCGGCTCAGGGTGCTCACACCCTTGCGAAAGTCCCCTTGAGCGTCACACCGATCACGACGGCGCCGGCATGGCACTCGTAGTTGGTGGCGTTCTTGTAGGTGGCGCGCCGGTAGAAGCTGTGCAGGTCGACCACGGCATTGGCGCCCTTTTGTTTGGCAGACTCCTGGAAGGCGATCAGCGCCGACAGGGCGGCCCACTTGCAGCCATAGGCGTCGTCCTTGCCCACGCCGTTGGTCTTCTTGTTGGCGATGTCCTCGCCCAGGCGGGCGCTGACCTTGGGCGTCTTGGCGCCTGAGAGATAGAACTTCACGCTGCCATCGAGCTTGCCCTGCTCCACGCCCATGCGCACCACTTCATCGAGGGGCAGCGTCAGCACCGTGTTGCGGGCGTGTACCGCGCCCACGGCCGACAGTGCGGCCAGCGCCAGAACCCATTGCTTCATGCGGACTCTCCTGTTGCGTTGCTGGCCCCTGCCACACGGCAGGGGCGGTTTCGAATGGCTTGCCTGGGCGCAGCGCCGGCTTCAGGCGCCGCCGCTGATACGCTGGATGAGGTTGCGGATCCAGCGGTTGTAGTTGGGGTGGATGCGGCGGTTGCCATCCACTTCGGCATAGTTGAGGTTATAGCTGCTGACGTAGTCGATCTTGTAACCGGCATGGTCATAGCGTACGGCGATGTGCGCCATGTGCTTGCCCTGCTTGTCGTACTGCAGCTCCACCACGCCCGGGGCTTCGCGGGTCACGACCCAGCCCAGCGACTGGCCGGCCAGGATGATGCGGTCGCGCACCTGCGCCGCGGTGGGCACATAGGCGCCCGAGAAGACGACCTGCGGCGCGTCGGCAAGTGCTTCGGCGCGCGCATGGACCGTGCCACTGTGCAGGGCCAGTGCCAGCACGGCCGCCGTGGCCAGGGCGGTCCCGCGGCCGATGTGCTTCTGAATACCCATGTTTGCTACTCCCTCCATCGTTTGAAAATCAAGGACGTGTTGATGCCGCCAAAGGCGAAGTTGTTGCTCATCACCACGTCGGTATCGAGCTGGCGCGCCTGGCCCATGATGTAGTCCAGCGCGCCGCAGCGCGGGTCGGGCTCGGTGAGGTTGGCGTTCTGGGCGAACCAGCCCTCGCGCATCATCTGCAGCGTCATCCAGGCCTCCAGCGCGCCGCAGGCGCCCAGGGTGTGGCCCATGTAGCCCTTGAGGGTGCTCACGGGCACTTTGCTGCCGAAAACCTCGTGCGTGGCATGGCTCTCGGCGATGTCGCCCTGGTCGGTGGCGGTGCCATGGGCGTTGATGTAGCCGATGTCGCCCGGCGCCAGGCCTGCGTCGTCGAGCGCCATGCGCATGGCCTGGGCCATGGTGGCTGCGTTGGGGTGGGTGACGTGGGTGCCGTCGGAGTTGGTGCCGAAGCCGATGATCTCGCCCAGGATCTGCACGCCGCGCGCCTGGGCGTGGCCGAGTTCTTCGAGCACGAAGGTGCAGGCGCCCTCGCCCAGCACCAGGCCGTCGCGCGCCGCGTCGAAGGGCCGGGGCGTGAGCTCGGGCGTGTCGTTCTTCGTGCTGGTGGCGAACAGGGTGTCGAACACTGCCGCCTGGATGGCGTCGAGCTCTTCGGCCCCGCCGGCCAGCATGGCCAGCTGCTTGCCGCTCTGGATGGCCTCGTAGGCGTAGCCCAGGCCCTGGCTGCCCGAGGTGCAGGCGCTGGAGGTGGTGACGATGCGCCCCGTGGCGCCGAAGAACACGCCGATGTTCACCGCCGCCGTGTGCGACATCATCTTGAGGTAGGTGTTGGCGTTGATGCCCTCGGTGCTCTTGCCGGCGATCATGCGGCCGAAGTCGCCAATGGCAGCCGGCGTGCCCGCCGATGAGCCGTACGAAATGCCCATCTGCCCGCTCTTGACGAAGGGGTCGCCCAGCAGGCCGGCGCCCTCCAGCGCGATCTCGGTGGCGCGCGTGGCCATCACGGCCACGCGGCCCATGCTGCGCATGGTCTTGCGGTTGTAGTGCGCGGGCAGCTCGAAGGGTGCGGCGGTGCAGGCCAACTGCGTGTTCAAGCCCTCGTAGACCGCCCAGTCGGGCATGCGGCGGATGACGTTGCGGCCGCTTCGCAGTTGGCTGCACACCGTGGCCCAGTCGTTGCCCAGCGGGCTGATGGCACCGATGCCGGTGATGACCACGCGGCGTTTGCTTGGGGAACTGCTCATCCGACCATTCCCCCATTGACCGAGATCACCTGGCGCGTGATGTACGAGGCTTCAGGCCCCATGAGGAAGGCGACCGCGCCAGCCACCTCGTCCACCGTGCCCATGCGGCGCATGGGGATCATCTCCAGCGCGTGCTTGAGCACGTCTTCGCTCACCATCTCGGTGTCGATCAACCCCGGCGCCACGCAGTTGACGGTGATGTCGCGCTTGGCCAGCTCGATGGCCAGGGACTTGGTGGCGCCGATCACCCCGGCCTTGGCCGCGCTGTAGTTGGCCTGGCCACGGTTGCCCATGAGGGCCGAGACCGATGCCAGCGTGACGATGCGCCCGGGCTTGCGCCGGCGCACCATGGGCATGACCACGGGGTGCAGCACGTTGTAGAAGGCGTCGAGGTTGGTGTGCACCACGCGGTCCCATTCCTCGCCGGTCATGGCGGGGAAAGCATTGTCCATGGCGATCCCGGCGTTGCAGACCACGCCGTAGTAGGCGCCATGGGCTTGCATGTCGGCCTCCAGTGCGGCGGCGCACGCGGCGCGGTCGGCCACGTCGAACTGCAGCACGCGGGCACCGCGGCCCAGGGCCTGGATCTCGGCCACGGCGCTGTGCGCCTGCTCGATGCCGCTGCGGCAGTGCACCACGATGTCGTGGCCGTTGCGGGCCAGGCGCAGCGCGATGGCGCGGCCGATGCCCCGGCTGGAGCCGGTCACCAGCACGGTGGTGGCTGTGGTGCTTGTCTTCGTTGTCTGCTCGGTCATTCTCGCTGTCGGTTGCCTGTTGTGTGTTGTTCTGTTTCTGCCCGCCCGGCGCGCCCGGTCACGCGCCCGTGCCGGCGGATGGGGAAATATAGGCGCTGCCGTCCTCTGGCTCAAAGACGGAAATGCGCGCACATGCCAATTCCTTCTCATCCGCGCCATGGATGCGGCAGTCGAACATGCCCAGTCCGTTGTCGCCCATCATGTCGCAGTCCACGCGGATCCGGAGCACTGCGCCCGGGGCGAAGAAGGCCTGGGTGGTCTCGTACCTGCGCGACCCCAGCAGAAAGCCGATCTTCACCGCCTGGCACTTGCGCAGCGCGTTCCAGCCAGCCCAGGCGGCCACGGTCTGCGCCATGTACTCCATGCCCACCCAGGAGGGCATGCCGGCATCGTGCAGGAACAGGCCGCCGCGCGGTACCGTGACCTCGGCCACGGCGCTGTCCACGTCGGCGGCCAGCAGCCGGTCCAGCAGCAGCATGGCGCCGCGGTGCGGCACATAGTTCTCTACGGGTAACAGTTCGGTGGTGGTGCTCATCGATCGGTGTGTCGTCAGTCCTCAGGCGGCCTCGAACAGCAGGCTGCTGTTGCTGCCGCCAAAGGCAAAGGAATTGCTCAGCACGGCCCGGGCCGCGCGCGACAGCCGCGTGCCCGGTGCCACGGCGGCCAGGGCCGGCATGGCGGGGTCGGCCACCCCGTCCCACCAGTGCACGGGCAGCACGCCCTCGGGATTGTCGTGCAGCACATGCCAGGCCACGGCGGCCTCCAGCGCACCGGCCGCAGCCAGGGCGTGGCCGGTGAGCGGCTTGGTGGAGCTTACAGCGACCTCGCTGCCCAGCACATTCTGCACGGCGCGGCTTTCCATGGCATCGTTGTGCGGCGTGGCCGTGCCGTGCAGGTTGACGTAGTCAACAGCCGCGGGCTGCATGCCGGCGCGCGCGAGCGCCTGCTGCATGGCCGCTGCCGCGCCCTGGCCCGTGGGGTCGGGCGCGGACATGTGGTGCGCGTCCTGCGACTCGCCCCAGCCCGCCAGACGCACCGGGCCGGCCTCGCGGCTCAGCACGAAGAAGGCCGCCGCCTCGCCCAGGTTGATGCCCCGGCGGTTCGCAGACAGCGGGTTGCAGCGCTGGTCGGACACGGCCTCCAGCGCGCTGAAGCCGCCCACGGTGAAGCGCGCCAGCGCATCCACGCCGCCGGCCAGCACCGCATCGGCCATGCCCGACTGCAGCAGCCGCGCGGCCGAGGCCAGGGCCTTGGCGCCCGAGGAGCAGGCGGTGGAAATGGTGTGGGCAGGCCCGCGGATACCGAGCTGCTGCGCCAGGAACTGGGCCACGTTGCCCATCTCCTGCACGGCATAGGCAAAGCCGGGCGGAAAGTCGCCCTCAAGCAGCAGGTGGCGCGCGGCCATCTCGCCTTCTTCGATGCCGCCCGTGCTGGTGCCCACCACCAGCGCCACACGCGTGGGGCCGTGTCGCGCAATGGCCTGCGCCACATCGCCCTGCAGCGCCTGCACGGCACCCCAGGCCAGCGCGTTGTTGCGCGATCGCTGGTGCACGGGCGCAAAGTCCAGCGCGGGCAGCACGGCATGCGCCGGCAGGCAGCCCAGGGGCAGCACACGGCCGGGGGAATAGCGCTCGGTCCACTGCAGGGTGGCGGGGTCGGTGGCGGTAAACAGCTGCGCGCGCATGGAGGGCGCATCCAGCCCCAGCGCGCTGTGGGCCGAGGCGGCGTTCAGGTAGACATGCGGGCGTGCCATCACGAAGGCTCCTGCGCCGGGGCGCACAGTCGGGAGCCCCCGGGCGATTCGACGCGCAAGGTGAAGGGCCCCTCTGGGTAGACGATCTCGACGGCCGAGCTGCCGACGAACTGCACGCGCACCTGCTCCTGGCCGTTGCGCAGCAGGCGCCGCCCGGTGGAGGATGCCTCCACACTCCAGGGCGGCTGCACGGCGCGCTGCACGGCGCGCGCGGGCCAGAAGGCCAGCTGCAGATCGCTGAGCACCTGCTCGGGCGTGAGCTGCGCGGGCCACTGGCGCGAGAGGTCTTTGTCCCACTGCCAGCCGTCCCACACCATGCGGCCCACGCCCTGCCCCACCACGAAGAAGGCCAGGCGCACGGCCTCGGCATCCACCTCGAGCAGGGCATCGAGCTGCTGCGCCGGCCGGCCGGGCAGCTGTACCGTGATGCGCTGCTGCACCGCCACCTCGCAGCGCAGGGCGGCGGGCGCCAGGGCCAGCGGCGGCGTGCGCGCGGCCTGTGGCGCGCCCAGGGAGGCACAGCCTGCCAGCAGCGCCAGCGCCGACACGGTGGCCGCCCGGTGGCCTGCCTTGGCGAACCTCATGCGGGCGTGCCCCTCGGTTGCGGCGGCTGCTGCCTGCGGCACAGCTCGGCCAGCACCTGCAGGCGGCGCTGCGGCTCGGCCACATAGGGGTTCTTCGCGTCCCAGGCATAGCCGGCCAGGATGGAGGCAATCATGCGGCGGATCTCGGGGTTGCTGTGCCGGTCGTGGAAAACCACGTCCTGGAAGCTGCCGTCGTACCAGCCCTGCACGAAGGCGCGGAAGGTGTTGACCCCGGCCTGCAGCGGCGCGGCGTAGTCCTGCTGCCAGTCCACCGCCTCGCCGCGCCAGGCACGATCAATGCAGCGCGCGGCCAGACTGGCCGACATGACGGCAATGGTCACGCCGCTTGAGAACACCGGGTCCAGGAACTCGCCCGCATTGCCCAGCAGCGCATAGCCCGGGCCCCACAGCGAGGTGACGTTGGCCGCATAGCCGGTGATGGAGCGGCCCGGCGTGTCCCACACGGCGTTGCGCAGCACGTGGGCCAGGCTGGGCGTCTCGGCGATGATGGCGCGCAGGCGCTCGACCTCGGTGCCCTGGTAGCGCGCCAGGAACTCGGGCGTGGCCACCACGCCCTGCGAGCAACGGCCGTTGGAGAATGGGATGGTCCAGAACCAGACCTCGTGGTGCGCCGGGTGCACCGAGATCAGGATCTTGCCGCGGTCCATGTCGCCATGGGCGATGCCGTCCCCTATGTGCGTGAACAGCGCACCCCGCACAGGGAAGTCCGACGGGCGCTCCAGTTGCAGCAGGCGCGGCAGGATGCGCGCGAAGCCGCTGGCGTCAAGCAGAAAGCGTGCGCGCACGGTGTACTCCTCGCCTTCGGGCGAGGTGACCGACACCTCGGGCTGCTCGCCCGACACATCCACTGCCGTCACGGTGTGGCGGTAGCGCACCTCGGCACCGGCCTTGGCGGCGGCGTCGGCCAGCACCTTGTCGAAATCGCCGCGCTGCACCTGGTAGGTGGTGCCCCAGCCGGGCGAGAACTTGTCGCGGAAGTCGAACTCCGTGCGCAAATCGCCCTTGGCAAAGGCAGCGCCGTTCTTGTACTGGAAGCCCGCCTCCACCACGTCCTGCAGCATGCCGGCCTCCTCGATGCAGGCCATGCTCTGGGGCAGCAGGCTTTCGCCGATGGAAAAGCGCGGAAACGTCTCCTTCTCCAGCACCAGCACCTGGCGGCCCTGCTTGCGCAGCAGGCCGGCGGCCACGGCGCCCGAGGGGCCTGCGCCCACGATCAATACCTCGGTCTGTTCGATGCGGCGTTGTGCCATCAATGTTCCTTGTTCCCGGTGGTGCTGCGAAACAGCGGCGCCCGCACCAGCACCAGCGGCAGGCCCAGCATGAGTGTGAGGCCAAAGGCCTTGAGCGCGGGCGTGGCCGACAGGCCCAGCAGCCCGAAGGACAGCCAGGTGCTGCCCGCACCGATGACCACGGCCAGCCATGCATGGGGGTCGTCCTCGTGCTCCTGCAGGAAGATGCCGTAGTCGATGCCCACGCCCAGCAGCAGCATGAGCGCCAGCACGTTGAACAGCTGCCAGGGCGCGCCGGTGGCCGTGAGCACGGCCACCACCACCAGGCTGGCCAGCACGGTAGGCATCCAGGCGCGCCAGGCCTTGCGGCCAAAGCGCAGCCACAGGGCGGCCAGCACCAGCGCATGGCCCAGCAGCAGCAGCTCGGTCATGGAGATGCGGTAGCGCTGCAGCAGGGCCGAGATCTCGGCCGGCTTGTCCACCCAGGCCACGCCCTCCAGGCCCTGGGCCGCGCCGGCCAGTGCGGGCAGCGACTGCAGGTCGGCCACGCCGCGCAGCATGACCAGGCTGCGGTAGTGGCCCTCGCGCTCGCCCAGCCACAAAGGGCGCGCGGCGGTCGCAATCGGCTGCGCAAGCCAGGCCTGCACGGTGAGCGGTGCGGGTGCCGGCGTGGCGGCCCGGGCAAAGCTTTCGCCCAGCGCGGCGTTCACGCCCTGGTAGACGGCATCCTGCGCGCGCGCCACCAGCTCGCCATCGCTGTCCTGGCGCCGGGCCGAGGGCACCCAGTCGGATACCGCGCTGTAGCCCGCCAGCAGCTGGCGCGCGACCAGGGCATCGAGCTTGTCCTTGAGCTCTTCCTCGCGCTGCAGCACCTGCTCGGGCGTGTCGCCCTGCACCAGGTAGAACTGGGCGGGGCTGGGCAGGCCCAGCATCTCGCCCACCAGGCGCTGCTGGGCCACCAGGGCAGGCGAGCCGTTCTGCAGCTGGCGCACATCGTCCTGTGCGCGCAGGCCACCCAGCAGCCACAGCGCCAGCGCCATGGCCGCACACACGGCCAGCGAGCCGGGCAACGCCTGGCGCCAGCGCGGCCAGGCCATCAGGGTCCGGCCGATGCGCCGGGCCACGCGGCTTTCGGGCATGCGGCCCCGGTCCAGCCAGGGGAACCAGCAGACCACGGTGAGCATGGCGGCCGTCAGCCCCACCACCGAGAACACCGCCATCTGGCGCAGGCCCGGAAAGGCCGCAGCCCCGAGCGCCAGGTAGGCGATGGCGCTGGTGCCCAAGGCCAGCCACAGCGCCGGCATGAGCCCGCGCATCAGCCCGTGTGGGCTGTGCCCGGGGGCGCCCTGGCGGCTGGCGAAGTAGTGGATGCCATAGTCTTCGGCCACGCCCACCAGGCTGGCGCCGAACACCAGGGTCAAGAGGTGCATCTGCCCGAAGAGCAGCGCCGTGACCGACAGCGCCACCGCGCAGCCCACCAGCAGCGACACCCCCACCAGCGCCACAGGCCGCAGCGAGCGAAAGGCCAGCCAGGCCAGCAGCAGCACACCGGCGAGCGAGCCCCAGCCGATGGTGTTGATCTCCCAGTTGGCCTGCACGGCAGCGGCCTCGGCATGCAGAGGTACGCCGGCCGTGACCATGCGGACGCCGGGCCATTGGGCGCGCACCTGGGCCAGCGCGGCCTGCAAGGCGCCATCAAGCACCGGCTCGCCCGACAGGCGGAAGGCCGAGCCCTCCAGCGTGTACTGCAGCACGGCCCACTGCAGGCCATCGGCCGCCACCCACAGCTCGCCATCGCGCGGGCGGGCCTGGCTTTGCGCGCCGCGCGCGGCCCACCACTGGGTCCACAGGCCCAGCGGGTCGTCCACCCAGTCGGACAGGCGGGCCTGCACGGCGGGCTGGTACAGGTCCTGCAGGGCCTTTTGCACCAGGGCGGCGTCGGGCGTGCCCGCCAGCATGGCGCGCTGTTGCGGGGTGAGCAGGCGCTCGCGCCAGGGCTGGTAGAAGCCCAGCGCGGCGTCCATGGAGGTCTTTTGCGCCACCGCATCCTCGCGCAGGCGCGCGCCGGCGCCGCTGGCCAGCGACTGGCGCAGCACCTGCACGGCAGCGCGCGCGTCGGCCCACTCGGCCGCGCCGAGCAGCACCACCACCTGGCGCGACATCTGGCCCACCAGTTGCTCGGTGGCCAGGGCCACGTCGGGGGCCTGCTCGTTCACGGGCAGCAGGGCCATCACGTCGGTGTCGATGCCGTCGTGCTTCCAGAACTGCCATTGGTGCACACCCACGGCCAGCACCGCCAGCAGCCAGGCCAGCGCGGCTGCACGCCACAACCAGCCGGGAGCGGCGTCCTGCGCGGGGGAGTGCACGCTCATTCGAACTGCGCCGCGTCCTGCGGGCGCAGGGCGTTCTCGGCCACGGGCGCGAGGATGCGGATCACGCTGGCGTCGCCGCGCGCCTCCTGCAGCTTCACCTCCTGCACGAACTGGTTGCCCTGCAGGTCCACGGCGGCCAGCCACTGGGCCAGCGTGGGGTCGCGCGGAACCAGATGCAGCGACCAGCCCTTGGCCGCCACCTGCCCCGTCACCTCGAAGTGCTGGGCGAGATCGGCCAGGTTGGCCGACATCACGGCGAACAGCATGGCGTTGACGGTGCGCAGCACGGGCTCGTCCTGCGCGCGCATCTGGGTGGTGAGCTTGCCGGCGCTGCCGCGCGACTGAAGGCTGTCGGGCCGCACCACCAGAGTCGATTCGAAAGGTTTGAGCACATGCCAGACAATGCCCTTGCCGCGCGCCACGATGAAATCGCCGCTGGAGCGCAGCGGCTGCTTGAAGCCCTTGACGGTTTTCAGCTGCTCGAACCCGCCGCGCACCACGGGGGCATCCTTCACTTGCTGGCGCACCTGGGCCAGCAGCTCCTGCGCCGTGGGCTCCGCCGCATGGGCCGGCAATTGCAACGCCAGCGCGCCCAGGGCCAGCACAGCAGCCCGCAGCCACAGAGTGATTCTCATGGTGCCACCCCCAGCCGCTCCCACAGCACGGGCGGGCAGACAAAGCACATGGCACGCGTCTGCATGTCCACCGCCACCTGGATGGTGTGGGCGCTGTTGACCTTCTGGCCCGTGGCGGCATCGGTGATGAGGTAGTCGATTCGCAGGCGGTTCTCCCACTCGGTGATGGTGGCGCGCACCTTGAGCACCTGGCCGAAGGTGGCCGGGCGCACGTACTTCAGGCGCATGTCCACCACGGGCCAGCCGTAGCCCGACTCGCGCATGCGCGGGTAGTCGTAGTCGAACCTGCCGAGCAGCGCGCTGCGCGCCAGCTCGAGAAAGCGCACATAGTGGCCGTGGTAGACGATCTCCATCACGTCGATGTCGTAGAACGCGGGCGTGATCTCGATCTCGTGGGTCAGCCGCTCGCGCGAGGCCAGTTCTTTCTCAGTGGACATGCGCGGGCCTCCAGGCGGGCGTGGTGGCGGGGAAGTGAGTCATGCTCATGCAATGTGGGCAGGGCGCGCGGGCGCGCCCTGCTCCCAAAAGGGGAAGAAGTTGAACCAGTCGCAGGGCGACCTGCGCAGCATGCGTTCAAGCTGTTGTGCGAACAGGCCAGCGTACCCGGCCATGGCCTCGTCGCGCCGGCCACGCGGCAGCAGCACGCGCTCGGCCAGCGGCACGAACTCCACGGCATAGCCGGCACCCTCGTGCACGCAGCCCATGAAGAACAGCGGGCATTCGAGCACCGAGGCCAGGATGTAGGGCCCGCAGGGAAACGGTGCCTGGTGGCCAAGGAAAGGGGCGTGCGTGATGCGGCTTTCGCGCACGGGCACGCGGTCACCGGCAATGGCAATGAGCTCGCCGCGCGCCACACGCTCGGCCAGCAGCATGGCGGTGGCGGCGTTGAATTCGGTCACCTGCAGCAGCTGCACGCCGCTGTCTGGGGCCAGGCGCTGCAGTACGCGGTTGAAGCGCTCGGCGTGTGCCGTGTGCACGAGGATGTTCAGGCGCAGGCCCGTGCGCCGTTCGGCCAGGGCCCGGCACAGCTCGATGCAGCCCATGTGCGCGGTGACCACCACGGCGCCCTGGCCGGTGTGCGCCAGCGCGTCCAGGCGCTCGCGCCCGGTGACGGCCACGCTCTCGAAGCGGTAGCGCCCGGTCAGGGCCAGGAGCTTGTCCAGGATCACCTCGGCAAACATGCGAAAGTGCCGCTGGCTCTGGCGCCAGCCCGGTGTGGTGGGCCACAGCCCATGGGCGGCCTGCATGCGCTGCAGGTACTGCAGCGAGGCGCGGCGCGCCACCGGGCTCACCAGCCAGTAGTAGGCGACGACGGGGTACAGGCACAGCCGGAACGGCCAGCGCCCCAGGAACCGGTGCACCTGGTAGAGCAGCCACATGCCGGCGACGAAGGTGTTCTCGCCCAGCTGCGCCCAGTGCGGGGCGGCGGGTGCGGCTGCAGCAGCTTCGGCCTGCGGCTTGGGCGCGGAGGCCGTCATGCCGCCTGCCCTGCCCCGCGCCGGCCCAGGAGCTTGCGCGCCAGCAGCAGCGGGCTGCGCAGCAGCATGCCGCCGAACAGGCGCGTGTGCATGCCCGAGATCAGCACGTTGTCGCGCCACACGCGAAAGTGCGACAGCCCGTCCTGCGGGTAGGTGACGGCCGTGCGCTGGGTGATGAAGGGCACGCCCTTCCAGTGCATGCGCACGAGGATCTCGGTGTCGAACTCCATGTGCTTGCCGATGCGCGCGCCGTCCATCACGGCGATGGCCTCGCGCAGCGGGTAGACGCGAAAGCCGCACATCGAGTCCTCGATGTCCAGCGACAAGGTGTTGATCCACACCCACACGTGGGTGGCGTAGCGGCCGTACAGGCGCGCCTTGGGCACGCTGGCGTCGTAGCGCGGCGCGCCGCAGACCATGGCCCCGGGCTGGGCCCGCGCCAGCGCGATGAAGGCAGGGATATCGGCCACGGCGTGCTGGCCGTCCGCATCGATCTGCAGGGCGTGGGTGTGGCCCGCTGCCAGCGCATGGCGCATGCCGGTCATCACGGCGCCGCCCTTGCCCTGGTTCTGCGCCAGGCGCAGCAGTGTGACCTGGCTGCCGTGCTGCACCGCCAGCGCATCGAGCACGGCAGCACAGCCGGGCTCGGAGCCGTCGTCCACCAGCATGCAGTGCAGGCCCGCGGCCAGCACGCCCTGCACCATGGCGCCGATGGTGGTGGGGTGGTTGTAGACCGGGATGATGGCGACGGGGTTGAACGCGGTCGTCATGCGGCCTCTCCCCCCCGCACCAGGCGGCCGCTGGCGTGCGGCCCGCGGCCGGAGGTCAGCGCGAACTGCAGCTGGCCCTTGTCGGGCACCCATTGCAACTGCACCTGCACGCGGGTACCGGGCAGGATGGGCTGCTGGAACTTGACCACCTCGGCACGCAAAAATGCGGCCGGGATGCCGAAGGCCTGCTGACCCAGCGTGACCACCCAGTGCAGCTGCGCCACGCCGGGCACGATGGGCGCGCCAGGGAAGTGGCCGTCCAGCACGCGCAGGCCGGGGTCGACCAGCAGGGTGGCCGTGGCCTGGTGTTCGCTGCGCTCGGTCCACTCAGGCGCGGGCATGAGCGGGCGGAACAGGTCCAGCAGGTCGTGCTGCGTGGTCTTGCCCTGCGCGTTCTGCGGCAGCGCGGCCACATAGCGCCAGCTGCGCGGCAGGGCCACGCGGTCCACCACGGGTTCGAGCAGGGTACGCAGCGCGGCGCCCATCTGCTTGCGGCCCTGCTGCTGAAGTGCCTGCCAACCGGCGCCGTTGAGCGCCAGCACCATGCCCACGCGTGCGGCGGCGGGCGACGCTTGCAGCACCACGGCCCGGGCCGCGGCCACCCAGCCGCTGGCCAGCAGCGCGTTTTCCATGGCGGTCAGCGAGATGCGCTTTTCGGCGATCTTGGCAATGCGGTCGGCCCGGCCCTGCAGCACGAAGCCGGCACCGCCATCGCCACCGTCTTGCGGCAGGGCGCGGTCGGCCGTCTCCCACCAGGCCTCGGCATCGGGCAGGTGGCCCGAGCGCACCGACAGGCAGCCGCTGTCGGCCAGGCGCACCTGCACGCCCGGCAGGGGTTGCCAGGCATCGCCCTGCTCCGCACGGCGGCGCCAGGCGATGCCGCCGGTTTCGGAGCTGCCGAAGACCTCGGTGGGGGAATGGCCGAGCAAGGCCAGCGCATGCGCCGAGGCCTCGGGCGGCAGCGGGCCGCCCGACGAGAAGATGCCGCGCAGGCCCTGCGACGCGGCCGCCCAGCCAAGCTGCTCCGGCAAGCGGCCGAGCCTGGCGGGGCTGGAGATGAGCAGCGTGGGCCCGGGCTGCGAGAGCTGGGCCACCAGTTCCTCGGGGTAGCGCGCGAACTCCATGCCCAGCAGCCGCCCTGCGGCCAGCGGCCACAGCACGCGGAACAGCAGGCCGTAGATGTGCTGGTGCGACACGGTGGCCAGCGTGCGCAGGCCCGGCGCATCCCGGGCCAGGGGGCCGAACACGGCCTGCAGCGCATGCACCTCGGCATCGAGCTGCGACAGGTGCTTGGCAATGCGCTCGGGCACGCCCGTGGAGCCCGAGGTGAACAGCACCACCTGCGCCGCACGCAACGACAGGGGCTGCAGCACCACCGCCAGGGCGCCGGACTCGTCGGGCTGGATGGCACCGGGCAGTTGGCCTGCACAGGCCTGCACCTGGGGCAGCAGATGCGCCAGGGTGTGGGGCTGCAGGTCGCTGGCCAGCACCGGGGTCTTGCCCGCATGCCAGGCGCCCCACAGGGCTGCGGCAAAGGCCAGCGGGTCGTCGAAATACAGGCCCACCTCGGTGCCCTGCACCTGCCGGAAGGCTGCGCACCAGGCCTGCACGCTGCGCACCCAGTCGGCATGCGTCACGGTGCGCCCGCCGGTGGCTGCAACCCCGTGCGCGGCGGCACGGGCCTGCGGCAGGGCCACGTCGGACAATGCGGAGAAAGTAGTCACCTTGCTCGATTCCTGGATTCTTGGAGTTGTTGGAACAGGGAAAGCAGTTTCTTGGGCCGGGCTCAGGCCATGGCGCCGCGGCGTTTCACCCACTGGCGCACGCACCATTCACCCCCCATGAGGCAGCCCATCAGCACATAGGCGATGAGCCCGTTGTACAGCGCCCAGGTGGCATTGCTGCTGAAGGCGGCGGTATAGGCCGCGGCAGCGCCGTTGGCCACGAAGAACGCGCACCACACGGCGGTGACCTTGCGGGTGTAGCGCACGCCGGACGGGGGCAGGTCCGGCGCGGTCAGCCGGGCCAGGCGCTCGATCACCGTGGGCGGGTAGCGCAGGCTCACCGCGAACACCACCAGCAGCACGGCGTTGACCAACACCGGATAGAGCTTGACGGCCAGCGCATCGCCCTGCCACCAGGCGGCCAGGGCCAGCACCGCTGCGCCCGAGGCCACGGCCCACCAGAAGCGCTGGCGCGTGACCACGGCGCGCGCCATGGCCAGCAGCACCAGCAGCACGGCCAGCCACTGCGGCGCCACGTGGCCCATGGCCAGGTACACGCCCAGCGGGTACAGCACCGTCAGCACCACCAGCACGGCGGTCACAAGCTTGTGCATGGCGGGCATGCTTGCGTGCTTGCAGCCGGCCCCGCTCAGGCCGTGGAGGCGGAAGCGTCGTTCACCAGCCGGTGCAGTGCGTCGACCACGTCCTGCACAGTGCGCACGGACTTGAAGGCGTCGGCGTTCAGGCGCTTGCCCACCCAGGGCTTGAGCTGCACGATCAGGTCCACGGCATCGATGCTGTCGATGTCCAGGTCGTCGTACAGGCGGGCCTCGGGCGTGATGCGCGCAGCGTCGATTTCAAACGTCTCCTGCAGGATGGCGGCGATGCGTTCGTAAATGGCTTCTTTGTTCATGTCAGGTTTTCCGTGAATGCCGCCCGCCTTCAGTGCGTGCGGCTGGCGGCCACGAAGGCGGCCAGCGCCTGCACGCTGCCAAAGTGCTTGCGCGTCTGCTCCGAGTCGGCCGACATGCTCAGGCCATAGCGCTTTTGCAAGGCCAGGCCGAGCTCCAGCGCGTCGATGGAATCCAGGCCCAGGCCCTCGACGAACAGCGGTGCGGCGGGATCGATGTCGTCTGGCGCGATGTCTTCCAGCGCCAGGCTGGAGATGATGATTTCCTTGATTTCTTGCTCAAGTTGAAGCACAGGCAGGTCCCTTGAAAAGTTGTACGGACAGGTGCTCGGTCACATGGCGCGCAGCCAGGGAATCGCTGGCAGCCGAGTCACAGAATTCTTCCACCGCGATGTCGGGCCGCACCTCGATGGTGACGTGCGGCTTGCGCACGGGCACCCTCCACCAGGGCGTGCCCTTGCTCAGCATGGGCAGGCTGCTGTGGATGTGCACGGGCGTGATGTCGATGCGGCCCTTCACCGCCACGTGGGCCGCGCCGCGCTGCAGCTTGGCGTTGCCGTGCAGCGGCGTGCGCGTGCCCTCGGGGAAGATGATGAGGTTGTTGCCGTCCCTGAGCGAGCGCACGCAGTCCTCCAGCAGGCCAGCGCCATCGCCGTTGGTGATGAAGCCCGCCGCGCGGATGGGGCCGCGCGTGAAGGGGTTGCGCGACAGCGCCTCCTTGACGATGCAGTCCGCATGGCGCACGAAGGAGATCAGGAACACCACATCGATCAGCGAGGGGTGGTTGGCCAGGATCAGAAGGCCTCGGCGCTGCAGGCGCTCGCGGCCATGCACCTCGTAGGAGATCACGCCCACGAAGTTCATGAGGCCCACGAACCAGCGAAAGCAGTGGTGGATGATGGTCTGGCACAGCTGCTGCTGGCGCGCGGCCCCGCGCACGAAGAGCATGACCACGGGGCACACCACGATGCCCAGCACGATACCGCCCAGGCCGAACACGGAAAAGCAGAAACCCGTGGCCACGATGCGCCAGGCCCGGTTGATCGCTTCACGCATGTACACGCTCCCACATCCATTGGCCCGTTGCATGGCCATGCACCAGGCTCTGGCGCTCGCCCTGCAGCAGAAAATGCAGCGCATCGAGCCCATGCGGCAGGCCGGAAGGCGCGCCGCCCTCCGAATGCGGCAGGCCGGAAGGCACGCCGACCTCCGAATGCGGCAGGCCGGAAGGCGCGCCTTGCTCCGCAGCCGGGCCCTCACCGTCGACTGCGTGCAGCGCAAAGCCTGCTTCGCCGGCCTGCAGGGGCGCAAGGCGCACGGCCCAGGCGTACTGCGCGGCGGGCTCGTCGTGGAAGGCTGCGTAGTCGGTCCGCAGGGGTTCGTCGTAGCAGACCAGCAGCACCTCGGCGGGCGCCTGGGCATCGCTCAGCAGGCCGACGGCCTCGACGATGCCGGCCTCGGGCGCGCAGTGCGAGGACGCCACGCAGACCGCGTTGGCGCGCATGCCGCGCAGGATGGAGTGCTGGGCGCCCACGGCGTTGTGCACCGACAGGCCGAAGGCCGTGGGCGACAGGGGTTCATCCTGCGCCTGCGAGCGCAGCAGGCCCAGGGCCTTGTCGGCATCGCCATAGCGCGAGGCCCAGACAACCGGAATGTCGGCACCCTCTTCGGGCGGCAGCACGCTGTCGGCCACGGAGACGGCCATCTTGGCCAGGTGGCCCAGGCGGCGCCGCGCCATGGCCGGCACACGGGGCAGCTCGACCGCCGTGTCCCCCACGGGGCACACCGGTGCGTCTGCCCACTGCAGCCATTGCTCCTGACTTTGCAGGCCTGGTGCTATCGCAGCCCACGCCCGAACGGCGAACGCAGCGCGCACGGCCCTCTCCCGAATGCATTGATGGATTGAACGCGCGCAATGTACGCGCAATGCAATTATCTCAGAAAGACCCTTTGCAGCGGCAGTTTTACCGTTACAAAAATACACAAATACCCACCCTGATGCGGGTTGCGCGTGCTGGCGCAACGGTTTAAGGCCCGGCCCCCACCCGTTCGGGTGGGACCGAGGTGCCGTTGCATAGAGGCGACAGCGCCCGCAGCCCGGCGGGTGCCGCCTATTCCTCGAAGCCGAAGCCCACGGCCGATACCCCGGCCGCGCTGGCCCGGGCCACCAAGTACTGGCCCGGCCCGACCACAATGGCCGTGCGCTCCAGCACGCCCGAGGGCGGCAGGTACACGTCGTACTCGATCCACTCCGCATCGGTGGGCGTGGCCGCAGCCGCCAGGGCCACGCGGGCCAGCACGGCCCAGGTGTTGCGGTTGACCAGCGACAGCGTGAGTGTGGCAGTCTGCGTGGCGGGCTGGTAGAGGGTGGTGGCCGTGGCCGCAGCCAGGTCCAGTGCAAAAAGGCGTCCGTTGGCCATGTCGATCAAGCTCCTGAAAGATAGAAAACCTTGCTGCGCGATTGCACCGGCGCCCACTGGTGCACGCCCTGGACCACGAACAGCGCCAGCGGCCGGGCCTGCACCGGTGCCACGGGCAGGCCAATGGTCTCGCCGGCCCGGGCGCTGACCCATGCCTGCACCCAGTTCGTGCTGGCCAGGGCCTGGCTGTTGTCGCCCGGGGGCAACGGCGTGTTGGCGGTGACGGCGCCAGCCACCGTGAGGTTGCCGGCCATGGACTGATCGCCCGTGAAGGCGTTGCCGCCGGCGAGGTTGGCCTTGGTTGCCAGGCCGGCATCGGTCTGCCCGGCCTTGGTGGCCACGCCGTCGAAACCCAGCTCGATGCGCTGGAATTCGTCCTTGAGGACCTGCTCGTCCACCCGCTGGCCGGGCAGCGGGTTGAAGACGCGGTGGTAGTAGGTATTGGCCATGGGGCTGCTGTTCCTTTGTGGGAGGGTTACCGGTCCAGGCGCCGGGGCGTGTACACGATGGACACGCTTTGCAGGGTGTGGGGCAGCTCGTCGCGCGCGCTGCTCACGATGTTCAGGCTGAGGTCGGTGCCCACGCCGTCCAGGCGCACCTTGGAGAGCACGTTGGCCGGCACGCTGTAGTAGCTCTGGCCATAGTTGCTCACGCTGTAATAGGCGCCGCCGGCGCTCTGCAGCACTGGCACCACGTCGGTCAGGCCCACATCGGGCTTGCCCAGGCTGTACTCGCCCTGCACCAGCAGGCGGCAGGCGCTGCGGTTCTTGCTTTCCAGGTCGGCGCGCCGAAAGCGCTTTTTCTCCATCGGGCTCCGGGCGTGGTTGAAGGCCAGGCGCATATAGGCCTGGATCGGGGCGCCGTCGAAGCTGCGGCCACGGTCGGCCTCATAGACGAAACCATCGTCGCTGCCGAAGAAGTTGCGGTGCTCACCGCCCACCACGGCATCGCAGGTGCAGCGCACGCTGCGGCCGTAGTCGATGGGCATGAAGGCCAGCGCGCTGCCGCCGTCCTGCGTGGGGATGGGCGTCACGCTCAGGCTCTCGCCCGTAGCGAAGAAAAGGCGCATGCGCTTGTCGGCGCGGTTGACCACCGAGGCCGTGACCTGCCGCGCCTTGAGCAGGCGCTGGATGCGCGAGGACAGCGGCAGCCGCTCGAAGTTGCCGAAGGCCTGTGTGGCGCTGACTACCGCCACGCCCAGCGTATCGAACACCAGCACGCGGCCCAGGTTCTGCACGCTGCCGCGCTGCGCGCCCACGTCGTCGGCAAAGTTCACGAAGCGCCAGTCGGCACTGCTGCTGCCGTACAGCACCCAGGTGCGCTCGGCCGCAAACACCATGAGCGCGCCGCCCTCGGCGTCGGACGGCAGTACCTGGAAGCCGGTGACCACGTCGCCGGCTGCAATCTCGGCCGCGCCCACCACGGCGGACCAGCGGTACGGATCGCCCACGGCGCTGTGCTGTACCGAGCCCTCGAAGCTGAAGAACAGGTGGTTCTTGTGCGCCACGCAGTGCACGGGCTTGTCCACCGCCATGCCGGTGGCCAGCGGCACCAGCAGCTCGCCATCGAACTCAAAGCCGCGGTTCACGCCATCGGCGCCGTAGATGCGCTGCTGGCCTGCCCGGCCGTTGAAGTTGTAGACCACGGCATCAAGCCGACCACCGGGCAGTTGGGTGATGGCCGCCTCGGCCCCGCCGGCCACGGCTGTCACACCGGCCGTGAAGGCCCCCGCGGTGAACGCCCCGCCCGAAGGCGCGCTGATGATGAAGCGCCCCTTGGCCGTGCCGGCCTGCCAGGTCCCCGACTCCACCACCACGCGCTTGACGATGGCGGACACCGCGCCCTTGGTGATGTTGGCCCCCACCGCGGGCTCGGCCCCGCTGCCACCGCTGAAGGCCAGCTCGTGGTGGTGGAACACCGGCGCCCAGCCGGTGGCAGCGCTCTTGTAGACGCTGCAGGCGGTGGCAGCCAGGTTGTCGCGCCAGGCGTAGACGGTGCCGTTCAATACGGCGATGCCCCGGATCGGCCCCGACCCTGGCACAGCGCCAATGGCCGTGCGGTAGTGGTCGGCGGCCAGCGCCGCAAAGGCGTTGTCGTCAAAGCCATCGATGTCCGAGGCATCGCCATCGAACACACCCACGGCGCTGCCTGCCACGGTGAGTGCCTCGCCCACGGCGAACACACCCGAGAGCCGGGTCACCACCATCTGCGCCGCGGTGCGCAGCAACAGCACCACCGCCGTGGCGCCCGAGGTCGCGCCCGTCACCGTGTTCCCGACGGCAACCCCCGTGAAGGCGGTGGCGGCGCGCAGGCACTTGTAGACCGCATCGCTGGGCCGGGGCCGGCCGTCAAAGCGCTCGTAGCCGCCGATGCGCTCATAGCCCTCCAGGGCCGAGCTCTCGTAGTTGATCGCGCCCGTGACCATGCCCGGGCGCAGCGTGAGCTGCGCGGACTCGGCATCGAGCCCCCCGGACAGCGGGAAGTACTGGGTCTTGAGCGCAGGCATGCGCACTTCGCCCGTCATGCCAAAGGCCTCGCGCCAAAGCCGAGGCGTGGCAGCTGCGACTGCGCCAGCGCCGGAAAGCCCATGCTGTAGTTCTGCTCGGCACGCTGGTAGACCTCGCTGGCGGCATCGAAGCCGCCATATTCGCGCAGCGCGCGCCAGACGATCAGGGGATGGAAGCGCGCCGGCAGGGCCGGCTCGTCGGCATCGAGCACCAGGCTGGCCACGTCCTTGACATAGGCGGCCCGCACCATGTGCGCCGCATCGGGCGTGGGGCCCACCAGCAACTCGCCACCGGGCGCCATGCTCCAGTACTGCAATGCGCCCGGTGCGTGCGCTCCGGTGAGGAAACGCCGGCGAAACGCCTCGTAATCGAGCCAGGCCAGCGCATGCTCGCTCACCTGGCCATCGGCCACGCGCCAGGCGCTGGGGCGGTAGCCGTCGGCCGCGGGCTTCCAGGCCGCAAAGTCGGCCAGCGCAAAGCCCGGGGCCGCGGCCTCGGGCACCATTACCAGGGTGCCTGCGGGCACCTGGCCCAGCGCCTCGCCACGGCGGAACAACCAGGACTCGTGCGCCAACGCAATGTCGCGCCAGGCCCAGTTCACCCACTCGAACACGCGGGCATCGTCGCCACTGGCCGTGCTGGCCGAGGCCGGTGGGCCGCCGGACAAGCCGCTTTCGCGCTTGACGGCCCGGGCCAGTTGCAGGAAGTTCATGGTGTGCGCCCTCCCCGCTCAGCTCTTGCGTTGGAGGGGGAAGCGCGGCTTCTCGACCCAGCGCATCTTGTCGATGTTCTCGGGCTCCTCGGGGTCGGCTTCGCGCACCGTATAGGCCAGGCCTTCGATGTGGTCGGCCATCTCCACCGGCACGCGCACCCAGCGCTCGCGCTGGATCTGGATCTGGTAGTTGTTGAGCCCGAAGAAAGGCTGCTGCGGCTCGTGCAGTTCGCCCTTGAAGAGCTTGATCTCGCAGGTCTGGCCCGAGAAGCCATGCTGCTGCACGGCCACGTCGATGTCGGTGTCGGTGCCGGCGATGGGTTCGGCCAATGCGGCGGCCTTGACGGGTGCTTTTGCCATGGGTGTTCCTTGTTCGGTGAATGAATGAAGGGGCAGGCTGCATGCCTGCCCCGGGGTTTCAGGCAGGCGTCACGAAGACACGCCGTGCTCGATGCGGGTCATCCAGGCGTCGTTCAGGATGGCCGCCGCCGACCACATCTTGAAAGCCACGTGCCCGCGCTGGCCCATGGGGTCGCTGTCGCTGGGCTTGGGGTTGACCACGATGGGCGTAAGGCCCGAGCCCGATGCCGACAGGTTCACCGTGGCATAGGCCTCCTTGCCCACGATGACCGACTGGTACACATCCACCGCCGTGCCGCCCAGCATGCCATTGAGCGTGGCGTTGCCGGCGTTGGCCAGCGGCGCGTACAGCGTGGACGAGACGAAGCGGATGTTTTCGAACGAGCCGATCTCGTTCTCGCACAGCGGCTTGAAGGTGCCGTAGTTCTGGATGCGCGTGTAGCCGGCCGGGAAGAACGCGGGGTTCTGCAGATCCATCTCCACGTTGGGGTGCACGAAGCACACGTAGCACGGCGGAATGGGCAGCGTGCCCACGCCGTCGGTGGCGTTGAGCACGGTGGTCAGCGGCCGCGCGTCCTGCGCCTTGAGCTGGCGGATGGCGCGGCGTGCCACGTTGGCCGTCATCGTGGTGTTCACCGCGTTGCGCGCCACGCCGTTGGCATACAGCACCTGCGTGCCGGCCTTGATGGTGTTGTAGAGGATCAGCTCCTGCGTCTGGCCCGCGGTCTCGCCCAGCGAGGCGCTCAGCTCGCTGAGCACCGGGTCCTCGTGCGTGTCGGCGATCACGTCGGTGATCTGCACGCGCTGGCCATACTGCTCCAGGTTGGCCGACACGTCGGTGCTGGTGATGTTGCCCTGCACGGGCGTCACGCCCTCGGTCAGCGGCGTGGTGGTGGGCGCCAGGCGGCCATAGCGGCGCCACTTGACCACCTTGGTCTTGCCCTTGGGCACGGCCGTCACCACGGCGAACTTGGCCATGTTCAGGGAGGGCTGGGCACGCTCCAGCATCTTGTCCACCGCATAGGCGGCGGTACGGGGGGTGATGTCACCGTAAACGGTCATGTCGATTGCTCCTCATCGGGAAATTGGGGTGTGGGTGTTCCAGGCGCTGCGGGTGGCCGCAGCGCCGGGAGGGCGCACTGCCGTAGCGGGCCGTCAGTCAGCCCGCGCGGTTCAGGCGCTGGCGCCGAAAGAAATCCAGCGACGCCTCGAAGTCGTCCTCAGGCGGCAGGCCGCCCTTGGCGCCGCTGGCGCGCGAAGGCAGGCCCGCCGCCGATTGCAGCCGCGCGGCATTGGCACTCGCGCGCTGGGCGGCCGGCTGCTGGGGGTAGCGGGCAATGGGTGCGCGGCCCGCGCGGCGCAGATGGGCGTCGTAGGCGTCCATCACGGCGATGGCCTCGCCCGGGTCCTGCCCCTGGTAGAAGGCTGCCTGGATGGGCTGCGGCTGCGTGCCGATCCAGGCGCTGAAGTCGGCGCTGCGCACCACCTCCACCGCGTTCGGGTAGGTGGCCTCGAAGGTCTGCATCGCGGCTTGGTAGGCGGCGCTGCGTTGCTCCTGGGCACGCTGCTCGTGCTCGGCGCGCAGGCCGTGCAGCGGCTCGACCATGCGGGCGGCGGTCTGCTCGGCCACCGTCTCGGCCTTGGCATCCACGGCCTGCAGGGCCTGCTGTACGGCGCCCACCAGCCCCTGCAGTTCGGGGAACTGCTGCACCTTCTGGGACAGTTCGGCCAGCCGGGCAGCGGCGGCGGATCCATCAGCGGCAGCGCCCGGCGCGGCCTTGCCGCTTCCCTTGAGCTGGGCGTTCTCCTGCAGCAGGCGGTCGCGCTCGGCCCGCGCCTGGTTCAGGTAGCGGTTGAGCTGGCCCACGCGGCCCATCTCGCTGCGCGCCTTGTGCAGCTCTTCCTGCGTGCGGCGCAGCTGCTCGGCGGGGTCGGGGCGGCCATCCCTGCCGGCTTGCTGCGCAGCGGCTTGGTGCGCACGGGCCTGCGCCGCATCGGTGCCAGCAGAATCGGCGCCCACCCCCATGACTGCGGGCATGCCCCCGTCGGGGCCTGCCGGCATCGCGGCGGTTGGCGCTTGTGCATCCCCACCCGTTTCCGCACGCTCCTGGCGCAGCGCATCCAGCGCCTGCGCCATCTGGTCCTCGGCATCCATTGCGCTGGCGGCGCCCTCGCCGGGTTCCTGGCTGGCCACGAAGGTGGAGTGGTTGCTGTTGCTGCTGCTGTCGGTGGCGTTCATGGTGCGGTCTATCCTTCTTCGGCATGGCCCGTGCGGGCCAGAGGCAGTGGTGGTTGCTGACACCGGGCACATCGCCCGTGAAAGCAATGTCCGCGAAGAGGCGACCGCGCTGAAGGGGTGGCATATATGCCGCCGTTTCAAAAGCCCGCCAAGTCGAGAGGAGTGATGAAGATGGTGGCGTTTCACGGCACGCCAAGAGAAAAAAAAGCCCGCACTTGGCGGGCTTGGCTCATCGGATTCCCCATCAGATGTCGGAAAAATTCTGGCGGACGAAAGACGCCACAAAGGCGAGCGCATCGGGCTGCAGCCGATTTATCTGGCATACCTCCTGGTAGCTGCTCGAGAACATCTGCACCCGATCGGTCACGCCCGGTGGAAAATCCATCTGCCTGGCCACGATCTCCTGCTACGACCCCCGGTCGCGGTACACCGCGGCCAATCGCGGCTGCATGGCAACCAGTGCAGCGTTCTGAGCCTCCCCCAACTGGCCGATCACATCCAGAAAGTAGCTGTCCAGCAGCCTCAAAAAGGATTTGCCTGCGTAGCGATCCATCTCAATCCTACTTGGGTTTATCGGGTGCAGACGAAATTGCCCCTGGGCACAGGACACTCCAAAAACGGGCGATCACAAATCAGAAAACTCAACCGCCCAAAGCATCCCTGCCGCCACCGAAGCGACGGAAAAATACTGCATCTGGCCATTCATCGTCGTAAGCCTCCAAAATGCTATGCAAGGCGGTTGACATCTTTCTGGAGTGGAACTCGAAATTCTCCTGCTGAGCAAACGCCAGGATTTCCGGCCAACGAAGTTCTCGCATGCAATACCCTATGGCGGTATCCGAAAAGCATATCTCGCCCTGCCGCCCGCCATACCGCTGCCGACGGATGTCGTCCATAAGGAGCTGCGCCAACTGCTGGCGGTGCTGAGCGTTACGCTGCAAAAGACCTAGCAGTTCCTCGTACAAAGGCTCCATCTCATCTTCGCCGGTTTCAGCGTAGTTCACAGAGCGGAATTTTTGACACAACGTATTGAAATTTTCGACGATGAGATCATTCATTTCTTCACCCATTTCCTGCTCTTGAAGTCAAAGATTTTGTTGATGTATCTTTCATCAGAAACTTGGAAGCCATGGTTGCGAAAGGCCTTGACTGCGGCCGCCGCCGCTGCGTCTCCGTTGGGGAGGTAGTGGCCTGATGCGTTATCGATGTACTTGACAGTTCCCCACAGCACCTTGGCTTCACCGGCGGCAATGACCTTTTCTCCTCGTGCCAGATC
The DNA here is from genome assembly GCF_046339755.1 of Acidovorax sp. Taxonomy (GTDB): domain Bacteria; phylum Pseudomonadota; class Gammaproteobacteria; order Burkholderiales; family Burkholderiaceae_C; genus Acidovorax. Next base: position 31,376 of record NZ_JBKDTZ010000201.1, on the reverse strand, counting down.
AACATGGCCAAAACCTCCCGGATCGTGCGGTTTGCGCGCCATGATCAACGCACCATTTTCCTTGACCACATAGAGAACATTTGCAGGCATTCTCAACGCTTGGTCTGTCGTCAAGGCCGGCACATCGCGAAGCTCGCTTGCGTCGTCGGGAAATCGATTCGCAAAAACCGGCCCTGGCGGCAATGCATGCATGGGCCAGGCAGGCGGCCCATCGAATGCCTGTGCACCATTGTGAAAACCAGAGCGCGCTGGCACAAGCTTTTCAGCACCTGTCGCCGAGAAAATCTGCAGCACTTTCTGGACACTGCCTGGCGGCACCAGCACCCCTCCTGGAATTTGCAACCGCTCAGTCTCTCCGATCCCAGCCCGAAGGAGTTGATCCACAATTTCGGCAGGATCACCGCCCGTTACCGCCAGCGAGCCTCCATCCAACAAAACCATTCCCGGATGCGAAGGAGTCAAGGCAGGGGATGCGACCGGCAAGACAGGCCCCTGGCGCCCTGAACCTGCGTCCAGAGCCTGCGCAAGGGGCGACAATATCCCCCAGGCGCGCTTGGCACTTCGGGGCGCCACCAAAGCGCCTTGGGATCTTGGGAAGATATCCTAAGCAGCAACACCCGCCTGCAACAAGGCGTCGCGGATGAGCGCCGGATATCCCGTCACGGCCAGCGTGCCGGTGGGCTGCGTGTCCATCCGCAGGACAGCGGCGGCCATAGGTTGGGCCACTTCCTGAGCCGGCTCGGCTTGCGCTGCACCCCCCTGAGGATCCATTGTTGCCCGTGCCATGTGCGCGGCAGGCTCGCTTACCATCGCAAGCTCAGAGCCCCCTTGCGCCGCTGGCGGGTTCGCGCGCTCGACCCCGCCCAGGGCGCGATCAGGCAGCAGGTCGGAAGGCATGGGCAAGTAGTCCTCAGGCAATGCAGAAGCCTGTTCGGCATGCACTGGTGGGGTTGGCGTGGTGTGCTGCTCCCCAACCATTGGCACATCGGCCCTGTGTGCTCCAGGCTGGGCCGACGCTCCAGTTGGCTCGCCACCGCGCAAGCCGCCCACCGTGCCGGCATGGGCACCGAACAGGGCGCCGGCTGCGAAGTCATCCACATACTGGGCGCCAGTTCCCTTACGAAGCGGATCTCGGCCAGCGCCCAACTCTTCAGGCACACGCTGCACAGCCTCGGTCCCTCCCTGCACGGCCATCTGGATGCCCACGGACTTGCCCAGGCGTTCCAGCGCGTTGCCTTTGAATGCCTGGGTGCTCCGGGCGTTCAGGCCTATCCGATCCGCAAGCGTGTCGATGGCGGTGGAGACCGTGGCACCGGCCAGCATCGTGGAGAGATCGAGGGATTTGCCAGTCCTGCGCGCCTCTTCAACCGCCTCACCAAAGACAGAACCAAAGGTCTGAACGGTGCTGTTCAAGGCAATGCCGACCGCCTCTCCCAGCGCCTTCTTGCCCACGGTGTTGGCGATCAGGCCGCCCATGCCGGCCGACAGGATGGTGGTCGCCGCCTGAAAACCTGCATAGCCGCTGTTCTCCAGCGCCTATTCCACTGCATCGCCCGTGTTGCGGATGCCGGTGAAGCCCGGGGCAAGACCGATGTTGTTGACGCCGCGCATGGTCTCCCGGTACCCCTCCAGACCCCAATCGCGCAGATCCTCGCTACCGGTCAATTCACCCGCCAGGCCTGCTGCGCCCATGGCGGTTGCATAGAGCCCACCCGCACCCTGCGCCAGCCCTCGCACCACGGACGGCATCTCCTGCGCTGCGGCGCGCTGGCGGGCATCGGCGCGCAAGGCACGCATTTCCTTTTCTTCGGCGGCCACGCGCTCGCGCTCAGAATTGGGGTTGTAGCGCTGCACGATGCGCTCGCCTATCACGGCGTCAGGACGCGCCTTTTGCGTCCGCGCATTCAGGCGCTGTTCCAGATTGGCGTCGAACCGCGCGTTGCCAGTGGCATCGGCAGTCGCATAGCCCAGCGCCATGTACTGCGCCTCCCGGTCCACAGGCTTCTGCTCGATGACCGGCTGGGACAGGTTGAACTGCGCCAGCGCGCGCAGCCTCTCACGGCTGGCAGGGTTGATCTCTACAAGCCGCTGCACCTCCTGTTCCAGCGCCAGTTCGCGCCGTCCAGCGTCGGTATCAAGCCGCATGCCTGAAGCAGCCCCCCGCCCTCCACCGGCGCCGCGCCAGGCGTGGGCCGACGTGATGACCTGCTGCTCGGACATATCCTCCTGGTCATCGGCAGCGCCAGGCCAGGCCAGCTTGAAAAGGTTCATTGGCAGCCCTCCAACGGGACGAGTGGATCGGCTCGCCACTGTCCACGCCGGCAGGTTGGCCGCACAGGATCTGCATATATGCGCAGGCAGGGCTGCGCCGCGCTCCAAGGCCCTCAACCTGACCGAAGCAGCGGCCAAAAAGAAGCCCGCACAGGGCGGGCTACTTGGGGAGGGGTGTCGCGAATGGCCGCGCAATCATCACCACAGCACCCCAATCAGCGCAAACGCCCCGCCCAGCACGAACATGGTCTGGAACAGCATGCTGCGCAGCTTTTCGTCGGCACTCTCGCCGGACCACGACTCCACGCCCGTGAGCTGGATCACCGAGCCCCAGGTGGCGAAGATGGCGCCCAGGGCGGCCAGCACCTTGCCCATGTCGTCCGGAAAGACCAGCTCCAGCGGCCGGCCCAGGCCCGAGTACATGATGACCAACAGCATGAACACGCCCACGATGGCCAGGCCCGAACGCCAGAACTGGGTGCGCGTGCGCAGCAGGCGCGCGAGCGATGCCTGGCGCATGGCCTCCAGCTCGGTGCCTGAGCTCCAGGCTCCGGCCTTGTAGCGCGCTAGCTGGTCTGCGGGCTGGACGATGATGGCCAGGTCGTGCGCGGTCGCCATGTCGGCAAAGCGCCTGCGGCTGAACAGAAACGCCCACAACGTCGGGAAGGTACTGAGACGCTTGGGCACCACAGGGGGCACCGGGAAAGACATGGCTAGATTTCCGCCCTCTTTCGCACTTGCGGCATCGCACGCCGCACGGGCAGCGCAGCGCACGGCGGTGGGGCGGTGCTGCAGCCTGCGGGGTGGAACGTTCGATCTTCTGCCATCTCTGGATCATAGGCGCAGGCGCGGCGGCTGCAATGAACCAATGGCCGGCCAGGCGCTGGCGGTGTCTTGCACCGCTGCCGGCCGGGCTCAATCAGGCCCGAGCGCACGCTGGCCGCGGCTCATCTGGCCAGCAGCTTCGCCTTGAGGTTCTGGAATTCCTGCTCGGTGATGGTGCCGTCGGCCCGCAGCTTTGAGAGCTCTTGCAGCTCATCGGCCACCAGGGCCTGGCCGGGCGGCACGGCCACGGCCGCGGGCGCAGGCATTGCTGCGGCAGGCGCGCTCACGCGGCGGTACTTGGCACTCTCCACACCCGCACGGGCCACCAGGTCGTTCACGGTCTGCGCGTCCAGCTCGATCAGGGCGGGGGCGGCGCCCGGCCCCGACAGCTGTATGCGCAGCGGCTGCGTCCTGGCCCGCTCCACCACGCCGGGCGTGAGATCGATGAACAGTTCTTCCGAGAAGAAGCAGCCGTTCAAGCACGACACCATGCGCGCGCTGAGGCGGCCGACCTTCAGGCCCTCGCTCGCGTCCGTCTGCGCCGCGGACAGGGATTTCCAGCCGCTTGCGCCGTAGATCTCGTAGTAGTGCACGTAGTAGTCGATGCTCCCCGTGCCCTTGTCCACCAGGGCGGAGAGGGTCCAGCGCCGCATGTCCAGCGGGCCGGACTCGCGGCTCACCGGCAGGGCCTCCAGCTTGGCAAAACGCAGGGACTCGGCCGATGCAGGCTGGAAGCCGCCGCGCTTCTTGGCCGCCGCATTCGTGGAGCTGCCGCCCGCAAGGGCACCCAGGGGGGCTGGCGCGTCGACGAAGACGCCACGGCTCCTGGCCTCCATGTCCATAGTGTTCTGCGCAAACGCAGTGGCAGCACACATCGCCATGGCGGCAATGGCAGCGGCGGCCCGCTTTTTCGACACTCCCTGCATGGGTCTCCCTTTCGACATCTGTGTTGTTGTGGCGGCGTCATCTTAGACAACGCCTCACATGCCCCCGCGGATGATTCGTCCAGAGCGGCCGCGTCGTGCCCCTGGGCATCACCAGCGCCGCGCGCCACCCGTCACGGCCCCATGTGCCCCCCCTGGCCGAGCACCCGCTGCTCAAGGGCTACGACCTTGTGGGCTGGTTCGCCATGGCCGCGCCAAAGACCCTGCCGCCCGCCTGGCCCAGCAGTTGAGCCAGGGACTCAAGTCGACCTGGCCGCGCTGATGCGCAGCGGCACCGCGCAGTACGCGAAACTGGTGGACTTCGCCAAGACAAAGGATTGAGGCCCCGGGCCGTGCGATCATGCGGCAGACCCATTCCAGATCCTCCGCCCATGACGACCACCACTGCCACCACCCCTGAACAATGCGCCGCCCTGCGCACCGCCCTGCTGGGCCTGCACCGTCACCTGATCGAGCTGGAGCGGCGCGACTACGAAAAGCTGCACGGCCGCCAGTCGGCCGGCGAATTCCTGCAGGTCATGGCGTACGCCGAGTCCATGCGCTGGCTGGAGCCGCTGAGCCGCCTGATCGTGATGCTCGACGAGGCCATGGAGCCCGGCAATGCCGACGCGGCCGAAGCGCCCCACATCGTGGCCCGGCGCGTGCGCGAGATGCTCAAGCTCGAGCAATCGGCCGAGGCGGATTTTTCAAGCCACTACCAGAAGCATTTCCACACCTCGCCCGAGCTGGCGATGGCGCATGCGGCGGTGATCAAGGCGCTGGGAGCGCCCGCTTAGATCGGCTTGCCCCGGGGCCGCATGCACCGTGTGCCCTCACTCATGGCGCATCCGGCTGAACGAGGTTGATCAGGTTGCCGCAGGTATCTTCCAGCAGCACCATGGTGATCGGCCCCGCGCGCATCGGCTCGCCACGGAACACCACACCGCCGGCCTTGAGCCGCGCGTAGTCGCCCGCCAGGCCTTGGTGATGAAGGCCGTGGCAGGGATGCCCGCCTCGAACAGTGCGCGCTGGTACGTGGCCGCTGGTGCAAAGGCCATGGGTTCGAGCACCAGCTCCACGCCCTCGGCCCCGTCGGGCGAGTTCACGGTGAGCCAGCGGAACGTGCCCATGGGAATGTCCTTGTCCTTCACGAAGCCCAGCTGCTCCGTGTAGAACTTCAGGGCCTTTTCCTGGTCGTCCACGAGGACGCTGGCGAGTTTGATCTGCATGGTGCTTGGCTCCTCAAAGTGGTTTGCGCGCTACGGCATTGAGCAGGGTTTCCTCGCGCACCTTGGGCACGCCAAAGCCCAGCCACTCGAAGGCGCCCAGGTCCTTGCGGCTCCACCACAGGTAGGGCGTGCTCACATGCTCAGGCTTCACCTCGAAGCCGGCCTCGCCCAGCATGGCCAGGAACTCCGGCGCGCTGCGCTGCACGTGCATGGGGTGGCGAAACAGCAGCCGGATCACCCAGCTGTGGATATAGGCGCGCGTGCTCTCGGCCAGCAGCACGTGGCCGCCGGGCTTGAGCACGCGAAAGATCTCGGCCAGCGCGCTCTGCTGGTCCACGATGTGGTGCAGCGTCTGGTGGCACAGCACCAGGTCCACCGAGGCATCGGGCAGCGGGATCTTCTCGGCATGCGCATGGTGCAGCGTGACGGGGGCACTGGCCGCCTCGCGCATGGCGCCGCAGCGCTCGGCGAAGTCCGGCTCGGGGTCGAGCGCATGGATCTGGCTGGGGCGAAAGCGCTCGGCCAATTCAGGCAGCGAATGGCCCTGGCCAGTGCCGATATCCAGCACCGCACCGCCCTTGGGCAGGTCGGGCGCCAGGGCCTGCAGGTCGTTGAGGGCACGCTGCAAAACATGCACGCGCCAGGTCTCTGTGGACAGGAACCACAGGCCAAAGCGGGTCTCGGGGACGAAGGCGTGGGACGACGTGGTTGCGGCCGGAGGCGACGAAAGAGAGGGCATGGATGGACGGGCTTGGGCGGAAGGCCGCCGGTTCGATGTTCTGGTGGGCGGGCCGATGACCGATGCGGCATCGGGCGGCTTGCTCGTGATTACATGATAGGCCAAGAGAAGGCCCCGCCCCCTGCCCCCCGGTGCATGCAACGGTAACAGGAGCCAGCCTGGGCAGCCACACCATTAGCATCACAATTATTTGAATTCAAATGATTGTGATAAAATCATTCCCCATGAAAGAAGACCTCCCCGATCCGCGCCACCGCATTGGCATCCGCCTGGTGGGCCTGGCAAGGCGCTGGCGCCAGGCGCTGGATGCGCGCCTCTCTGCCAGCGGCCTGAGCGATGCCACCTGGGCACCGCTGATGCACCTGCACGAGCTGGGCAGCGACAGCGGTGTCTCGCAAAGCGCGCTGGCGGCGGCCGTGGGGCTCGATGGCTCCAGCCTGGTGCGGCTGCTCGACATATTGGCGGAGCGCGGCCTGATCGAGCGCCGCCCCCACCCCGAGGACCGCCGCGTGAAGCTGGTGCACCTGAGCACCGCCGGCCGCCGCACCGTGGCCGCCCTGCGCAAACAACTGCAGGCCATTGAATCGGAGCTGCTGGCCGACATTGGCGAGCAGGACGCGTTGACCCTGCTGCGCGCCTTCGAACGCATCGAAGCCCGCATTGCAGCCACGGCCTGATGGAGCCACCCATGCATGCACACCACCCATCGCACAGCCACCTGGCTGCCGTAACCCACCTGCTCGCCCCCGCGCGGCTGCGCGAGGCCTGCGCCATCACGCCCCCGGCCTCGGTGCGCAATGCCGCCGTGGCCGGCCTGCAGACCGGCCTGGCGGTGCTGATTGCCGTGGGCGCCACCCATTGGTCGCCCTGGGCGCACCTGCAAGGCTTTCCGGCACTGGGTGCCCTGGCGGCGCTGTTCGGGCGCTTTGCGCCGGCAGGCCAGCGCATGCCCGCCGTGCTGCAGGCGGGCCTGCTGCTCATAGCTTCGGTCGCACTCATGTCCGTGGCCGCGCTGGCGGGCGCCGCGCCGGCCGCCCTGCTGCTGTGCCTGGGGCTGCTGGCCGGTGCCGTGACCTGGCTGGCGGGCCATTGGCGCCTGGGCGCCCCGGGCGCGGTCATCTTCGTCTTCGCAGGCTGCGCCGCCATTGGCCCGGTGGACGGCTGGCAGGCCGCCGCCGAGCGCGTGCTCTTCACGCTGGCAGGGGTGGCCGTGGCCTGGTGCGTGTGCCGCGCGAGCGACCGGCTGCGCGCCGAGGTGCCCGCGCCCGCCGCCCCGTTGGCCGCAGCCTGCCCCACGCCACTGCCCCCGTGGGCGGCGTTGGCGCGCACCGCCCTGTGCACCGCCAGCGCTGGCATGCTGGCCCTGGCTGCCGGCTGGCAGCACCCGGCCTGGGCCGCCATCGGCGCCATGGCGGTGCTGCAGGGCAGCCACCTGCACCTGGCCATGCACCGCGCGGTGCAGCGCACCGCCGGCACCGTGGCCGGAGCGGCACTGGCCTGGCTGGTGCTGGCCCAGCACCCCACGTTCTGGCCGCTGCTGGCGGCCGTGATCGTGCTGCAACTGGTCACCGAGGTGGTGATCGGCGCCAACTACGCACTGGGCCAGGTCTTCGTGACGCCCATGGCCCTGCTCATGACCTCGCTGGCCGCGCCCGGCGCGGCAGCCGGCATGCCTCTGGCGCGCGTGCTGGACACCGTGCTCGGCGCCCTGGTGGGCATGGTCTTCGCCGTGGTGTTCTCCACACTGGAGGACCGGCTGCACCTGGCGCAGCACCATGCGCGGGCGCGGGGTGCGTGAACGCAGCGCCAGCAGCGCTTACAGAAAACGTTCCGGCCGGTACTTCGCCAGCGCGGCCAGCCGCTCGCTGCTGAGAACCTCCTGCGCCGCATGCCTGCCCAGCAAGGGCGCCAGGGTCACGCCGCTGTGGGTGGCACCATGTACATGCCCGCGGCGCCCGGCCCATGGCCGCTCATGGGCAGGCCGTCCAGCGGCATGGGGCGGTAGGCCACGATCACGTCCTTGAAGCGCGCATCCTTGAGAACCTGTTCAAGGTCTTTTTGCAGCCGCGTTGGAGTGCACTCGGGATGAATGGCTGCTTCGGATGCGCCGCATGGGCGCATGCCCATGCAAGCAGCGGGGGCGCCAACATTCCGAATTCGTCGGCCCGATTTCACTCCAAAGCGACCCCTGCAGATTACACTAGCTAGTCGGCGTTCACGGTGCCAGGCAAATGGTGCGTTGTGGCCCTGGGTTATCCAAAAACCACCCCAAGCCATTACCTATTGCGCCAAAATAAATTCACCCGAATATGCGGCAGCACGGCCTTTGAAAGGCCGCCAGGTGTTTAAAAACAGGCATCGATCAGGGCTGCAGGCACTGTACGGCCAGCCACCCCATGAAAACATTGACGCCGATGGCACCTGCCATTACCAAACCTGATAGCCCCGGTTGGCCAAACAAGCCCTGCTCTTTATGGCAACGTGCGCCATCGCTTGAAACTGGCGCGAACAAGGCCAGTGCCCCCGTGCAAGGGCCGCCCCGCCGCACCGGGGGCGTCCCCCTGCCGACTCGCACAGCGAGTCGAGAGAGGGGTGAAGGCGCGACGCGATTCAGAGGGTGCATTCAATGCACCAGCCGGTCGGCCCGTAGGTTGCGCGCCTCGAACAGGCAGGCCGCCAGGTCGCGCACGATGCGCGACTTGGGCAAGTCCGGACGAAAGATCAGCAGGGTGCGAAAGTGCACCGCCGCCGAGAACGGGCGGAACACCACCCCGCGCGCGGCATAGCCGTCGGCCGCATAGGGGTTCACCAGGCCCACGCCCAGCCCCTCCATGGCCAGCGCGCAGACGGTGGAGGAGTTGGGCGTCTCGGCCACCACCCGGGGGCGCACGGCCTTGGCCGCGAACACCTTGTCCAGCTTGCGGCGCACGGTGTCCTCGGGCGCCAGGGCGATGAAGGGCTCGCCCGCCAGGTCCTCGGGCGTGACCACCTCGCGCTCGGCCAGGCGGTGCCCCGCGGGCATGGCACACACCGCCTTGGGCGTGGCAAACAGCTGGTGCTCCAGGCCCGTGACATCGATCTCGTCGGCGGCAAGGCCCACGTCGAAGCGGTTGCCCATCACCAGCTCCCGCACGGAGGATGACGCGCCCACCTGCAGCGTCACCGCGATCGAGGGGTGGCGCTCGCGGAACAGGCGCAGCGCATGCGGCACCAGGGTCGAGCCCATGGCCGCCAGGCTGGCCATGCGGATGTCGCCCGTGCCGAAGTCGCGGATGCGCGCCGCGCTCACGCGCAGCCGGTCCAGCCCCTGGAAGCTGCTCTCCACATCGCGAAAGAACAGCTGTCCCTCGGCCGTGGGCACCAGGCGGCCGCGGATGCGGTCGAACAGCTGGAAGCCCGTGAGTTTTTCCAGCTCCAGAATGCTGCGGCTGATGGCCGGCTGGGTGATCTGCAGCAAGTCCGCCGCGCGCGAGGCGGAGCCGGTGACCATCACGGCGCGAAAGGCTTCAACCTGGCGGAAGTTCATGGATCACCTATCAGGTTTGCACATCGATGACTCCATTTGAGTCATTGATTGTAATTGATGGCGATTTTAGAGTACGCACCAAGGCGCCGGACAGGGATTTTCATTTCCTCCGGTTTTTCAAATCACAATCGATGGGCGTGGTAATCCGTATGAACGACTCTTTGAATCGCCGCAATGCACTCGCAGGTATTGCTGCAACCGCCATGGGCTCCCTCCTGCCGTGGGGCAGGACCTGGGCGAACGCAGCCTATCCCGACCGGCCGGTCAAACTGATCGTTCCGTGGTCGGCCGGCGGCAGCACGGATGTACTGGCCCGCGCGGTGGGGCAGAACCTGGGCGACCTCCTGGGCAAGCCCGTGGTGGTGGACAACCGGCCCGGCGCATCGGGCCGCCTGGGCGTGGATGCCATGGCCAAGTCCCCGGCCGACGGGTACACGGCCTCGGTGATCGAACTGGCGCATGCGATTGCGCCCTCGGTGTTCCAGAAGGTGTCCTACGACCTCATGAACGACACGGCCGCCGTCTCCCTGCTGGGCGACTCGCCGCTGGTGCTGTTCGTCAGTGCGCAGAAGTACAGGGAGGGGCAGTTCCAGAACTTCCTGGCCGATGCACGCAAGGCCGCAGACCCGTTCACCCTGGCCACCAGCGGCAACGGCAGCATCAGCCACCTGGCGGCGGGGCTGTTCGCCAAGGAGACCAAAGTCCCTTTCGACCAGATCCCCTACAAGGGTTCCGCCCCTGCCCTCACCGACGTTGCGGCGGGCCTCGTTGCTGGCCACTTCTGCACGCTGGCCAGCGCCAGCGCCCTGCTGGGCGCGGGCAAGATCGTTCCGCTGATGGCCACGGGCAGCCGCCGCATTGCGCAGTTGCCCCACGTCCCCGCCGCGAGCGAGTTGCGCCTGTCCAGCCTGGACTTCGGGCAGTGGTGGGCACTGGTCGTGCCGGCCAAGACGCCCAGGCCCATCGTCGACAGGCTGCATGCCTCCACCGCCAAGGCACTCGCGGACAAGCAGGTGCAGGCGCGCATCTCCAGCCTGGCCATCAACCTGCGCAGCAAGGCGCCCGACGACACCATGGCCTTCATCCGCGCCGAGGCGGCGAAATGGGCCAAAGTCGTCTCCGACCTTGGCATCAAGCCTGAATGAACACAGACGAGCAAATGAAAGACCCCACCCCAGCAACCGGCAAGCACACCGAAGGCTTCCAGAGCCTGTCACCCGCCGTCTGGCGCGCATCCACCGTGCTGTTCGACAACGTCGCGGACTTCACCACGCGCAAGGAGCGCCTGTTCGACGGCTACACCTACGGCATCACCGGCACGCCGACCACGCGCATGCTGGAAGAACGCATCGCCCGGCTCGAAGGCGCCAGCCACTGCATCGTCACGCCCTCGGGCCAGTCCGCGCTGTGCCAGGTGGCGCTGGCGCTGCTGGGCGCGGGCGACCATGTGCTCATCGCGGACTCGGCCTACGGCCCGCTGCGCAGCTTTGCCAGCGACTACCTGCAGCGCTTCGGCGTGGAGTGCGAGACCTTTGATCCCAGCGCCGGGGCGGAGCTGGCAGAACGCTTCAAGCCGAACACGAAACTCATCTTCCTGGAGTCGCCCGGCTCCCTGACCATGGAGATGCAGGACCTACCGGCCATCGTGCGCGCCGCGCGGGCGGCCGGCATCCTGACCGTGCTGGACAACAGCTGGGCATCGCCCCTGGGCTTTCAGGGCGTGCCCGCGGGCATCGACATCGTGGTGGAGGCGGCATCCAAGCTCTTGGGCGGCCACTCCGACCTGCTGCTGGGCGCCATCGCCACCGACAGCCGCGCCCTCTACGAAAAGCTGCGCACCGCCCAGAGCGTGCTCGGCCAGGCCGTGGGCCCCGACGACTGCTTTCTCGTGCTGCGGGGGCTGGACACCCTGGCGCTGCGCTATGCGCACCAGTGCGCATCGGCACTGGCCGTGGCCGGCAGGCTGGCCAGCAACACCTATGTGGAGCGCGTGATGTTCCCGCCCCGCCCCGGCGACGAAGGGCATGCACGCTGGGCCGCCTCGTTCCAGGGCGGCGGGTGCGTGCTGTCCTTCGTGCCCCGGCTGGCATCGGCGGCGCAGGTGCACCAGTTCTTCGATGCGCTTGAGGTCTTTCGCATCGGCGCCAGCTGGGGCGGCGTGCACAGCCTGGCCGGCTACTACCCCGAGGCCGAGCAGGCCCGGCGGGCGTATTGCCACATCCGGCAAGGCATCGTGCGGCTGGCCATCGGTGCCGAAGGGGCCGAGCTGCTGGCGGCGGATGTGGAGCAGGCGCTGCGCAGCGCTGCGGGGTGAGCCCGTCCCGCGGTCGAACGGCAGGACATGGTGGTGCCCGGTCTGACCTTGTTCATGTATGAAGGTGCATGAGGAAATTTGGCACTTTGCCGTGCCGAATTTTCTTCTCCCAAACATCTACCCAGGTGTTTCCCATCGTCCAGAACGAAAGACACTGATGCAGAAAAGCAATGACCTCATCTTTTTTGCCGAGCTCTACGAGTAGTTTGGCGAGTCGCATCGTTGGCCCGAACGATGCCAGTTGTGGAGATCCCGTGTTCTGGGCTGACGCGTGAAGCGCTTGTACAGCTTGCTCCACATCTCCGCGGCGTAGCGCAAGAAGACCACGAACAGTGTGCCCTGCGAACATGGCGTTGCCATAGTTCCAGTCGTCTTGGAACGACTGCGAGACTTCGAGCGCTCTTTGGGCGATTGCCTCTGCTTCCACAAACTTCTCCAAGTCGTATGCACCGAAAGCGGCCTGTGCGACTGCGTAGAAGACTTCTTCCTGGGTTGTTGCCTTTTCCAGCTCCGAAAGCGAGGTAGCTGCCCGTAGCAGGCGCAATTTCTCAGTGCGGCGCTTCATCGCAGAAGTGACCAAAAGACGCTCGCTCTCAATTTCCCAGCTTACTTTTTTGACGCGGCGTTTTGGCATTTTCTAACGTGATGTATCCCGCAAAACCTGCTGGATGAACTGGATCTTGCGAGATATCCTAGACACTGATTCCCCCTGGACATGACTTGCGGATTGGGCTTGCGGTCAGCGGCCGTTGGCCGATTGCCGCCATACTGGCCGCGAAGAGCGCGGCTCGGCAAGCCGACAGTATGCCAACAGCCGCCGGGCGCTGCCGCCACCGCCAACGCGCCCTTCGCACCAAAAAGTAGACGTGCGTTGCCCAGCGCATCCGACGTGGGCGCGCAAAGCTACCGCCCTCAGGCCTTCACTTCAACCACCTGCTCGAAGCCGCCGAAGATCATGCGCTTGCCGTCGAAGGGCATCGGCGGGTTGCCGGGGTTGGCTGGGTCCATGCGCGGGTCTTCCATCATCTTCTTCATGCCCGCGTCGCGCGTGACCTTGTCAGGCCATTCGACCCACGAAAAGGCCACCGTCTCCTCGGCCGTGGCCTGCACCGCGCGGCGGAAATCGGTGAGCTTGCCGTCGGGGACATCATCGCCCCAGCCCTCGATCACCCGGATGGCGCCCAGCTCGATGAAGATCGGGTCGAACTGGCGCGCGTGCTCAATGAACTTCTGCTGGTTGGCGGTGGGGACTGCGATCACGAAACCATCGATGTAAGACATAGCTTGCTCCTGTGAGGTTGATTCGGGCCTACACCCCCCGGTGACGTGCCCGTCTATCGCGGCACCCCGTATCCACACGACGAACGACGGCAGGCCAAATCGACATGGTGTGCCTGCGCGCCCCCCATAGTAGTACCCATGGCCCTGCGCGCTGCGCAACGCGGAGCACCGCCTGTTACCCGTGCTTACCCCTGATCTGCAGCAGCCAAGGTATCAGCGGCTTGAGTGCTCAATCAAGCCACTGCAAATGCACCTGTCCTTCATCTTTTCACGAGAGAGCACCGAGCGGATCCCAGCGAGTTGTCGCAGAAGGCCATCACGGTGTGAATTTCAAAGCGCATGGCACCGTCGGCCAATTGCTGCTTGGTCAGCTCGCCATTGAGCACGCGAAACTTCCCGCCCACCACGCATTTCTGGTTGGCCACCCACTCACCGTAGTAGATGTTCGCGGCGCTTCCTTCATAACCACAGAAGTTCAGTATGGTGGCCGTGGAACCGCCTGCTGCGGCACCCACCTGGAACTCCGCCGTAAGCCGCTCCTGCCGCAATGTCACGTCGACCACCACCGGGCAGTTGGGCGACTCTTCACCCACGCAGGATATGGACAGCTCGCCCGCTAAAGCGAGCAGAGGAAGGCACAAGGCCAGCGCAGAAATGCATCGTTTCACAAGCTTCTCCAGAAGAATGGTTGATCGGCCAACAGCGCCGCGGGGCTTGGTGCCATGCGCACCGCGCCACCAGTCCACCGGGTTATCTCGCGTCATGCCGACTCCCGCGCATACAGCCCGGCCAGCCGCTCCATGGCCGCCTGCACGAAGTCCTCCGGCAAGTCCTGGATGATCTGCGATGCGGGTGTGAACACCTCCTCGCCATGCTGCGCCTCGATCACCTCCAGCACGGCCATGCGCACATCACGGTCCAAAGGGTAGGTGGCACCGAAATAGGCCAGCGTGGAACCCAGTGCAGCCAGGGTGATAGTCATGCCCAGGCTGCGCAGGCCATCGCGCGCCAGCAAGGCCAGGTCGCCCGAGCTGTTCCAGTAGAACTGGTTAAGTGTGCCGTTCATGGTTTCGGCTTCCAGCCACCAGAGGGCAATGGCCTCCTGCTCCTCGCGCAGCAAGGTGTCGAAGCCCTGGTCCCAGCGCGCTTCGAGCTGCTTCCAGGTGGGGCTGCTGCTCACACCCATGGCGTTGCCTCCCTGGTACGGCCCATCATGGTCTGGCCTTGCCCGGCGCGGTGACAAAGCGCACTATGGCGTCCACCACGCCCGGCGCCAGCGGCTGGCCCGGGTTGGCATAGGTCGCCATGTTGGCGGCGGCATCGTCCGTGGGCACGGCCTTGAGCACGTGGTTGGTGTCGGGCAGCAGCACCAGTTGGGCATTCGGGTTGGCCTGGGCCAGCAGGCGCGCGTCCTGCACGGCCACCTGGAGGTCGCGCTCGCCCTGCAGCACCAGCACAGGCTTTTGCGCAGCCGCGATGAGCTTGGCCGGGTCTTGCGCGAAGGCGCTGATCAGAAAGCCCTGCACCGCCTCGTTGAACAAGGGCTGCAAGGCAGGGTGCAGGCTGGCCGGGTCTACACGGGCACCTCCCTCCAGCCGGGTGATGGCCGCCAGCGCCTGATCCAGGATGGGGGCGTTGGCCGGGTTGGCGCGCAACTGGTCGCGCAGCACCTGGCCCACGGGGCGGCCGGGCGTGGCCGCCAGCACCAGGCCGCAGATGCCGCTCGCGGCCTCTCTGCCTTGCAGGGCCGCCAGCGCCACCATGCCGCCTTCGCTGTGCCCCAGCACCCAGACGCAGGGCACGCCGGTGCTGCGGCGGATGGCGCCCACCCAGCTGTGCACGTCGGCCACGTAGTCGGGAATGGTGACGGCGTTGGCATCGGCCACGGCCTTGCTGCTCTCGAACATGCCGCGCTTGTCGATGCGCACGCTGGCAATGCCCCGGGCCGCCAGGCCCTGCGCCAGCAGCCGGTAGGTGGCGGCGTTCACCCCCAGGGGGTTGTTGCCGTTGCGATCCGTGGGACCCGAACCGGGCACGATGAGCACCACCGGCGCGCCCGCTGGCGCGGGCGCGCCCAGCAGGCTGCCCTTGAGCGGGCCGAACGGGCCGCGCGCTTCGATGGGCTGATCGCGCGGGCCAGCCGCCGGCTGCGCCACCGCAGCCAGGGCCGCGGCCGACACCGCCAGGCCGAACAGAAATGCTTTCATGGAGCCGAGTATGCCCACCGCCCGGGGCAGGAATGTGAGAAGTCGTTGCTCCATGGCGTATTCATCACAACCGCCACGGCGCCCCCTGCGCGAACTGCCCCACCATCCACGCCTTGAACGCGGCCATGGCCGCCGTGCTGAAGCGCCCCGAAGGCCGCACCAGGTAGATGCCGGCATGCGCATTGAGCCCCCAGGGTGCCAGCACCGGCACCAGGTGGCCTGCAGCGATGTCGGGACTGACCAGCCAATCGCCCGCGGCCATGATGCCCAGGCCCAGGCGCGCGGCGGCCTGCAGGGCCTCGTTGTCGTTGCTGATGAGGGTGCCCTGTATCTGCACCGATTCGGTCACACCATCGCGCGTGAGGCGCCATTCGGGGTACGAGCGCAACCCCGTGAAGCCCAGGCAGTTGTGCTGCGCAAGATCGCCCGGCACCTGCGGCGTGCCATGGCGCTGCAGGTAGGCCGGCGCCGCGCACAGGATGCGGCGGTGCTCGCACAGCCGTGTGGCGACCAGGCGGCTGTCTTCCAGCTCGCCGATGCGGATGGCTGCGTCGAAGTGCTCGGCCACCACATCGACAAAGCGCTCGGCGTACTCCACCTTCACCAGCACCTCGGGGTGGGCCATGGCAAAGCCCGCGACCATGAGGTGGGGCCTGTTAGCCCTATTTTCGGGGTCGCGAAGGCCCTTGTCGGCGTGCCAATCTAGGCACGCGACGCCGCGTGTGCATGTGCACAGGCAAGGAGCGCAACGACGAGTGGCGCGCCGGCAAGGGCCTTCCCTTCGGGTTGCCCGGCCTGGGGGCCGTCTGCGGCGTTGCCCGCGCTTGCAAGGTGCACACCTTGCTGCGCACGGGTGACTAGAATCCAGCCCCCAGGCCGGGCAACGCGATCCCCGAAAATAGGGCTAACAGGCCCCAGCCACCTTCGCCCCATCGCAGCGGGCATGGAAAGGCGCAGGCGCCCACGCACCTCGCGCGCGCCCTGCGCGGCCTCTTTCTCGGCCTCGGCGATCAAGAGCGCGGCATGGCGCACTTTCTCGACCAGGCGCAGCCCATCGTCGGTAAAGCGCAGCTGGCGCGTGGTGCGCTCCACCAGGCGCACGCCCAGGCGTGCTTCCAGCGCGGCCAGGCGCTTGGAGAGGACAGAGGGGTGCTTGTTCAGCGCCCGCCCTGCAGCCGCGAACGAGCCCTCGGCATGCAGTGCGAGCAGCGTGGCAAGTTCATCGGCGTGTTGGCTGTCGAGCAGGTCCATGGGGTATTCGCAAAGCAGTCACGGGGACTGTACGCCATGCCCCATCCCGCCCAGTCAAGGCACCAGCACAATCGCGCCCTGAGAACGCCCCTGCTCCAGGTCCGCATGCGCCTGCGCCACTTCGGCCAGCGGGTAGCGGCGCCAAACCTGGGGCCGGACGATGCCGGCCGCCACCGCATCGAGCACGTCGCGCGCCCGCTCCTGGTACTCGGCCGCCATGGCGGTGTGCGCCGCCAGCGAGGGGCGCGTGGCAAACAGCGAGCCCTTGGCATTGAGCGTGCCCATGTCGATGGGCGCCGGCGCGCCCGAGAGTGCGCCGAACGACACGAACAGCCCGCGCGGGCGCAGGCTGTCGAGCGAGGCCTCCAGCGACACGCGGCCGATGGGGTCGTACACCACGTCTGCGCCCTGGCCCCCTGTGGCCTGCTTCACCTGCGCGGCCAGCGTGGCCGGGTCGAAGACGAAGACCTCGTGGCAGCCCGCGGCCCGCGCGCGCTCCACGCTCTCGGCCTTGGACACCACGCCGATCACGAAGGCCCCCAAGTGCCGCGCCCAGGCCGCCATGATCTGCCCCAGCCCGCCCGCCGCCCCGTAGAGCACGATGCGCGTGCCCGGCCCCACGGCGTACGTCGTCTTGAGCAGGTACTGCACCGTGATGCCCTTGAACAGCACGGCCGCCGCGTCGTCGAACGACAGCGCATCCGGCAGCTTCACCAGCCGGTCCGCCGGGAAGCGCCGCGCACTCGCATAGGCCCCGAGCGGCCCCGTGGCATAGGCCACGCGGTCGCCCGCGGCGACATTCGTCACTCCCGTGCCAATGGCCGCCACCGTGCCCGCCCCTTCGAGCCCCAGGCCCGAGGGCAAGGCGATGCGCACCGCACCCTTGCGCTGGCTCACATCGAGCGGGTTCACGCCGATGGCGGCCTGGGTGAGCCAGACCTCGCCAGGGCCGGGAGACTGGATGTCCGTGAATTGTTCAAGGTGCATCACCTCGGGGGCGCCGGTTGCGTGGATGACGACGACCTGTTGTTGCTGCTGTGCCATGCGGGCTTTCCTGCTTTTTGCGGTTGGGATCCGCCAAGAGTAGGCATGCGTGCCCGCGCCAGCAATCGGGCTGGCTGCAGTTGAGCCGTGCATGGGGTGCAGCAATGCAATGGGTGCTGGCGCGCCCTCGGCCCGCTGCGGGCCGGTGCAAGCTCAGTCGTGCGAGTAGTGGAAGGGCCGCGGGTCTTTCTTGGGCCACAGGTTGGTGAAGTCCTCGCCCGTGGCTTGGCGGAACGCCACCCGCAGCTTCTTATCCACCTTGCGCGTGCCCAGGTACTTCCTGAAGGTCCGGAAGCCGCATTGGGATAGCCGCTGTAGATGAAGAAGTTGACGGTGCCCCAACCGACATCGTGTCCATCGACATCGCAGGTTTAGAACGTGTTTACGATCTTTGCGAGGCCGCGTTGGGGTGCAATCGGGATGAGTGGATGCTTCGGGTGCGCCGCATGGGCTCGTGCCCATGCAAGCAGCCGGGGCGTCCAATCGCCCGATTTCGCCCCAACCTTCGGGCAAGTGCCTTGCCGGGCGGTCTGCGGCGTTGCGGCACTTGTTGATAGCCGAGCTATCAACTGCGCACGGCCCCGTAAAGATCGTAAACACGTTCTTAGGCATGCAGGCGATCAGGCGGTCTTCAAAGGCATGCACCTAGTCCAGCGAGGTGAAGTAGCTGCCGGGAAACTGGAGGACCAGTTGCTAGCGCACGGGCTCGGTCGTCATGGGACAGC
Source organism: Acidovorax sp. (assembly GCF_046339755.1). Classification (GTDB taxonomy): domain Bacteria; phylum Pseudomonadota; class Gammaproteobacteria; order Burkholderiales; family Burkholderiaceae_C; genus Acidovorax. The sequence goes on along the minus strand of NZ_JBKDTZ010000201.1, from coordinate 13,041 downwards.
TTGGATTGAAGGGTTTGCAAACGGAAATTCCGGTCGGCATTGTGCCGCGCCTGGGCGCCAGGCCATTCGTGACCAGGTGTTTTTTTGTGTGTGCATACGGCAGCAAAGCTGATAAAACGGCCGCCATGCGCAACACCTTCCCAGCTCCCCTCCTCTGGCTTGGGGCCCTGCTCGCCAGCCTATTGCTTCTGGCCGCTGCGCCGGCCCAAGCCACCACGCTCAGCACCGGCTACGACACCTCGTGCTCCGTCTCCAACGACTGGGTCGCCCAGTGCTGGGGCGCCGTGCCGCTGGCCAGGACCAGCAGCGCAGGCATTGCCGACCTGCGCGCGGGCAAGGGCTTCAACTGCGCGCTGCGCAAGGACGAAACCGTGAGCTGCTGGGGCAGCATGGGCAGCCTCTCGTTCGGCCCGGCCACGGCTGACACACCGGGCCAGGCCATCGCAGGCGTGCGGCAGGCCACCCAGTTGGCGGTGGGCGCCACCCATGCCTGCGCGCTCAGCGGCGCTGTTGTGTACTGCTGGGGCGATGGCAGCCGGGGCCAGCGCGGCGCGCCGGTGAGCGCCACGCCATCGGCCCAGGCCTCGTATGCCGAAGGCCTGTACGACGTGACCCGTGTGGCCGCCGGCAACGGCAGCACCTGCGCGGTCAAGCGCGATGGCAGCGTGTGGTGCTACGGCACCGGCAGCCCGCAGCTCACCGCGCCGGGCGGCATGGCCCCCGCGCCCGGCACGGGCACGCGGGTGCCGGGCATCGGCGATGCGGTGGACGTGGCCCTCTTCGACGGCCACGCCTGTGTGCTGCGCAAGACCGGCGCCATCGCCTGCTGGGGCAGCAATGCCCAGGGGGAGCTGGGTACGCCGGCCAGTGCCACGCCGGTGACCGCACCGGTGGAGGTGCAGGGCCTGGGCGGTGCGGCCAAGGCCGTTGCCGTGGGCCCCGGATACAGCTGCGCCGTGCTCACCGACGGAACGGTGAAATGCTGGGGCGGCAACGCCGGCGCACAGTTGGGCATCGGCTACCACCGTGATTCAGCCGCGCCGGAAACGGGCAATGTGCTGGGCATCACCGATGCCACCGCCATCAGCACAGGCGCCACACACGCCTGCGCGGTACTCGACGGCGGCTATGTCAACTGCTGGGGCACCGGCATCGGCCGCGGCGACGGCCTGTGCGATACTGCAGGGGCTTACTACCCGGGCGTGCAGTACAGCCATCCCACTTCCAATCTCGCTGCCTGCTTCAGTAGAGTGTCTGCCACGCCCTACGCAGTGCAGGATCTTGGCCCGCTGGCCGATGCGAACATGGTGCTGGACTGGGCAGAGGCCAGCCTTCCAAGGACTTTTCCACCCCAGTTCAACCTCCCCTCGTTGCCCGGTCGCATCGGAAACTACCTGGTCCGCGCCTACCCGGGCAACACCTACCTCGCCGTCAACGGCCACGGCACCCCGCACCTGATGTACCTGGGCCCCGACAGCGGCGGCCAGCTGCGCGACCTGGGCCGCCTTGCCCACTGGGCACGGCAAGCCCGTGCCTCCCAGCCCGTCACGCCGCCCATCAGCAACAGCTTGCAGCTGCAGCATGTATCGGTCAACGTGGACTTCTTTGGCAAGTCGTCCCAGACCAGTTGCAACAACCTGTATGTCTGGTTCATGGTGAGCCCCACCCCTGGCCATACCCTGCCCGCCGGATTCAAGCCGACCTCGATCCGGCTGCTCAAAGGCGACACCTATGTGGATGTGCCCAACGTGACAGAGGAAAGTCAATACACCCCATCACCCGACGTTTACAGGGGCCGTGCCTCGGGCTGTCCCGCCACCATCATCCGCGGGGACGCCGACGTGGAGCTGGTGCTGTATTTCACCATCGACGGGCAAGCGGGGCAGGTGCGGGCGCGGGCCAAGGTGTTGGAGACGTCCTGAGAACAAGTCCCGAGTCCTGGCCTCGGGTCAGAAATCACATGTGGTGCGTGCCGTGCACATGTTGCCGCGCTGGCCGTAGGCCTAGCCATACAGGCAGGCCGCCTCGCTCTTTACCAGCCTGATGCTGCCGAAAAGCGCCGGCCCGGCGCGGCGCGACTGCTCGCGGTGAGGCGCCCAGTAGGCCCGGTCATCGGCCGTGCACCTGCTGCACATGCAGGCCCAGCCGCGAAACGCGGCCAGATACAGCGACCGTATCGCCCGCTGCTGGCACCGCTCCCGCAAGTCGGCCATCCAGGCAGATGCGGGCCGTAGCGCCCTTGAATTCAAGCCGGGCAGATTGATCGCAGTTGCGCTTCCTTGCATCGTGCACCTGCACCGAGGCGACACGCACATCCACGCGCGAAGGCGCGCCGAAGGTCCACCCCAGCAGGGCCGCCCATCCCCATGGGATGGAAATCAAAAAGCCCGCCATGAACACCACCATCGTGGGATACAAGAAAACCCAGCGCACAAACCCTGTAGGGTACTGCGCTCGAATCGACCCGGTCGATCTTTCATGGAGATACAGGCCCACCGCGCATACCGGTGCCAGCACCACAAACAATTGCCCTTGGCTGCCAGGCGATCCTCCACGCAGATGCGTGCAACCGTGCCACGGAACTCCAGGCGCGCATGCTGGCCGCAGGGAACATAGTTGCGCAGCACTTCGACCGAGACCACGCGCGCGTCCACGCGCTGCGGCGTGCCGGCCATCCACCCCAGGTAAGCCACCCAGCCCCAGAGCGCAGCGGCCATCGCTGCTGCGCACATCAACGCCAGGAAAGGGTACGCGATCACCGTGCGGAAGAACGCGCCAGGAATGGTTTGCGCCAGCTCGGGCAAGACCCGTTCAAAGCGAAAGAATGCCCAGACGAAGACCGGGACCAGGGCACCCACCACCCAAGGCATGGCAGCGCGCAACGCGGCGCTGCCGAAGACCCGGAAGCCCCCGCCCAGGGACAGCTCGACATACACGCCGCCAAGCACAAACACCAGCGCTACAACGGCGGGAATCGCGAAGCGGTAAGCCAGCAGCTTCCTGGCGGAAAGCCTTTCGCGCTGCAGCCGGTTCAACCGGGCCTGCCGCGCCCGCGAGGCATAGGCATCACCCATGCCACTGCGGATCTGGTCCAGCACCTGCAGCTCGGCATACCGCTGCCGGGCGGCCAGTTCCTGCGGGCTTTTACGACGGCTTGGCTGAGCGCCGGCATGGGCGCTGCTGGTCAGTGGCGTCACCTCCCCTGTGCGAAGCGCCTTGCCAGGCGGTGCATTACTGGCCGCAGGCAGCAGGGAGGCTCCCGGGCGGAGCCTGTCTCTCATGTTCTGGTCGTTCTTGTTTGTTGGATGGAAAAAATCCCTCGCAACCATCGTAAGCGCAGCCCCGGAATCGGCCAATTCCGCGTTTGCCATGCAGTTTGTGGGTGATTTGGGCAGCCCTCAAGGCACCGCGCAACGGCGCCAAAACGCCTGCAGCATTCATGTTTGTCACGTACCATGGCACGCCCTGCCGCAACTGTTTTGTTTTGACCGAAAAGGAGCTGGACCTACCATGTGCGATTCCAACGACGATCTCCACAAGTACACCCGCCGCGACTTCACCGCGTGGGCGGCTTCCGCCGGTTTGCTGACCACCTTGCCGGCGGTGGCCAACGCCGCAGCGGTGGCCGAGCGTGACGTGACCATCACCACGCCGGACGGCAGCTGCGATGCCTACTTCGTCGCCCCGACCTCTGGCCCGGCCCCCGGCGTGCTGGTATGGCCCGACATATTCGGCCTGCGCCCGGCCTTCCGGCAGATGGGCAAGCGCCTGGCGGAGTCGGGTTACAGCGTGCTCGTCGTCAACCCCTTCTACCGGCAGAAGAAGGCGCCCACCGCGCCACAGGGCGGCCAGACGCCGATTGCCGAGGTGATGCCGCTGATGCAGGCCCTGACGCCGGCCATGCACCTGAGCGACGGCAAGACCTTCGTGGCCTGGCTCGACGCCCAGGCCGAGGTGGACAAGGCGCGCAAGATCGGTACCACCGGCTACTGCATGGGCGGGCCGATTGCAGTGCGCACGGCCACGGTGGCAGCGGGCCGCGTGGGTGCCGTGGCGAGCTTCCATGGCGCCGCCATGGTGACGCCAGCGCCCGACAGCCCCCACCGCCTGGTGGCGCAGACCAAGGCGCAGTACCTGATTGCGATTGCCGAGAACGACGACACCAAGGACCCCGAGTCCAAGACCAGCCTGCGCACCGCGTTCGAGAGCGCCAAGCTGCAGGCCGAGGTGGAGGTCTACCCCGCCGCGCACGGCTGGTGCCCGCCTGATACGCGGGTCTACGACGCCGCCCAGGCCGACCGCGCCTGGGCACGCCTGCTCGCCACATTCGGCAAGGCACTGGCCTGATCCCGGCCTGAATGAACGCATCCCCGGCGCTGCGGCGCCCGGGCATGCATGTGCCGGGTTGCCTCAGGGCAGCCCAGGTGGTTCAATCCCGCCCGCGAAACGACTTCATCAGCATCCAGATGCACACGGCCATGCCCACCAGCGGGATGGCCGCCACCGCGGCCACCAGGGCGCGCGCGGCCGGGCCCCAGTCGAAATCGCGCCCCGTGCGCCAGGCGCCGAAGGCGGCGATCAAGCCCAGGATGTACATGCCCGTGCGAAAGCTCGGGCCGGATTTGCCCGAGGCGATGAGCAGCACCACGCTGGCCGCGCCGATGACCAGGCCCAGGTGGCCCAGGTGCACAGAGGTGCCCTTGCGGGATGCATCGCTGCGGCGCGCCCCGGCCCGGCGGGTGCCGTTCTCCTCATCGTCTTCTTCGTCGGCGCGGTTGCGCGAGGGCCTGGGCGGGGAGGATGGCGACGGCGATGCACCACCCTGCGGCGGTGCGGCACCGCCGCCAGCACGGCCCCAGTCGGTGCCCGACAACCCTGCCATCGCTGCACCGCTGGCCGCACCTGCGACGGCGGAAGCGGCGGGCGCAACGCCCCGCCCTGCCGCGCTGCCGGCGCCAGCCTGCAAACCCTTCTCGCGCAGCACGGCGCGCAGGCGGCCGGGTTCGCGCAGGGCCGCGACCAGCGCGCGCACAGGGCCTTGTTCGTTTGGCGCGATCTTCAGGGCGTCCACGCGCACGGTGGTGCCGCGCGTGTTGGCCAGCATGAAGAGCGCCTGGGCCACCAGCCTATCCCTGGGCCCGCCGCTGCCGTTCTCGATGGCCACCCCCAGGTTGTAGGTCGCGTCGGCGTGGCCGGCCTCGGCCGCCTGGGCATACCAGTCGCGCGCCAGGGCCAGGTTCACCGCGCCGCCGTCGCGGCCGTGCTCGTCCAGCGTGCCCATATGGTAGGCCGCATGCGGGTTGCCCTCGCGCGCAAACCAGCCCACCAGGTCGCGCGCGACCGAACCGGTCCACACGACGGGAGCGGTCGCGTGCGCGGCCGGCTCCAGGGGCGCCAGGCTCAGCCCGCCGGGGGATGCGGCCGCTTCCTTCGCCTGGCGCTGCCTTTGCTCCTGCTGCCGCTGCTCTTGGGCCGCGGCGTTCCACTTGGCGGCCAGGGCCATGTCCACCGGGCCGCCCCAACCGCGCTCGTGCATCAGCGCGAACAGGCGCTTGGCGGGCTCGTGGTCCCAATCCACGGCGCGCTGGCACCAATAGCGCGCGTTCTCGAAATTGGGCTGCTCCCAGCCGATCACCGCCTCCAGCGCGCGCTGGAAGGCCGCCACCTCGTGGCCCTGCAGGGCCGCAGCCTCCAGGCCGTCGGAGGCCTCGATGCGCTTTCGGCTGTAGAGCATCATCTGCTCGGTGCGCGCAAAGGCCTCGTCCAACGCCTTGCGTTCGCTGTCGATGATGGACAGCAGCAGCGAACCCGATGCGGACTTGAGCCGCGCATGCAGGGTCTGGATGCGCCCCTTGGCATCGTCCGGGAAGCGCTCGTAGAAGGCCTGCGCATCCGCGCGCGTGGCCTGGTCGTAGGCGCCCATCATCTGCAGCGCGGCCGCCAGTTCGAAGTGGCGGCGCCGGTCCAGCGTGCCGAAGCGCAGCGCCCGGCCCAGCGCGTACTGGGCATGCGGATTGCCGCGCGCGGCATGGTGGCGGTACTCGGCCCAGGCGGTGTCCAGATCACCCGCCTCGCGCGCCTGCTCTGCGCGCCGGACCTGCAGGTCCGGCTCCTCGGGCGTGTCGCCATTGCCCAGGTAGTGCACGCCGCTTTGCGGGTCGTACAGGTTCAGGCCCAGCCGGGTGGCCTGCTCCCAAGCCAGGTTGAAGGCCGCATCCCAATGCTCCGTGCGGGTGTTGATGCCAAAACCCAGCGTGGCATCGTCGGTGACACCGTCCTCGCTGCCGTCCAGCCACACGTCCATCGCTTCGGGGTAGCGCTCCTGCAGCGCCCGGCCCCACTCCAGGAACTTGGGGTTCTGCCCTGGCGGCGGGCTGTCGCTGACGCGCTCGAACTGCGCGTCGGCCTCCTTCTTGGTGGTCGGCCACGGCCAATCGGCGGGTTTTTCCCACAGCTGCAGGGTGTAACTCATCGGTAGGTCCCTCCCAAGAACGCGGCGGTGCCGGTGTTTTGGGGGGAATTCTAGGGCGCTGCGTGCGTGTCGGGCGGGCCACGGCAGCGCCGCAGCCGGCTCATCTGCCGCATTTCGTTACACCAAGCCTGTGACCGCAGCCACACGCGCCGGGGAAGCCGCGTTCCTAGAATCGCCCAAAAGCATCCCGAGAGGTTGAGGACCATGGACGACAGACACACCCCGGTGCGTGCACCACGGCTGGTGCGCAGGGCATTGGCCATCGTTGCGCTGGCGCTGCCCGCTGCCTTTGTGCCCTCGGCATCGATGGCCACCACCGTGAGCATGGGCTACGGGCACGGCTGCTCGGTGGCCGATACCAATCAAGTGACCTGCTGGGGCAGCCTGCCACTGCCTACCCTGGGCACCATTACAGTGAGGGACGTGCAGGTGGGCCGCGACTTCAGCTGCGCGCGGCTGAACGGCATCGTCAAATGCTGGGGCAACAATGACTTCTCGCAACTGGGCGAATCGGCCACCAACCCCGAAGGCCAATGGGCGCGCGGGCCCGAGCAGGCGCAGCAGATCGCTGTGGGGGCCCGGCACGCCTGCGCACTGTCCTACGGCGCACCGTACTGCTGGGGCGACGCCAGCCAGGGCCAGATGGGCGAGCCCGCCCGAACCACGGTGGCCAAGGCCACTGTGCTGGCGGGCTTGAGGGGCATCTCACACATTGCGGCAGGCAATGCTGCCACCTGCATGGTGCGATCAGACCGGAGCGTCGTCTGCGTCGGCGCGGGCAGCGGCCTGGCGGGCGCTGATGTGGAACCACGCACGCCGCGAACGGTGCCCGGCATCACCGACGCACTGGAGGTATCTATCTTCGACGGCCACGCCTGCGTGCTGCGTGTGGCAGGTCAGGTCTCCTGCTGGGGCAACAACCGCTACGGCGAGCTGGGCGTACCCGCAGGCAGCGGCCCGCTCACAACCCCGGTCGAGGTCCCGGGCCTGGGCGCTGCGGCCAAGTCCGTGGCTGCAGGCAATGGCTACACCTGCGCCCTGCTCGTCAACGGCACCGTCAAATGCTGGGGCACCCATTTCAATGGCCAATTGGGCACCGGCCTGGGCCCCGACACCGCCACTCCGTCCACCGGCCTGGTCATCGGCATCACCGATGCCACCGCCATCAGCGCGGGAAAAACCGCCGCCTGTGCAGCGCTCGAAGGCGGCTATGTGCAGTGCTGGGGCGAAGGCACAGGCTGGAGCAGCGCCTACTGTCGCGTGCCAGGCGGGCTGTACCCGGGTGTTCCCGCCTCCTACGGCCTTTACCCCGACCTCCCGATCTGCCGCGTGCCGGGCTCGGCCGCGCCCATGGCGGTCCAGGGCCTGGGCCCGGCGCGCGACGCGGCCCAGGTGCTGGAATGGGCCGAGAAAACCATGCCGCAGACCTTCACTGCCCAGACAACAGCCACCGTGCCAGAGCACATCGACAATTTCTACGTGCGCGAGTATCCAGGCGGCCACCAGTTGGCTATCAACGGCCATGGAACCCCGCACCTCGTCTACGCAGGCCCCCTGACCGCAGGGCAAATGGCCGATCTGGGGCCCTTGTACCAATGGCTGCGCAAAGCGACCCAGGACGAGGGCCAAAAGAGTGGCCTGCAACTACAGGCGATGCCGATCATTCACCAGATCAGCTTTGGCAATGTATGCAATGGGTTTGTGCTTCCCCACGCCATCAAGGGTGGCGTGAACGGTTTGCCAGCCGACTTGAAAACAACCTCGGTGCGTGTGGAAAGCGACGCTGGCTTCATGGAGTTCCCAGTCCAGGAACGCTACCGCATGACGGTGCTGACCTCCGAAACAGACTGGATTTCCCAACGCATGCGCCGGGAGGGCGAGCCCATTCCCCCAGGGATGAAAGAAGAGCCCGTGCTGTTCGGCCGCACGGATGCTTGCCCGAAGTTTGACCTTTTGGGACAGACCGTGGATGTGGTCGTTTTCTACACCCTCGGCAATAAAAAAGGGCAGTTGCGCACCCGCGTCAAGGTCATCCCGAGCCCAACCGTGTAGCACGGCTCCGTGCAAAAAAAGCGACACGCCCCTTGCTGCTCACCAGCTTACCCATCGGCCCGTGGCATCCCTGAAGGACTTCCCATGAACAGCATATTCCACGCCCCACAGCTTCTGCAGAAGCTGTTTGCCACCGCTGCCCTGTTATTGACCACAGTATTCACGCCGTCGGCATCCATGGCCACCACGATCAGCGTGGGCCACAGCCACGGCTGCTCGGTATCCGACACCCACCAGCCCACCTGCTGGGGCAGCCTGCCCATGCAGGACCAGGCGCCCGACACGGTGATCGACGTGCGGGCGGGGCGCGAGTTCAGCTGCGCCCTGATGGCGGGCCGCACCGTGCGCTGCTGGGGCAACAATGATTTTTCGCAACTGGGGGTCAACGCCCCCACCACCGCCGGCCCGGGCGTGGGAGGAATGTGGCGCTTCACGCAGCTGGCCGTGGGCGCAACGCACGCCTGCGCCCTGCTCGACAACCATGCCTACTGCTGGGGCGACGGCAGCCGGGGGCAACTGGGCGCCGGCAGTGCCGCCAGCTCGGCAGCGCCCATCGCGGTGGCGGGGCTGAACAAGGCCGCGCACCTCGCGGCCGGCCAGGGCGTCACCTGCGTGGTGCAGTGGGACGCCAAGGTCGTCTGCGTCGGCCTGGGCAGCGAGCTCTCGGGCGGCCTGGACGAACCCCGCGTGGCGCGCACCGTGCCCGGCATCACCGATGCACGCGAGGTCGCGCTCTTCGACGGCCACGCCTGCGTGCTGCGCGCGCAGGGCAAGGTGTCGTGCTGGGGGCGCAACAGCCATGGTCAGTTGGGCACGCCGGCCGGCAGCGACATCCAGCGCAGCCCGGTCGAGGTGGCGAACCTGGGCGCGGCGGCCAAGGCCGTCGCCGTGGGCAACGGCTTCAGCTGCGCCCTGCTGGTCAATGGCACCGTGAGGTGCTGGGGCAACAACACCAATGGCCAATTGGGCACGGCCCTGGGGGGTGCCGCCACCGGGCTGGTCACCGGCATCACCACTGCCACCGCCATCAGCGCCGGGCAGACGGCGGCCTGCGTGGCCCTGCACGGCGGCTATGTGCAGTGCTGGGGCCAGGGCACGGGTTGGGGCAACGGCATCTGCGGCACACTGGGCGGCACCTACCCGGAGCACCCTGCTTCGTGGGGGCCCATCGTCGACATCGCCATCTGCCGCCCACCGGGCTCGTTCGCACCCCTGGCCGTCAAAGGCCTGGGCGCTGCCAGCGATGCAGCCCAGGTGCTGGACTGGGCCGAAAAGGCCATGCCCGGGACCTTCCAGGCCCAGGCATCCACCGATCCGGATCCGGGCAATACCCAGCTCCACTTGCGCCAGTACCCGGGCGGCCACACGCTGGGCGTCAACGCCCATGGCACGCCGCACCTGCTGTACCTGGGGCCCATCAGCGAGGGCCGGCTGCTCGACCTGGGGCCGCTGGACCGCTGGCTGAGCGAGGCACGCCAGGAGGAAGGCGAGAAAAGCGGCCTGCAGCTGCAGGCCGCGCCCTACCTCAACCTCATGCCCGGCGTCATCTTCACGGACCGGATCCCCAGCCCGTGCAGCGACTTCCTGGTGCCCTTTGCCATTCGCGGCGGTGCGAACGGCTTGCCCAAAGGGCTGGTCGCCACCAGCGTGCGGGTGCAGAACACCAGCGGCACGGGCATGGAGTTCCCCATCCGCGAGCAATACCGCCAGGAGCGCCTGACAACCGATACGGACTGGATCATGCAGCGCATCCTCCAGCCAGGCCAAGCCGTGCCGGCCGGGATGAAGCAGGAAACGGTGCTGGCCGGCGTTGCCGCAGGCTGCCCGGTGGCAGTGGGCACGAACGACGAGGTGGGCGTGACGGTGCTCTACACCCTGGACGGCCGCAAGGGACAGCTACGCACGCGGGCCTCGGTGAGCGCAGCCTACTGACCGCGGCCTGGGGGCAGTTGCATCCGCCTCAAGCATTCGCCCGCAACGCCAGGGTCACGCCATGCGGCAGGCGGCGAAAAGCAAAGTCTGGAAAGGATCGGGCGAGGCCTTCTGGCCACCGCCAGGCACGCGGGGCCGTCCACGGCGGCCAGCATGCGGGCGCCGCGCTTTGGGCGGTCGGATGACAGGGTGGGTGCTGCTGCGGCAACTGCGGCTGCGCTACCATGCGAGGACCGGCCGGCACCCGGCCTGGCCGCCTTGCAACAGGAGTACGCACACCCATGGAGGGCTTCCTTGAGCTGTTTGTCTACGTCCTGGTCAACTATGTCTTCCTCTACACGGGCAAGGCAGTTGTCTATGTACTGACCTTGGGGCGCTGGCGCGGCGAGTGCGGCGACAACGAAGGCCGCATCCACGGCGCAGCGGGCGCACTGACTTTTGTGCGTGATGGGCAACGGGTACTCACGGACCGCAGCGCCGCCTTCGTGGGCGGGATTGCCTGCATCGTGCTGGGTTTTGCCTGGGTGGTGGTGGCGCAGTAGACGCTGTCTTGCCCACCCGCCTGCCCGCACAGGCTGCGGCGCCAGGCCCAGGCGGCGGCGAGCCCCGGCCTACGCCCGCTGAAAATGCTGTTCAAAGACCTCCACGTCGTAGGCCGTGTGCTTCTCGCGCAGCAATTCGGCGGCGGCGATCGGCTTCGCAGCCCCGGTCGAAGAGGTTGTCGATGTTCAGCGCCAGCTTGAGGTGTGGCGTGATCGGGTAGGCCGCATACAGCGACCACACGCTGTAGCCGCTCGCCCGCCAGTCCGCCAGCGCACCGTGCCCAGGGCGTCGTAGACATCGCTTACCGCGTGCACGCCCGCGCCCAGCTCGGCCCGCCGCACACTGCCGGCGGCGGGCAAGGCGCACACGCAGTCTTTCAGGGCGCAAAACCGGGCCGGTTGAGCAGGTATTGGGTTTTGGGCGGTAGTGCCATGACCCGGCTTTCGGCCTGGGTCAGCACACAAGGTGGACATGTCTCTGGGCGTGACCAAGCCTGCCGGAAAAGAAGCCCATGGCAGGGCCCACGGCATGCCACGCCGTGCCCTGCATATATGCCGCAGCTGTGCACGCCCCCCGTGCGCGCGACACAGTGGCAGACCTCAAGAACCTGTTCACGACAGGTTCCAAACCACGGTCGCTGCGCGGAGCCCTTCCATGAACCTGTACCAACTGGCCTCGCAAGACGAGGCCTGGGGGGCTTACGCCCCCGATGACGACACCACACCCTGGACAGCCTGGCCTGCGGACCCGCCCGCCCCCATGCCGCCCGGCCCAGTACCTCTTGACGCGGCCCTGGATGCCGCCGCGCGCGAATACGGGGTGAATGCCGGTGTGCTGCGCGCGCTGGGCCCTGGCAGCTCGGTCGATTCCATTTTCGACACCGCAGCCTCGCTGCGCTCGCGCCTGGAGGCCTTTGGCGGCGACTACGCTCAGGCCCTGGCCTCGTATCGCCAAGCGGAAGAAGGCCAGGGCCTGCGCGGCTCCCGGCAAGCACGCCCGTGCCAGGGGCGCCGCCACCGCAAGCGGCAAGGCCAGACCAGCCCCCTGCCCCGCCAGACGGCCGGCTGGGCTCCGCCGACGCCCCGCGCAACATGCTGTACCGCCCGGCCCCGGCAGCGCAAAAGCCCGTGGTGGATGAGGTCAAGAATCAGCTGGCATCGGGCACCAAGACCCTGGCTCGGATGCTGCCGGGCACCGGGGCTGCAGCACACTGGGTGGCCAGCCAGTCCGAACCTGCTGCCGGCCAAGCCGCGCCACCCAGCGCAGGCAGCGTCTTTGAGCGCACGGCGTTGCCAGTGGCAGACCTGCCCTCCCGCGATTTGCCGCTGCGGCCCGAAACACGCAAGGCCGCCAACAACGCCTGGGACGCCGCCAGCCCGCAGGACCGCCAACGCATGCAAGCCCTGCCCGGATGGCAAGGCCAGCTCGCACGCGAAAGGGCCGCGCAATTCGCGCAGGCGGACAAGGGCATCTTTGCGGAATCGCCGACGGCGGCCTTGTTCGATCCCCGTGTCGAAGGGCGTACGAGGACGCTGATCGCCAAGGGCGAGCACCCCGACTTCGCACGGCGCGCAGCCCGCGAAGGCGCCGCCGCTGGCGTCGCGCCAGGGCAGGAGGTAAAGGCACTGGGGTCCACGGTGCAGCAGGCCCCCCGCCACGCCGCCAAGGTCCCGGTGCACGCGATGACCCCCCTGTCGGTTGCGCAAGACGCGCTGTCAGGGGCCTTGCAGATGGGCCCCACCGCCGCGAAAGGGGGCGCCGACATCGTGCGCCTGGCCACCGGCGATGCCGTGGGCAAGGATTTTTCAGACTCGATGGCTGCCCGCGCGCAGATCATCAAGGACATGGTGGGCAGCGACCGCTCCAAGGCACAGGAGCACAACTTCCAGGTCGACTGGGCCGACCCGAACGTCAGCGCCATGCAGATGCTTGCACGCAACAAGGGCGCCGTCGCCGACAAGCTGCTGCCCTCGGCGGGCAGCATGCTGTTGCCTGCCGGCGTCGCAACCGGCGCGGGCAAGGCAGCCACACTGGGCAGGACA
>NZ_JBKDTZ010000200.1:0-17544 GCF_046339755.1 Acidovorax sp. | reverse complement strand
GCCCGACTGGCGCACGTGCGGAATCTCGATCAGCTCGAAATTCGCCTCGTGCATCGCGGCCTTGAAGCCCTTGTAGCGCTCCCAGTCGCAATAGGCCTTCTTGACCACGATGGAGCCCTTGAGCAGCAGGCGCTCCAGCACCGGCTTGATGTCGAATTTTTCATACTGCGCATCGCGCACGCCCAGGGCGACGTTTTCAAAGTCGCAGAACAGGGCCATGCTGATGCTGTTGTCTAAAGGGGATGCCATGGGAGTGTGTCCGTTCCAGCTCGGTTGACATCATCACACGGATCGCGATTGGCCCCGTGTCTGCATGGGCTCGATGGCCACGCGAACCTCGTTCGGATTCCATCCTGGCCAAGGTTTTACCCGCACGCCCGCCTGTCTATCCACCTCCTCGACACCACGGCTTGATGACATGCTTGCCACCCTTTGCTACACGCTGATGCTCCTGCTCGGGTATGCCGTATACCGCTATGGGCAGAAACAGCTCGCCAAAGGCTATCGCGACGAGAACGACGAAGTCACCAAGCCGCCCCTGGGGCCGGTGGGCTTCGTGGTGTGCGCTGCCATCACCGGCTTTCTGTCCTTCGGCCTGCTGCGTGCGCTGGCCAGGGGCGAGATTGAACGCGTGGGAAAGGGGTGCCGAGGGCAGGTCTATACCCTGGCAGAACAGGCGGGCCAGTACTGGGGCAACCTGTTCTTTTTGGCGTGGCTGGTGCTGTTTCTGGCGTATGCGCTGTACGTCACTTTCAGGATGTGGTCACGGGGGTAGCGGCTGGTTGCTGGGCAGTGCGTTGCAGGCGGCGCAGGAACACTTGCATCTCTTTTCGGGCTTGGTGATCCCCCTTGCGTTCGGCCACGGCCATGCCCTGGGTCCAGGCGTCCTGCGCGGCTTCGGGGCGGCCGGCCAATGCGTGGGCTTTGCCCAGCAGCTTCCACGCGGCGGAGTAGTCGGGGGACCATTGCAGGCATCGCTGAAGGTGGGTGATGGCGGTGCCAGCGTCGTTCATCTTCAGGCAGTGCGATCCCAGCGTTAACCGCAGCATGGCGTTGTCTACCCCGCGCTGTAGCAGGGCTTCGAGGGGTTTCATGTCCATGGTGCAGGGGCCGGGGAGTTGCGTTGCCCTTGTTTATAAAACATCAACCGCACTTGAGGTCAAGCAGACCCGCCAGCCCCGCTATACCAGCCGCGTGATGGGCCGCTTGCGCCACACGGCGTAGAAGTAGATGGCCTGCAGCACCAGCGCGCACAGGTAGGTCAGCGGGTAGCTGGCCCATATGCCCCGCAGGCCCAGCAGCTGTTGCAGCGCATAGGCCAGTGGCACCGGCAAAAAGGCCAGGCACGACAGCGAAATCGTGGTCGGCACACGCACCGTGCCCGCCGAGCGCATGACACCGGTGAACACGCTGGCCAGCCCGAAGGCCAGACTGCCCCACACGGTGATGCGCAGCACCGTGGCGGCCAGGCCCACCACGGCCGGGTCGTTGGTGAACAGGCGGGTCACCAGCGGCGAGGCGATCGCCACGGCCATGGCCAAGCCGCCGGTCAGCGCCAGGTTCATCCACAGCCCCACGCGCGTCACGCGGCGCACCTCGTCGGGGTTGTTGGCGCCAATTGCCTGGGCTGCAAAGACCGAGGCTGCGATGGCGATGGACATGGCTGGCAGCTGCACATAGGCCATCACCTGGTTCACCGTGCCCCAGGCCGCCGTGGCCTGCCAGCCGTAGCCATTGACCAGCCGCAGCAGCAGCACATCGGCCAGCGAGCTGGTGATGAAGAACAGGCCGGTGGGAACGCCCAGCCGTGCCACGGTGCGGAGCAGTGGCACATCCCAGCGCAGGTGCGGGCGCAGGTCCTTGAACGCTAGCAGATGGTCCTTGCGGTGCAGGTGCCACGCCAGCCAGGCCACTGCCACGCCGTTGCCTATCAAACTCGCCCAGCCGGCACTGGCCGTGCCCAGTTGAGGCAGGCCCAGCCAGCCCAGGATGAAGGCAGGCGTGAGCAGCATCCACAGGCCCGAGGCGACAATCAGCACACGCAGCGGCGTCGCCGTGTCGCCCAGCCCTCGCAGCAGGGCCGCGGCCAGCTGGTGCACGAACAGCACCGGCATTGCCAGGAACAGGATGCGCGCATAGGCAATCGCGTCGGGCAGCACATCGTCTGCCGTGCCCAGCGCGCGCAGCAGGTCACCGATGACCGTGATACCCAGCACCGCCACGGCGCAACCCAGCGCCAGCCCGCCCACCAGCACGGCCCCGGCCACGCGGCGCACCTTGTTGGGGTCGCGCGCCCCCCAGGCCTGGCCGACCAGCACGGAGGAGCCCGCGCCCAGCCCGATCACGAAGGCGATGCAGCACATGAACAGCGGAAAGAAGCTGACCGCCGCCGCCAGCGCACGCGCGCCCAGCAACTGCCCCAGGCAGATGGTGACCACCGTGCCGCCCAGGGCCTGCAGCAGGTTGGTGGCGACCAGCGGGCCGAGGAAGCGCAGGAAGCGCGCGGGAAGGGGCTGGGGGGTGGCGTTGCTGTCTGTAGGCATGGGAGGGCCATGGTAGGCGGGGTGCCCGCACGCCGGCAAGCGCTGGCGCGCCAAAGCAACGCGCCTGCTGGACAGCGCATGAGCCGGCGGAAGAGGCCTGGGGCATGCCATCATTCATCCTGATGGGCCTGCTCGTCGTGGCGGAAATGTGGACGGTATCGACGTTTGATGGTTAGAAGTGGCGCAAGGTGGTTGCGCCGCACCAGGACTGAGGGGAGAGGCGAGGGGCCTGAACTCCACCGCCATGGTGAGGCGGTGGAATTGCTGCTGCATGAACTCGCGAACTGCATGCCCGCAGTCCGCAGATGGGCGGCCGCAGTGCCTTGCTTCCAACGGCGCGATGCCAAGCGGCAGCTTGTGCAGTGGCACGGCGGGGGCACACGCATGTTATCCGCAGGTGCAGCTCGACGAGTCGCGCATGCTCACCCCTTGGACACCGGCGTCACGGCCGGCGCGGACCTCCAAAGCGGCTTTTCGCTGGAAGCCGCCGCGCGCGCCCTGGCCACGAAAAAACGCACGCTGCAGCGCCGTTTCACCGCCGTGCTGGGCAAGTCGCCCATGGCGTATTTCCAGGACCTGCGGATCGAGCGCGCCCAGGCGCTGCTGCACGGCGCAGCCTTTACGCGGAGGCCATTGCGTCGGAGGTGGTGTATGACAATGGAGCGAAGCTGCGGGCCTTGTTGCACGAACGGCTGGGGAGGGGTGTGCAAGAGTTGCGTGGGGATTTGTGGTAGCAGCCAGCCATCAACCGTCGTCCTCATCCTGTACAGACCGCAGATAGACCCCCAGCGTGTCAGCGCACGGCGCCAGCCAGTGCTGCAGGGCAGGGTGAGGCTCTGCCACCCAGCGTTCGACATCGACCGTGCCGTTCGAGCCCAGGTTGGTGTGACGGATGAACGGTACCGACAGCGCCTTTTCCAGCGCACCCACCAGGGCGGGAAAGCCCTGCGGTGATTGCAGCGCTGGCCAGGGAATGAGCCGCTTGTACTTCAGCTGTTGCGACTCCACCGAGAAGTTGCCATTGGGCCTCCATTGGGCCAGGAAAAGCCCATCGTGCCGCCGCAAGGTGGCGCGCCACAGGCCATAGCTCGGGATCGAGAGCTCAAGATCAAGGTCTTCTGGCCGAAGCCGCTTGCGCTTGTAGAACCAGTATTCCATGGGCACTGTTGACATCCTGAGGGTTACTGCCCAGGGCACGGTTTCAGGTGCCATGTCCACCATCGAAGCCCATGCCTGCGAGGCTTCATCCACATGGGTGATTGGGTCGCTCAATAGGTGCTCCTGTTTCTTGTTCCTGCTTCTTGCTGCATTCCGTGTTGATGCAGCGGGTCACGGAAGGGGCCAGAGGCAGTTCGACGGCTTTGTGTGGCAAGACCTGGAGTACATCGACCAATGCCTTGCCGGTTCGATCGCCGTGCAGGCGCCTGAAGTCCTCGGCTGCCATGGCGACGACTTCACCCTGCGCATTGGCGGCCACATGTTGTGGGCCGTCACAGCGCGCGCCGCACCAGCTCGCTGAAACGTGCTTGCGCGTCCTGCAGCAGCCACTGACCCGAGGGTGGGATCTCAGGCCTGGCTGATGGGTTGTTGGGCTCTGAAAATCTGGTCATCTCGATTGGATTATGACGCGCCTGCTCTCGTCGCTGGAGTTGCCTGTCGTGCTGCTTTCAGGCAGTTGAATCGAGCTCGGGGCTGCTATCGGAGCGCACTCTGCAGCAAAAAAGAAAGGGGCGCAGACTCCCGTCCACGCCCCCTCTCTCTTGCGTCCCTGGGCTCCTGCCCAGCATGCTCAGCCCACCAGCTCAGCCGCCTGCGCCGCAGGCACCACCCCATAGTGGTCCAGCTGCATCGAATACTGCGCACGCCCTGACGACAGGGCCCGCAGGCTGCCGATGTAGCCGAACATCTCCTTGAGCGGTACCTGGGCCTCGACCGTGGCGGCGTTGCCGCGTTGGCCTTGGCCGCGCACGATGCCGCGGCGGCGGTTCAGGTCGCCGATGGCGTCGCCCAGGTAGTCGGCGGGCGTGATGACCTCCACGGCCATCACAGGCTCCAGCACCTGGGGCGCTGCTTTCGCAAAGCCTTCGCGGAAGGCGGCCATGGCCGCCAGTTCGAAGGCCAGCGTGGACGAGTCGCGCTCGTGGAAGCTGCCGTCCACCAGCGTGGCCGCAAAGTCCACGGCCGGGTAGCCGGCGACCACGCCTGCCAGGGCGGCGCGGCGGATGCCGGCCTCCACGGCGGGGATGAACTCGCGCGGCACGGCGCCGCCCACGATGCGGTTGTCAAAGCGGATGCCTTCGCCCCGGGGCAGGGGTTCGAGCAGCAGCCTTACCTCGGCGAACTGGCCGGGGCCACCGGTTTGCTTCTTGTGCACATGGTGTACCTCCACACGCTTCGAAATGGTTTCGCGGTAAGCCACCTGGGGGCGGCCGACCGACACGTTGACGCCGTGGCGTGCGCGCAGCTTCTCGACCGAGACTTCGAGCTGCAGCTCGCCCATGCCGGACAGGATGGTCTGGCCGGATTCGGCGTCGTGCTGAAGGCGCAGACTCGGGTCTTCGCGCAGCAGGGCCTGCAGGGCTTTGCTCAAACCCTGCTGGTCCGCACTGGTGCGGGGCTCTATGGCCATGTGGATCACGGGCTCGGGCACGCTGATCTCCTCCAGCACCACGGGGTGGGCCGGGTCGCTCAGAGTGTGGCCGGTCAGCGTGTCCTTGAGGCCCACGACGGCGGCGATGTCGCCCGCCACCAGCTCGTCACGCTCGATGTGCTTGTCGGCATGCACCTCGTACAGGCGCGACACGCGCTCGGTCTTGCCCGTGCTGGCGTTGATCACCACGTCGCCGCGGGCCAGGCGGCCTGCATACACGCGCACGAACACCTTGGCGCCATGGTCGTCGGTGACGACCTTGAAGGCCAGGGCTGCGAACGGGTCGGCAGCGGTCTCGCCGCCCTCACGCACGATGTCTTCGGGCGCCGGCAGGTAGTCCACCACGGCGTCGAGCAGGGGCTCCACACCGCGGTTCTTGAAGGCCGAGCCGGCCAGCGCGGGCACGAAGGCGCCTGAGAGCACCCCCTTGCGCAGGTTGGCGCGCAGCACGTCCACGGCGATGTCCTCACCGTTCACGTAGGCCTGCAGGGCAGCGTCGTCCTGATCCACCGCGGCTTCCACCAGGCGGGCACGCTCGCGCGTGGCCTGTTCCAGCAGTTCTGCGGGCACGTCGGCTTCGCGGTAGGGGCCGCTGGCGTCGTCCTTGTCCCAGATGCGGGCGCGCAGGCTCAAAAGGTCCACCACGCCGCGGAAGTCGCCTTCCGCGCCGATGGGGATCTGCAGCGGCACCACGCGCACGCCCAGGCGCTCTTGCATCATGGCGACCACGCGGTGGAAGTCGGCTCCCACGCGGTCGAGCTTGTTGATGAAGGCGATGCGCGGCACGCGGTACTTGTCGGCCAGGCGCCAGTTGGTCTCGGTCTGCGGCTCCACGCCGGCCACGCCGTCGAACACGACGACCGCGCCGTCGAGCACGCGCAGCGAGCGGTTCACCTCGATGTTGAAGTCGATGTGGCCGGGCGTGTCGATCAGGTTGAGCTGCGTGCCCTTCCAGTGCACGGTGACGGCCGCACTGTTGATGGTGATGCCGCGTTGCTGCTCTTGCGGGTCGAAGTCCATCTGCGCCGTGCCGTTGTGCACTTCGCCAATGCGGTGGCTTTCGCCGGTGTAGAACAGGATGCGTTCGGTGGTCGTGGTCTTGCCCGCGTCGACATGGGCGATGACACCGAGGTTGCGCAGTTGGCGCGTGGCGGGGGAGCGGTTGGTCTTGGACATGGCGAATCTTTCCATCTGTGTTTCTTGCGGCTGCACTCGGCTCTGCGAGCAGCTGCCGCCTGGTTGGCTTTGCGCCAGCCCAGGCGTCACAAAAAGGATTCGCCTGCGGGCTAGCGCGGAAGGGGTGTGGTTGTGCTGTCGCCGGAGCCCGTGCGCACGGGGCTCATGCTCCGTCGGTCGGGAATCGTGGCAATCAACTTGTCGTAGGTACGCATGGGTTGGTCCGGGAAAAACGGGTCAGAAAACAGAAAACCCCGGGAGGGACGGAGCCTGCCGGGGTTCTAGGGTCCGGAAGGCGCGCAGCCCTCCGATACGCGATCAATGGGCGCTACTGGGTGGCGAACGATGCCTTGATCACGTTGGTGAGGATTTTCATAGTAGTGTGGATTATCCGCGCAGAGCAGCAAGCTTGCAAGCAAGCCTTGCTATCGCCGCGATAGCTAAAAGCGCGGGCTTCAGGTGCTGGCGCAGCGGTCAGCTTCAGGTCGCGCTTGCGCGTGGCGGTGTATACGTAGAAGCGGACGCTGGCGATGGTCGGGGGGGGCGATGCTGGTGTTGCGAAGCTGGCTGCGGGATGCAGCCGGACAGCAATGAATGAATGGCCGCGGTGCGAGGGCCTTACTGTGCCACGATGGCCCAGCGCTCGTGGTCGCGCCGACGGCCGCCGATCTTGACGCCAGTGGAACCCGCCGCCGCCTGCCGTTACTCAACCGGATTGGAGGCCCCCATCCCGGGTGTCTTTGCACCTGCGATTCAGGAGATTTCATGGATACCTCATCGACGCAGTTTTCCCAATTGATCAGCGCGCTCAACCAGCGTGCCGGCCTGGCGTTGCAGGCCAGCGAAGGGGCCTGTGCGTTCCTGGACCGGGAAGGAGCCTACTGGCAGCTTTCGCTGGGCCTGGGCAGCGATGCGCTGGTGATTCAGGCGGCGCTTGGGCCCCTGGCCGCGCTGGCCGCCGACGACACGCCCTTGCAATTGCTGCACCTGAATGCCGACCCCGCGCTGTTGCGCGGTGCCGCGCTGGGGGTGGACCCGGTCACCGCCGAGATCCGCCTGCTGCACACGGTGCCCTTGGACGGCCTGGATGCTGCCCGGCTCGAATCGATGCTGACCAACCTGATGGCGGTGCGCGACGCGGTGCTGGCACGCCTGGATGCTGCTGCCGCCGCCGCCGCCGAGACGTTGGACCGTGCCCCGCACGCAGTGCCGCCCGGCCTCATGAACTTTGCCTGACCCCCACCACGGGCAGCCCCGATCACCCAACCCCTTCAGGACCCGCGCCATGTGCAGAACCATCACCAGCACGACGACCGGAACCATTCCCATCACCCCGCCGCCTCTCGACACGGGCCCCGGCACCGGAGGCGAAGGCCTGCAAGGCTTGCAGCATACCCCGCCGCAGATCGTGCCTTCGGGCGGTGTGCAGGCGCTGGATATGCCCGTGGTGGAAACACCGCCCCTGGGCGAATCGGTGAAGGAGCCGCTGACGCTGCCGAAGCCGCCGCGCTTGGCCCTGGAGACAGATGGGACACCGCACAAGGTGGCTCTGAAGAAGGGGCTGGAGGCGATTGACAGGGACCATGGCGCAGATACAGCGAAAGAAGTGCGCACCATCCTGGAAGCGTTGGAAGCCGCAAAATACCTCGCGCCGAACCCCAAGGCCGCGACGCAAAAACTGGTTCATCCGTCCGCACGCGGCGCGGTGCATGAGCTGGTGGCGATGAATCCCCGCCTCTTGGGCGAAGAGGCCCGGGACCTTGCCGTCGCGCTGCTCGACAAGGGCGCGGTCGCGAAGGATTCCAACATCCGGGAGGCATTCGGGGAGTCCGGCGCGAAAGACGTGTTCAAGACCTGGTTCCACGGCTTCTCGTCAACGGTCAATCTGCTGGCCAGCCGCGTCCACGACGGTAAGCCCTTGCCTCCCGAGCAGCAGCAGAAGCTGCTGAAGGCGGAGCTGATGCGCGGCCAGTTGCAGGCCACCTACAAGCCCGGTGATGCGGGGGCATTCGGCCGATCGCTGTCTCCGCTGGTCGCCGAAGGGTATGGCCGGGGCGTGCGCACCGGCCTGTGGATGGCGGTCAAGGACATGCATGAGAAGACGTTGACCGCCGCGCTGCCCAAGGGGGCGCTGAAGGATTTCGACGTGTTCCCGGTGAACCGGGCATTCCGGTACCTGGGCAAGGAGCCTGTGATCGAGAAGGGCATCCCCGCAACGCTGAAGGCGGGCGAATGCATCTACATCGAAGAGCTCGGCGTTCAGCTCGTGCCCAAAAGCCTGTACACCGACAAGGCCGCGGGGCGCGGCGAGGTCGATGCCCATCTGGGCGGGCTGGGCCTGCGCAACTCGCCCAGCGAGTGCGCGGACATTCTGGCCGCCGCCATGGCAGGCCGGATCGATGCGAACGATCCCAAGGGGGCGATCGAGTTGCTCAAGCCCAGCCTGTCGGCGACCAACTCCAAGCAGGTGCAGACGGCGCTGCAAAAGGTCGAGCTGGCCCCGAACACGCTGCTGGCCAGTGCAGGCACGGATCCGCTCACGCAGAGCAGCAAGGCGCAGATCCAGGAGTTGCGCGAGGCATTCAGCATGTGCGCGCTGCGTGCAGGCGAGCCAGGCATGCCGTTCTACGCCACGCAGAACTTCCAGGTGGTCAAGAACTTGCTGGGCGACATTGAGGACCTGGGTGTGGACTCGATGCCTTCAGCGACCTGCGGGGCGCTGACCGATGCCTTGCAGCGCGCCGCGCTGGCCTTGGGCGAGGCCCGTGCCGGTGTCATCGCCGAGCGCAGCGCGCCGCCGATGCTGGTAGGGGATGAAGCTGTCATCCACGACGCCGTGGACGAAGGCCTGAGTGTCCAGCGGCAGGCCATGAACATGGAGAAGTTCTACCAGGCCATGCAGGACGTGCACGACGTGGTGCGCTTTCAGCTCGCCTGGACGGGCAGTGCCCCCAAGCTCGAAGACAGCATCCGCGCCTTGCTGCCCGAGACGATGCGCGCGGGCGCCACGGTGGCGAGTGCGCCCCATGCACTGGCCATGCTCGACCAGGTGTTCCAGGCATTGCCGCGGGAGCAGTCGGACCACACGACCTATCTCAAGGGCGCGTACTACGAAACGGCGGGCGTACTGGGCCTGCCGGATTCGGTGGATCCTGCCGAAACGGTTGGCGACCCCGGCCTGAGGACGGCGGGCGTGATCGTGATGGAGCCGCATCCGAACAATGCCGCTCTGCAGAGCATCGTGCCGCACGATCCGGTGGCGCTCATTGAAAACGTTTTGGGCCATGGCCGCACGGAGCCGCTCACGCTGGTGATGGACGTGACCTTGAACCACCTGGGCGACGCGCAGATCCAGCGCGCGCTGGAAACGGCCAAGCCCTATATCGACTCGGGAGTGCTGAACCTGGTGCTGCTGCAAAGCGGCACCAAATTCTTTCAGAATGGCATGGATCTGGCCAGCATCGGCACCGCGGTGGTGCTCAATGACAAGACGCACTGGACCGGCTTCAACGGCGCGATGGCCGAGACAACGCAGCACGTGCCCGAGGACGACAAGGGCTACATTGCCAAGCTGCTGTCCGAACCCAACGCCGAAGCCTCTCGCGCCTACCTGGACAAGGTGCGCGCCAACACGGCCCTGCTGCGCGCCGCTCTGGACAGGGAGATTCCGCTGGGGCATGCCGAGGACAATGCCTTCGAGGTGTGCGCAAACACCGATAGGGAGACCGTGTACATCGCGTTCAAGCCCACCGACGCCTACCTGCGGCGCATCAATGAAGAGGTGGCCAAGGCGCAGAACCAGACCACCCCGGCGCTGGACCATGATCGCCGCAGTGAACTCAATGGCGGGGTGTACAAGAAAGAGGTGCTGCGCGCCTTCGGCGACCTGACGGCGGTGGATCGCTCCAGCTTCGGCTTCAACATCACCAACTTTGGCGAATGCGGCGAGACGGTGCGCATCACGCTGGGCATCGAGGATGCACCCTTGCTCGCAACCTATGCGTCGCGCTTGCTGGCGCTGGGCCGGGAGCTGCATGGGCGGCCGCGCACCTGATGCAGATGTGCATCTGACGGTCCAGAGTTCTCCGCCGGGTCAGGCTCCCGCAATGACTTCCTTGACCCGCCGCGCCAGCGCGTCCATCTCGAAGGGCTTGGTCATGACGTGCATGCCGGCCTCCAGGTTGCCGCCGTCCAGCGCGGTCTGCGCGTAGCCGGTGACGAAGAGCACCTTGAGGGCCGGGCGTTCACTGCGTGCGGCGTCGGCCACCTGGCGGCCGTTCATGCCGCCGGGCAGGCCCACGTCGGTGATGAGCAGGTCGATGGGCCGGCCCGAGCGCAGCCAGCGCATGGCCTCGGTGCCGTTGCCGGCCTCCAGTGTGGCGTAGCCCAAATCCTGCATGACCTCGACCATCAGCATGCGCAGCGATGCCTCGTCGTCCACCACGAGCACGGTCTCGCCCTGGTGCGCGCGCGGGGCCGCGGCCGGGCCTTCGTCGGCAGCGCTCTGCTCCGGCGTGCGCTCGCTGCGCGGCAGCTCGATGCACACCGAGGTGCCCACCCCCACCTGGGATTCGATGCTGACCCGCCCGCCGGACTGCTTGGCAAAGCCATAGACCATGGACAGTCCCAGGCCCGTGCCCATCCCCAGGGGCTTGGTGGTGAAAAAGGGGTCGAAGGCCATGGCGGCGACCTCGGGCGTCATGCCCACACCGTTGTCGTGCACGCACAGGCACACGTAGGCACCGGGCTTGAGGTCGGCCGCACGGGCCGTGCGTGCGTCCAGGGTGCGGTTGGCGGTCTCGATGGTGATGCGCCCGCCCTGGGGCAGGGCATCGCGGGCGTTGATGCACAGGTTGAGCAGGGCGCTTTCGATCTGGCTGGCGTCCACGTGCACGTTCCACAGGCCGGGCGCGGCGGCGATCTCGATGGCGATCTCGGGGCCCACGGTGCGGCGCAGCAGCTCTTCCATGCCGTGCACCAGCTCGTTGAGCGCCAGGGTCTTGGGCTCCAGCGTCTGCCGGCGAGAGAAGGCCAGCAGCCGGTGGGTGAGCGACGCGGCGCGCTTGGCGGCGCCCTGGGCCACGCCGATGTAGCGTTCCATGTCGGGCGTGACGTTGGCGCCGCCGCGGCGGCGCAGCAGCTCCAGCGAGCCGGTGATGGATGCCAGCAGGTTGTTGAAGTCGTGTGCCAGCCCGCCCGTGAGCTGGCCCACGGCTTCGAGCTTCTGGCTCTGGCGCAGCTGCTCCTTGGCGGCTTCGAGCTCGGCCGCGCGCTCTTCGACCTGGCGCTCCAGCGAGGCGGCCAGGGCCTGCAGCGCCTGCTGGGCTTCGCGGCGCCCCAGGATGGAGCGCAACCGGTCGCCGACGTCGCGCACGAAGTCCAGCTCGTCCTCGGTCCAGGCGCGCGGCTGGCTGTGGTTGAGGTACAGCAGACCGACGAAATTGCCCTGCTCGCTCAGCGGCATGTTGAGCACGGCGCGGGCCGATATGGCCTCCAGCGCATGCGCTGTGGCCTGGGTGCGCGGGTCTTCGAGGGCATCGGCAAACGCGAACGTGACCCCTCGCGCCAGGTCGTCGATGTAAGAGCCGTAGTCGCGGAAATGCAGCACGCCCGCCAGGCTCTGCACGCCGGGGGCGTTCCAGTCGCGGTGGATGGTGATGGTCTCGGCGGTCTTGTCGACGATGCCATAGCCCGCACGGTCCACGTTGAACTGGCTGGCCAGGGTTTCTGCAGCGGTATAGCTGATCTCGACCGGGTCATCCATGTCGCGGATGCGGTCCGAGAGCTCGACCAGCGCCAGCCGGCGTGCCTGGGCCTGCCCGATGGCCGCGTCGGCCTGGCGCAGGCGGTGCTCGGCCGCACCCAGGGTGCGGCGGCTGGCGGCTTCGGACAGCGCGCGGTCCAGTACCAGCGGCAGGCGTGAAAGCCGGTTCTTGCTGACGTAGTCGGTTGCGCCGCGCTTGAGCAGCTCGACGGCGTTGTCTTCGCCGATGACGCCCGAGACGAAGATGAAGGGTACGTGGGGCGCCATCTTGCGCGCCGCCTCCAGCGCCGCGGCGCCGGAGAAGGCCGGCAGCTCGAAGTCGGACAGGATCACGTCGAAGTGCTGCGCGGTGAGCGCCTGCACATAGCCGGGCTCGTCGCTGACCACGGTGGCGCTGGCACCCGGGCGCGCCGCGCGCAGCGCCTCGAGCAGCAACTCCGCGTCGAAGCGGGAGTCCTCGAGGATCAGGACGCGCAGCGGCGCAGACGCTGGCGCGGGCTCCGCGGTGCCGGCGATGAGCGCGTGCTCAAGGTTGCTCGTCATGGCGGTGCGCCTTGTAGGAGCCTGGTGGCGGCTCGTTGAGCACGGCCCAGAACACGCCCAGGTCGCCTATGGCGGACACGAAGCGGTCGAAGGCGACCGGCTTGACGACATAGGCGTTCACGCCCAGCTCGTAGCTCTTGACCACGTCGTTCTCTTCCTGGGAGGAGGTGAGCATCACCACCGGCAGGCTGCGCAGCAGCGGGTCGGCACGCACGGCCTGCAGCACCTCCAGGCCGTTGATCTTGGGCAGCTTCAAGTCCAGCAGCACCACGGCCGGGTTGCCTGCATCGCGCCCGGCGAATTCGCCCTCGCGCCGCAGGTAGTCAAGCGCCTGCGCGCCGTCGCGCACCACCACGACCTCGTTGGCCAACTGGCTGCGTTCCAGCGCGATCAGGGTCAGTTCCAGGTCGCGCTTGTCGTCTTCGACGAGCAAAATGGGCTTAAGCATCGGGGGCTCCCGGGGAAGGCGTTGGGGTGGGGGGTGATGCAGGGGTGGCCCGGGCTGCGGCTCCCGGGGCCATGCGGGGCAGGGTGAAGCCGAAGCGGGCACCCTGGTCGGGCTCGCCGCGCGCCCAGACGGTGCCGCCGTGCCGCTCGATGATGCGCTTGACGATGGCCAGGCCGATGCCGGTGCCCTCGAAGTCCTCGGCATGGTGCAGGCGCTGGAACACGCCGAAGAGCTTGTCGGCGTATTCCATGCTGAAGCCCACCCCATTGTCCTCCACCTCGATGCCGTCGCCCTGCGGCGTGCGCACGGCGCGCACGGCGATGTGGGTGGGGTCGCGGCCGCGCGAGTACTTCAGTGCGTTGCTGAGGAAGTTGCGCGTGGCCATCTGCACCAGCAGCGGGTCGCCAAACAGCTCGGGGTAGCTGTCGTCCAGCGCCCATTGCACCTGCCGGCCGGGCTCCTGGCGCGCAAGCTCGCGTGCGAGCTCCCGCACCATGTCCTGCACCAGCACCTGCATGTCGACATTGCGCTGCTTGAGCGCGGCGCGCCCCATGCGCGAGAAGTCCAGCAGCGCATCGACCAACTGGCCGGCGTACGCGGCGGCATCCTTGACGTTGCCCAGGTAGCGCAGGGCGCGCTCGGAGAGCGCCTTTTTTTCGAAGTCGACCACCAGGTCCACATAGCCTGCGATGTGGCGCATGGGGGCGCGCAGGTCGTGCGAGACGGTGTATGAGAAGGCTTCGAGTTCCTTGTTGACGCGCGCGAGCTCGTGGGCCACTTCGGCGAACTCCTCGGCGCGCCGCAGCACGATGCCGATGAGCGCCTGGCGCAGATCGCCCGCCACGCCCACCTCGGCGTCGGACCAGGGCAGCGAGGCCCCGCGGATCTGCTCCTGCCAGCTCTTGAAGCTCAGGCGCGGGTGGATGCGGCCATCGGGCGCCACCAGGTTCTTGCGCGGGTTGCCGGCCCAGGTCACGGTTTTCACGATCTCGGGGCGGAACCACAGGATCAGGTGGCGGTGCACCTGGGAGATGGACACGGCCAGCACCCCGGCCGCAACGTCCTGAAAACCTTGCGCCGGCGCATAGGACTGTGCCAGCTGGTGGCTGTGGAACACTTCGACGCCCAGGCCCTCGACCCAGTTGGCCAGGTTCTTGATGTCCTGCTCGGGCGGTACTTCGCCCAGGCTCCACACCTCGTCGTCGCGCACCACGGCGGCGCCGGTGGCGCGGGCAAAGCGCAACAAGGCCGGTTCTTTGGCCAGCAGGCTCAGGGTGCCATCGCTTTCGGACAGGTGCGAGACGATGTCCAGCGTGAGCTGGCGCAGGCCAAGCCGCTCCGCCACCTGCAGGGTGGCCTGCTTGGACTGGATCTGCAGGGCGAGCAACTGGCCCAGGTGCTCGCAGGCCAGGCGGGTGGAAACGCCGAGCACGCGGGGCGCGTGGTCGTGGCAGGACACCAGCCCCCACAGCCGGCCCTCGATGACGATGGACACCGACATGGACGACAGCGTGCCCATGTTGCGCATGTATTCGAGGTGGATGGGCGAGACACTGCGCAACTGGGCCTGCGACAGGTCGATGTCCGCTGGCGCCAGCCGGTGGCCGTCGATGCGCAGCGGCACCGGCGCGTAGTTGGCGTCGGCGATCAGGCGGAAATGGTTGAGCAGGTACAGCGCACGCGCCTGCTGGGGAATGTCGTCGGCCGGAAAGTGGTGGCCGGCATAGCTGTCGTAGCCCGGGTCCAGGTCTTCGGCCAGCACCTCCCCGTGGCCGGCCTCGTCGAAGCGGTAGACCAGGCAGCGGCCGAAGCCCGACAGGCGCTTCATCTCGGCGGCTGCCAGGTGTGCCAGTTGCTCGATGGACCCGGCATCCTGCAGGCGCGGCAGGAAGATGCGCGTGAGGGAGTAGATCGGGGCTTCGTTGCCGTCCGACGGAAAGGCCGGCTCGAACTCGACCAGCAGGTGCCGCTCGGTCCGGTGGGCCGAAACGTCCCAGCGCTCATACCCCAGGCCCCACACGCCCAGGGATATCGGCGGTGCGTCGGGCTTGAGCACCCGGGGCGTGCCATTGGCCAGCCGGGCCAGCGCGGCATCGAGCGCCTGCGTTGGCCAGTTGTCGCTCTGCGCCACGGGGTGCAGCGAGAACGGATCGAGCACCAGCAGGCGGCCGTGCGGCTGGATGGCCCCCGGCACGCGGATGGGCTCTGCGTGGCAGGCCGACAGGTCGGGATCGATGGCTGGGGGCAGGCCGGAAATGGATGTCATGAACAGAGAGGAAGCGACCCCGATCAAGCGGAGCGTCAAGCGGGGTAATCATGCCTTGAAACAAGACCCATCCGTGTCGGAATGCTCCTACGCCGCTGCCAGCCAAGAGGATGTATGGAAATCTTGTCCGGTGCAAGGATGCCATGCGTGCGGGCAAGGAATTCCGTTTGGGTTTGGTAGCGCCGTCACGCCATATCTGGCAGCCGGGATTAGGGCCTGTTAACTCTATTTTGGGGCCGCAGACGGCCCCCAGGCCGGGCAACCCGAAGGGAAGGCCCTTGCCGGCGCGCCACTCGTCGTTGCGCTACTTGCGTGTGCAAAGGCACACGCGGCGTCGCGCGCCTGGATTGGCACACCGGCAAGGGCCTTCGCGACCTCGAAATTGGAGTTTACAGGCCCTAGCCATCGCGGCCGTGCTGCTGCTTCGTCGTCGTCTTTCAGAAGAATTCCTTTTCTGCCAACCGCAGTGTGGGCCGCTTGCCCGGGGGCTCCTTGTAGAGTGCCACGGTGACGGGGGTGACGCCGGCCGAAGGCTGTGTTGGCGGCTGCGAGCCGTCTTCAGGCAGGGCCTGCGGTGCTGCCACGGTCACCGAGACGGCAGGCGTGCGGGCCAGGGCGCCGGTGGCCAGATTGCGGTAGCGCAGATCGTAGTCGCCAGGGGGCAACTGGTCCACGGTGAAGCTTTGCTGGGCTGGCACGTAGATATGGCGTACCACCTGGGGCTGCACACCATTGCCTTGCGCCACCAACTTGACGAAGGTGTCCGAGTCGTTGCGGCTGTTGTCCACGG
The DNA here is from genome assembly GCF_046339755.1 of Acidovorax sp. Lineage (GTDB taxonomy): Bacteria > Pseudomonadota > Gammaproteobacteria > Burkholderiales > Burkholderiaceae_C > Acidovorax. The sequence goes on along the minus strand of NZ_JBKDTZ010000200.1, from coordinate 1,364 downwards.
TGATGCTGCCCACCCCCCCGGTGGCCAGCAGCGGGTAGCCGGACACGTAGCCGGCGCTGGCGGGCCAGGGCTGGCCGTTGGGCGCGGTGGCGGGGCGGGTGTAGTGCTGCGGGGCAAAGAACACTGGCACCGAGAACCCGCGCAGCGGCCCACTGGCGGGTGCGGATGCAGCCACCATGTCGTCGCCCAGAAAAGGTTTGGGCAATGCCGTGACGAGCGCGAGGCCCGCGACCACGGCGCCCAGGGCGTACAGGCTCCAGTTGCGGCGCAGGTGGGTCTGGCCTTGCGGGGCCTCGACCCCGTGGGCGCGCGGTCGCGGCTGCGTGGTGCGCACATGGGGGCGGCGCTGGCGCGGCAGTGTGGATTCCAGCGGCAGGGGCTGGGGCCGCGTCGGTGTCTGGTGGTAGTGCTGCGGTGCCTCGCTGTGCATCCACAGCGCGGGGATGCTCGAGGCCACGGGCGGCACGGTCTCTTCGTAGTCGTTCTGGGCCACCCACAAATCGTGCAGCGCGCGCTGGTGCGGGTCGGACAGCACGGCATACGACGCCTTGATGATGGACATCTTGTGCGCTGCTGCGGGGTCATCCGGGTGCTGCCCGGGGCCGAACCTGCGCACCATGGCCTGGTAGGCAGCGTCGATCGCTGCCGGCGACGCATCGTGCGCCACCTTCAGGTTGTCGTAATGGGTGTGCAGCGTAGTCACGCGGGTGGCCTTGGGTGAGGAGTTCGCCGACCGTACCGGGGTGGTAAAACAGATGAAACCACATGTTACATCGTTGGCGGCCTGTAATCTGTAGGAAATACCTGACAACCGCGCAGCTTGGTGACTGGCATCACGCCTGAAAGAGGTTGATAGGCGCGTCCAGCGCGAGCGGCTGCAAGGCAAAGCACGAGGTGGGTGCCTGCAGGTTCGCTGCGGCGGCCATGCGCCGTGAGAAGGGCTGGGCCTTCTCTGGACTGAGGGCGCCGTGCCGATTGAGGAACTGGCCCCACAGCGGCAGGTGGCGGTAGCGCTGGACGGGCACGGCAGTGGCGAGGTAGGCAGCGGGAAAAAGGCGGCGGCGGGCTTCGATCTGGTATTCGGCCAGGTGCAGGCCTGCCAGTAGTAGTTCAATGCGGTTGGCAGATCGCCCGGCAACACGGCTGCCGTGCTGCTGCCCGGCGCGGCCCCGCGCCAGTGATGCCGGGCGGCTGGGGATCGGGCGAACCCGCTCCCCTTGCCGTCAGGCGAACTCCAAGCCCTTGGCCGTAAGCCCCACCAGATCGATGCGCACCGCATTGGCATCCAGGTGCGCCGCCATCACCACCAGGTCTGCGGCCGAGACCCCGCCGGCCATGATGTCGGTCAGGATCTTGAGCTCGGG
>NZ_JBKDTZ010000199.1:0-25012 GCF_046339755.1 Acidovorax sp. | reverse complement strand
CGCTGCGCATGCTCGTCGCCCCCTGGCAGGGGGCTGGCCTGCAGCGGGAGTTGGGGCTGCTGTGCGGCGTCACGCTGGTGCGGGTGTACTCGAGGGTCCTGCAGCGCGTGCCGCCCATGCTGATGGGCCGGGCCATGGGTTTGTTCATGTTCATCTTCATGGGGCTGGCGCCGATCTCGGCGGCCGTGACGGGCTGGCTCATGAAGAGCATCACGCTCACGCAGCTTTTCGCAGCCAGCGGTGGTGCCCTGGTAGTGCTGGTGGCCCTGGCCTTCGTGCTCACGCCGCTGCGCCAGGTCAGCGATGCGCCCAGACCCGCGGGCTGAAAAAAAACCGCCCTCCACTTGCGCGGAGGGCGGGTGAACGTCTTGAATGAAGACGGCGGAGGAGAGAGATATGCAACCGGGCCGGCCTCGGACAGGCCGGCGCCTTCCATCACACTTCGGTGACGAACTGTTCGCGTGGGCGGCGCACCTTCTTGAGGTTCACCAGCCAGTCGCCTTCGCTGGCGCGATAGCCCAGGGGCATGATGGCGACGCTGCGCAGGCCGCGGGCATTCAGGTCCAGGATCTCATCGAGGGCCTTGGGATCGAAGCCTTCCATGGGTGTGGAGTCCACGCCTTCGAAGGCGGCAGCCATCAGGGCAGCGCTCAGGCCGATGTAGGCCTGGCGGGCGGCGTGCTGGAAGTTCACTTCAGCATCGCGCTGCGGGTACATCCCGAGCAGCATCTGGCGGTAGTTTTCCCAGCCTTCGTTCTTGAAGCCGCGCTGCTCGTTGGTCAGGTCGAACATCATGTTGATGCGCTCGGCCGTGTAGTTGTCCCAGGCCGCGAAGACCAGCAGGTGCGAGCCATCGGTGATCTGCGCCTGGTTCCAGGCGATGGGCTGGATGCGGGCGCGCACGGCGGGGTCGGTCACCACGATGATCTCGAAGGGCTGCAGGCCGCTGGAGGTGGGTGCCAGGCGTGCGGCTTCGAGGATGCGTTCTACCTTGTCGGCGGGCACGCTCTTGGCGGGGTCCATCTTCTTTGCGGCGTAGCGCCATTGCAGCTTGTCGAGCAGCGGGTTGGCGACGGTGGTGTGGTCGGCGGTGGCAGTCATGGCAGATTTCCTGAAGTATCTTGGGTGGATGGATGGCACCGAAATGCCAATGGATGAACTGTAATTACTGACCATCTGTTCAGTAAGCCCTGTATGGGAAAAGGATTGTTCGGATTCGGTCAACAATCGCGCCGCCCATGCGCGGTATGGGGACTCCAGGCAGGCTTACACTTGTTTTCCTTCCCACCTCCCCATCGCGCGGTGCCGCCCCGTTGATCCCCCCTGTCCATGAGTGAACTGGACCTGTCTTTCCTGGACCCTTCCCGGCGTTCGCCAACGGCGGCGGATACGGCTGCGGCCACCGAAGGCACGGCGGGCACTGCCGGCAGCCCGGCCGAGGGCCTGGTGGCCGAATTGCGCGCCTACCAGGCCGAGCTCGAAAGCCAGAACAAGGTGCTGCGCTACAGCCAGGCCATGGCCGAGGGCGCTTCGGAGCGCTTCGAGACCCTGTTTGCGAGCATGCCGCTGGCGCTGATGGTGATCGACGAGCACGACATGGTGGTGCAGGCCAACTCCATGGCGCACCGTTCCTTCCAGCCTACGGAGCGCGACCGGCCCCTCACGGCCCTGATGCCCTTCGTGAGCGCGGCCGATGTGGACCGCGTGCACAACGCCTTCGCCCAGGCCGAGAACCTGGGCCGCAGCGAGGTGACCGAGGTGGTGTTCGACATCGGCGACGAGCAGCGCATCAAGGGCGACCTGCACATCGCCCACATCGAGGCCCCCCAGGCCGGCGGTGGCCCACCCGTGTCGCAGTACCTTTGTGCGGTGATCGACCAAGGGCCTCTGCTCACCGAGCGCCGGGCACTGCAGTACAGCGCGCAGGCCTTGCAACAGCGCAACGAGCAGCTGTACGCCAGCGAGAAGCGGCTGGAAGCGATCATCAACTCCGCGCTCGACGCCATCATCTGCGTGGACCAGCACCAGCGCATCACCGTGTTCAACCCCCCGGCGGCGGCACTGTTCCAGTGCAGCGCCAGCGATGCGCTGGGCAGCCCGCTCGAACGCTTCCTGCCCGGCGCGTCGCAGGGCCTGACGTTTGCGCAACTGACCACGCAGGCCATGCTGGGGGAGATGACGGCGCTCACGGCCAGCGGCAAGGAGCTGGACGTGGAGGTGAGCGTATCGTTCGAGCGCCACGCCGAGGGCGAGACCACCACCGTGTTCGCGCGCGACCTCACGGGCCGCAAGAAGGCCGAGGCGCACCGCAGCGAGCTGGAGGCGCAGCTGCGCGAGTCGCACAAGATGCAGGCCGTGGGCACCATGGCCGGCGGCATCGCACACGACTTCAACAACATCCTGAGCGCCATCCTGGGCAATGTGGAGCTGGCCAAGGCCGACAGCGCCCCCGGTTCGCCCGCGCTGGAGAGCCTGCGCGAGATTGAGAAGGCCGGGCGCCGCGCACGCGACCTGGTGCGCCAGATCCTCACCTTCAGCCGCAACGAGCCGCCCCAGCGCACCGCCGTGCCGCTGGTGGAGGTGGTGCACGACACCGAGCGCCTGCTGCGCGTGACCCTGCCCCCGGCCATCGAACTGCACATGCAGCTGCAGCTCGACCTGCCCCCGGTGCTGGCCGATGCCACCCAGGTCGAACAGGCCCTGCTCAACCTGTGCACCAACGCCATCCACGCCATCGGCAACGCGCGCGGCAGCATCCATGTGGAGGCCATGGCCATTCAGCCCGACCAGCGGCTGAGCGAGCGCCTGGGGCTGGCCGAAGGCCACTACGTGGCGCTGGCGGTGCGCGACAACGGGCCTGGCATCGATGCGGCCACGCTGCAGCGCATCTTCGAACCCTTCTTCACCACCAAGCCCGTGGGCCAGGGCACGGGCCTGGGCCTGGCCGTGGTGCATGGCGTGATGCGCACGCACGAAGGCGCGGTGGACGTGAGCAGCATCCCCGGCCACGGCAGCCGCTTCACGCTGTACTTCCCGGTTGCCACCCTGCCAGCAGAACCCGCAACGCCGCTGGTGCCGCCGCCAGCCCCCGCACCGCTGGAGACCGCCCCGGCCGACCAGCGCAAACCGCATGTGATGTATGTGGACGACGACCAGGCCCTGGTCTTTCTGGTGCAGCGCCTGCTGCGCCGCCGCGGCTACGAGGTGAGCGGCTACACCGATCCGCACGAGGCCACGGCCGCCCTGCAGGCGGATCCGCAACGCTACGACCTGCTGGTGACCGACTACAACATGCCCGGCTTCGTCGGTACCGACCTGGTGCGCGAGGCGCGCCAGATACGCCCCGACCTGCCGGTGGCGCTGGCCTCGGGCTACGTGACGACCGAGATCGAGCAGGCCGCCATGGCCGAAGGCGCCAGCGCGCTGATCCACAAACCCAACGATGTGGAGGAACTGGTCGCCACGGTGCACCGGCTCATCCATGGCCATGGCGCCGGCTGAGGGCACTTTGCCCGTGCAGGCGCTGCACGAAGACGCGGACATCCTGGTGTTGCACAAGCCGGCAGGCCTGCTGTGCGTGCCCGGTCGCGGCCCCGACAAGCAGGACTGCCTGAGCGCCCGCGCCCAGCAGCGCTGGCCCGGCGCGCTCATCGTGCACCGGCTGGACCAGGCCACCTCGGGCCTGGTGCTCATGGCGCGGCACATCGATGCGCAACGCCAGCTCAGCCTTGCGTTCGAGCAGCGCCAGGTGCACAAGCGCTATGTGGCGGTGGTGCAGGGGCACATGGAGCAGCGCGATGACAGCACCTGGGCCGAGATCGACCTGCCCATTGCTGCCGACTGGGAGCGCCGGCCGCTGCGCGTGATCGACGCCGCTGCGGGCAAGCCCAGCCTGACCCGTTGGCATGCCGCGGCGCACGACCCCTTGGCCGACACGACACGCGTGCTGCTTGAACCCGTGACTGGCCGCACCCACCAGTTGCGCGTGCATCTTTCCGCCGTGGGCCACGCCATCCTGGGTGATGCGCTGTATGCCGATGCCGCCACGCAAGCCCGGTCGTCGCGCCTGCTGCTGCATGCGAGCGATCTGGCGCTGGCGCACCCTGCCACCGGCGAAACCTTGCAATTCCATCTGCCGCCCAATTTTTAAGCCGTGCGCTCGGCCTGCCGCGCCATGGCCCACTGCACGGCCAGGATGCTGGCCAGCACCACCACAACGCCCACCAGTGAGGTCCCACGCATGGCCTGCCCGAGCAGCGCCCAGCCCAGCAGCACTGCCGCCACCGGGCTCAGCAATCCGAGCGACGACACGGCGATGGAGGGCAGCCGTGCCACGCCGCGGAACCACAGCGCATAGGCCAGCAAAGCACCCGCAATGCCCAGGTAGGCATAGCCCCCTACCTGGGTTACCGTGAGAGCGGGCAGCGGTGGGTCCAGCGCCCAGGCCACGGGCGCCAGCATGAGCCCGCCAGCCAGCAGTTGCCAGCCTGTGAAGGCCAGCACCGGCAGGCCGCCCGACTGCCAGCGCCGCGCCAGAAAGGTGCCCAGCGCCATGCACAACGTGCCGGTGAGCGCGGCCGCCACGCCCACCATGTCCCACGCGGCGCCGGGTGACAGCAGCAGCGCCGCCATGCCCGCCACGCCGAGTGCACCGGCCACCATGGCCAGCGCCGGAGGCCGGCGGTGGTCCACCGCCCAGGTCAGGCCCATCATGAGCAGCGGCCCGATGGCACCGACCACCGCGGCCACCCCGCCCGGCAACCGGTAGGCCGCCACGAACAGCAAAGCCTGGAAGACACCCAGGTTGAGCGCTGCCAGCAACAGCAGGCGGCCCCAGCCACGCCCGTCACGCAGCGCGGGGGCCTGGCGGCACCAGAGTACCAGCAGCAGGCCGGCAGGCAAGGTGCGCAGCAGAGCGGCGGTGAACGGCCGGTCCGGCGGCAGCAGCTCGGTGGTGACGATGTAGGTGGAGCCCCAGATGGCAGGCGCCAGCGCGGTCAGCAGCACATCGGACCAGGCGATCCTGGAGGGAGATTCGGTCATGGCATTTATCTTCAATTCAAGATAAATCACTGTACCATAAAATCTTGAAATCAAGACAATCTGCACCACCATGCCCGCACCCTCCACCCCGCCCGATGCCGTCGACGCCATCCTGGCCCAATGGCACCGCGAACGCCCTGACCTGGACGTGAGCCCCATGGGCCCCATCGGCCGCATCAAGCGCTGCGCGGCCCTGCTGCAGCGCCGGCTCGACGAGACCTTTGCGGAGTTCGGCCTGAGCTTCTGGGAATTCGACATGCTGGCCACGCTGCGCCGCTCGGGCGCGCCCTACTGCCTGGCGCCGACCACGCTGTTCTCCACGCTCATGGTCACCTCGGGCACCATGACGCACCGCATGAACAAGCTCGAAGCCAGTGGCTTCGTGGCACGCCTGCCCAACCCCGAGGACGCGCGCAGCATGCTGGTGCAGCTCACGCCCGCGGGCCTGGAACTGATCGACCGCGCGGTGGAGGCCCATGTGGCAAACGAGCACCGCATCCTGGCGCCCATGAAGGCGGCCGACCTGGCGGCGCTGGATGCGCGGCTGGCGCTGCTGCTGGCAGCGCTCGAATCCCCCGGTGACACTTGATGGCGCGCAAGCGCAGTAGGATGGCGGGATGTCCCAACCCCAACACCTCTTCATCCTCACCGGCGGCTCGCGCGGCATGGGCCTGGCCATGGCCCAGCAGCTGCTGCAACACCCCGGCAACACCCTCATCAGCCTGGCCCGCAGCAGCCAGGACGCACTGACTGCCGCCGCCAAGGCCTCGGGCGCCACGCTTGAGCAGTGGCAGCTGGACCTTGCCCAGGGCGAGCAGGCCGTCGCGCGCCTCAAGGACTGGCTGGCCGCGCAGGCCCCCGGCCGCTTCGCCAGCGCCACCTTGATCAACAACGCCGGGGTGATTCCGCGCATCGCCCCGCTGTCGGACAGCGATGCCGCCGACCTCGCCAACGCCCTGCGCGTGGGCCTGGAGTCCCCCATGCAGCTCACGGCCGCCTTCCTCGGTGCCACCGAGGGCTGGACCGGCGCAGCGCGCAAGGTGCTCAACATTTCCTCGGGCCTGGGCCGCAAGGCCATGGCCTCGCAGGCGGCCTACTGCGCGGCCAAGGCCGGCATGGACCACTTCACGCGCTGCGTGGCGCTGGACGAAGCCCACAAGCCCCACGGCGCCAAGGTATGCTCGCTGGCTCCGGGCGTGATCGACACCGACATGCAGGTGCAATTGCGCGGTGCCGCACCCGAGGCCTTCCCGGACCGCCAGAATTTCGCCAACCTCAAGACGGGTGGCCAGCTCACATCGCCCGCCGACGCCGCCACCCGCGTGCTCGCCTGGCTGGACCGCGCTGACTTCGGCACCAACCCGGTGGCCGATGTAAGAGAAGCATGACCCCCCTGAGCCGCTTCGCGTCTTCCCCCCAGGGGGACGCCGCCAGTGGCCTGGCAAAGCCAGTTCCACGGCGGCACTGGCCTGTCGCGCGCCAGTTTCAGCCGCCCTTGTTTTCATAGCTGCCAGCGTCTGCCATCCAGGCGTTGCAAGCCCATAGCATTCCATTTTTCCAAGGAGACTCCCATGACCCGTGAAGTCGTCGTCGTCAGCGCAGTGCGCACCGCCATCGGTACTTTTGGCGGCAGCCTCAAAGACATTGCTCCCACTGAACTGGGCGCCCTCGTGGTGCGTGAATCGCTCGCCCGTGCCAACGTGGAAGGCAAGGACGTGGGCCACGTGGTGTTCGGCCACGTGGTGAACACCGAGCCCAAGGACATGTACCTCTCGCGCGTGGCTGCCATCAACGGCGGTTGCGGCGAAGGCACGCCCGCCTACAACGTGAACCGCTTGTGCGGCTCGGGCCTGCAGGCCATCGTCAATGCCAGCCAGTCCATCCTGCTGGGCGATACCGACGTGGCCATCGGTGCCGGCGCCGAGAACATGAGCCGTGCCCCGTTCGCCAGCCTGAACATGCGCTGGGGCGCCCGCATGGGCGACACCAAGATGGTGGACATGATGATCGGCGCGCTGCACGACCCCTTCCACACCATCCACATGGGTGTGACGGCCGAGAACATCGCCGCCAAGTGGGGCATCAGCCGCGAAGACCAGGACCAGCTGGCCGTGGAAAGCCACAACCGCGCCGAGCGCGCCACGGCGGCCGGCCTGTTCAAGGACCAGATCGTGCCGGTCACCCTTAAAGCCAAGAAGGGCGACGTGCAGTACGCGACCGACGAGCACTTCCGCGCTGGCGCCACGCTGGCCGACATGGCCAAGCTCAAGCCGGTCTTCATCAAGGAGAACGGCACCGTCACCGCTGGCAATGCCTCGGGCATCAACGACGCGGCCGCCGCCGTGGTGCTGATGGAAGCCGGCGCCGCCAAGGCGCGCGGCGCCAAGCCGCTGGCGCGCCTGGTGGCCTACGCCCATGCCGGTGTGGACCCCAAGTACATGGGCATCGGCCCCGTGCCGGCCACACAGCTGGCGCTCAAGAAGGCCGGTCTCACAGTGAACGACCTGGACGTGATCGAGGCCAACGAGGCCTTCGCCGCCCAGGCCTGCGCCGTCACCAAGGACCTGGGCCTGGACCCCGCCAAGGTCAACCCCAATGGCTCGGGCATTTCGCTGGGCCACCCCATCGGCGCCACCGGCGCGCTGATCACCGTGAAGGCACTGCACGAACTGCAGCGCGTGCAGGGCCGCTATGCGCTGGTGACCATGTGCATCGGCGGCGGCCAGGGCATTGCCGCCATTTTTGAACGCGTCTGATCCACGCGCAGGCTGCCATCGCCAGCGGCGATGGCGCCACCCTGCATTGGCAAGGCAGCATCCACGCCCGATCAGCGATCATGGCGAGGTGCTGGCCCAGACCGGCAGAGTGGAGCATGCCCGTTGCGGCGGCTCCCCCATTGAACCGACGGAGACATCTTTCACCATGATTCGCACCCTGATTTCCTTCAGCGCGCTGGCCCTCGCCCTGGGCGCCACCGCCCACGCCCAGGCGCCCGCCCCTGCTGCCGCCTACCCCAACAAGCCCATCCGCCTGATCGTGCCCTTCCCGCCCGGCGGCGGCACCGACATCCTGTCGCGCCTGGTTGCCACCAAGCTGACCGAAAGCGCCAAGTGGACCGTGGTGGCCGACAACAAGGCCGGCGCGGGCGGCACCATCGGCATCGGCGAAGCCGTGAAGGCAGCGCCCACCGGCTATGACATCGTGATGGGCCAGAAGGACAACCTGGTCATCGGCCCCTGGCTCTACAAGAACCTGCCCTGGGACCCGACCAAGGACCTGACCGCCGTGGCCCATGTGGCCTACACCCCGGTGGTCATCGCCACCAGCGCCAACTCCAAGTACAAGACCCTGGCCGACGTGGTGGCCGCCGCCAAGGCAGCCCCCGGCACCGTCACCTACGGCTCGCCGGGCAACGGCACCTCCATCCACCTGGCGGGCGACCTGTTCGAGAAGGCTGCGGGCATCAAGCTCAGCCACATCCCCTACAAGGGCTCGAACCCCGCCCTCATGGATGCACTGGCCGGCAACGTGGACCTGCTGATGTCCTCCGTGCCCTCGGCCATGGGCCAGATCAAGTCGGGCAAGCTGCGCCCCCTGGCCGTGACCTCGGCCAAGCGCAGCTCGTCCATGCCCGACGTGCCCACGGTGGCCGAATCCGGCTTCAAGGGCTTCGACGTGAGCACCTGGTACGGTGTGTTCGCCCCCGCCGGCACGCCAGCCAACGTGGTCACGGCGCTGAACGCCGAGATCAACAAGCTCCTGGCCACCGAAGAGATGAAGGCCGCCATCCACGCCCAGGGTGCTGAACCCGAAGCCATGTCGGCAGCCCAGCTCAACACCTTCCTCAAGGCCGACTACACCAAGTGGAAGGGCATAGTGGAAGCCTCCGGCGCAAAGATCGAGTAACAGTGTAGGAGCCGCCAAAAGCCCTCCCGAAGCGCTGCATCGAAGAAAAAATGGCTCCTTCCTGGAGCCTTTTTTTGTTCCGGCGCAAAGCCAGAAGTGCAGCACCAACTCAGCGCCGAGGCTCAGGTCCTCACCACCAGCACCGGCACGTGCACCGAGCCCAGCACGCGCTGCGTGACGCTGCCCAACACCAACTTTTCAAGGCCGCGGCGGCCGTGCGAGCCCATCACGACCAGGTCGGCCCCGGTGCTCAGCACTGCGCTCAGTACGCCGTCATGCACCGTATGGCCTTCACCCACCACGGTGCTCACCTGCACACCGGCGGCGGTGAGTTCGGTGCGCGCCTTGTCCAGCGCTGCATTGGCCTCGGCCGTGGCGGCACTCAGGTACTGCGCCTGGCCATAGGCAAAATCGGCGCCGACGCCGGTGAACGGATAAGGGTCCACCACGTACAAGGCGGTCACGGCGCTGCCGAAGGTCTTGGCCAGGCCCGCCGCCTTGGCCACCGCCAGCGAGGCGATGTCGGAACCATCAATGGGAACCAGGATGTGCTTGAACATGGTGTCTTCTCCTTGTGTTGAATGCACCCTCGGCGGTATCCGCAGCCAGCTTTCCGCTGGCCCTTGGCACCGCCTCTGGTGCGATGAGGGACAGTGTGAACCTGCACCATACATCGCATCTTGATCGACATCAAACGGCAGGCGCTCGATCCTGCCATTTGCGCGCCATGACGATGCCTTGTCCTACACGATCGGATCGGCCTGCCCCAGCACATCCGCCCCTTGAAAGCCGCCACGCCGGCAGGTGACCACCAGCGTGTCGCGGTAGCCGCCCGGGGCGATGGGCTGGATGGGGGTGGACTCGTGGATCATGCGCGCATCGTCCAGCAGCAGCAGCGACCAGGGCTCGGTGAGCGTGAAGCGCTGGCCGCTGGGGCCCTTGGCCTCGAACACGCGGGTCTCGCCGCCCTTGATGCCCTCGCGCGCCACCAGGAACACGGCCACCAGGTCCACGCCGTCGCGGTGCGCGCCTTCAGGGGTGGGGCGGCCGATGCCGCCTTCGGTGTCGATGCGGAATTGGTGCGCTTCCACCGACCAGGGCTGCGGTGCCTGGCCGTGGGCAAACACCGCGTCGGACACCCGGGCCAAGGCCTGCAGCAACTGCCCCCACGCAGGCTGCGCCACGGTGGCGGCCTTCATGGGCGCAAACCAGCGCTCCATGCCGCCGTGCAGTGCGTTGTACTCCACGGGTTGCCAGTGTGCCCGGTGCGGTACCTGCTGCACCTGTCCGCCCTGCACCACAAAGCAGGAATGGCGCCGGCGCCGATAGCGCCCACCATCCTTGAGGAACTCATCGGGCGGCAAGCCCTGCCAGTCGGCGTTGAGGGCCAGCAACTCAGAAAGAGGGCACCCGATCCAGGCCGCCACGTCGGCGGGCGAGAGCACGGCGAAGCCCGCGCCGCGCAGCTGGTTCGCGGTCTCGGCAGGCGGGGTGAACGGGGGGGAGAAAGTGACTTGGGCCATAGAGGCCCGAGCATAAGGCTTAACCGCCGGTACCGCCGATGGCCGGGGTGCCAGCGGCCCATCGGCGAGCGTCCGGGATGACACAGCGCAACCCGCATGCGCCCTTTCAGAACGTGGTCAGGCCGCCACCTGCGCCGCAATGCGCGGCAGCGCGCTGGCCGGAGCCGGCCGGCCTAACAGGTAGCCCTGGTAGTGCAGGCAGCCCACGCTGGCCAGCATGTCGCGCTGCTCGGGGGTTTCCACCCCTTCGGCGATCACGCCCAGGTCCAGGCTGTGCGCCAGGTTGACGATGGTGCGGGCGATGGCGGCGTCGTTCGGGTCGGTGAGCAGGTCGCGCACAAAGCTCTGGTCGATCTTGAGCTGGTCCAGCGGCAGCCGCTTGAGGTAGCTGAGCGAGGAGTATCCCGTGCCGAAATCGTCGAGCGAGAAGCGCACGCCCAGCGCCCGCAATGTGGTCATGCGGCTGATGATCTCTTCCACATCGTCGAGCAGCAGCGACTCGGTCAGCTCCAGCTTCAGGAGCATGGGGTTGGCGCCTGTGCTCTTGAGGACTTCCACCACGTCCTGCACGAAGTGCGGATGGCGGAACTGCAGCGCGCTGACGTTCACCGCCAATGTCCAGTGGGCGCTGGCCGCATCGCGCCCCCAGTCCACCAGTTGCAGGCATGCGGCGCGCAGGATCCAGGCGCCCAGCGGCACGATCAGGCCGCAGGCCTCGGCCACCGGCACGAACTCGGCGGGCGGCACCAGGCCGCGTTCCGGGTGCTCCCAGCGCAGCAGTGCCTCGGCGCCCACCAGCCCATGGGACTGGCTGATCTGCGGCTGGTAGTGCAGCAGGAACTGGCCCTCGCGCAAGGCCTCGCGCAAGCCGGCCTCGAGCGCGGTGCGCGCCGTGACGGCGGCCTGCGTGCGCGGGTCGAAGAAGCGCAGGGTGTTGCGCCCCGCCCCCTTGGCCTGGTACATGGCCATGTCGCCGCGCTTGAGCAACTCGTCCACGGTGGTGTGCGGGTCGGCATACAGCGTGACGCCAATGCTGCAGGAGCCGTGGTGCGCACGGCCACCCAGCTGGTAGCTCTGCCCCAGGGCATGCAGCACCTTGCGGCCCACCACCTCGGCCTGCGAGGCGGCCTCGTGCGGCAGCGCGCTCAGGCCCTCGAGCAGCAGCACGAACTCGTCTCCCCCCAGGCGCGCCACCGTGTCGCCGTTGCGCACGCATTCGCCCAGCCGTGCCGCCACCTGGCACAGCAACTGATCGCCGATCTCATGGCCCTGGGTGTCGTTGAGGTCCTTGAAGTTGTCCAGGTCCACGAACAGCAGTGCCCCCCCGGTACCGGTGCGCGCACTGGCCGCCAGGCTGTGCTGAAGCCGGTCGGCTATCAGTCGGCGGTTGGGCAGGCCCGTGAGCGGGTCGTAGAAGGCCAGCAGGCGGATCTCCTCCTCGGCCGCCTTGCGGCTGGAGATGTCGGTCTGCGTGCCCACATAGTGCGTGATGGCGCCCTGCGCCGAGCGCACGGCAGTGACGGTGATCCAGGCCGGGTAGACCTCGCCGTCCTTGCGCCGGTTCCATACCTCGCCCTGCCAGGAACCCACCGACTGCAGCGCCTCGTGCATGGTCCGGTAGAAGGTCTGGTCGTGCCGGCCGGACTGCAGCAGCGCCGGGGTCTTGCCCACCAGTTCCGCCACCGAATACCCGGTGAGCCGCGCATAGGAGGTGTTGGCCTGCAGGATGCGCTGGTCGGGCCCGGTGACCACCATGCCCTCGAACGACTCGAACACGATGGCGGCGATCTGCAGCGACTCCTCGACCCCCCGGTGGTCGGTGATGTCGGTGGAAATGCCGCACAGCGCATGGATGCTGCCGTCCTTGCGGCGCAGCGGAATCTTCACCGACAGGTAGGTGCGCACCGAACCATCATGGAAGGTATTGGTTTCCTCCACCTCGATGCGCTCGCCGCGCTCCAGCACCAGGCGGTCGTTGGCCGTCAGCTGGCGGACTGTGGCCGCATCGAAGATCGCGCTGTCATCGCCACCGATCAGGTCTGCGGCGGCATCGGGTCGCAGTGCCAGCATGTGCTGGTTGGCGTACAGGTAGCGGTGCTGCGTGTCCTTGATGTAGATGAAGGCCTCCACACTGTCGAGGATGGTGCCGAACTTGTGCTCGCTGGCGCGCCAGCGCCGGGCTCTCCCCGTTGCGGGCCGGCGCCGCACGAAGACCGCCAGGGCCGTGAGCACAGCCGCCAGCAGCAGTGCCGCCGCGGCCCACAGCACGGGGCGCCCGATGGCGCTGGCGGGTGGTGCGGCCACCCAGCGGCGCATCACCTGTGCATACGAGGCATCGGAGCCGTTGCGCCACTGCGCCGCCCACTTGTCGATGGCGGCCAGCAGCTCGGGGTTGCGGCCCTTGCCGGTCGCGACATACAGCCCGCCCGGCTGGAGCACGATGCCCGCATCCACCAGCCCGTGGCCCCTGGCATGCGAGCTGCCGAACAGGTGGTTGGAGATGGCCGCCTCGGCATTGCTGCCGCCCACGGCGCTGAAGGCCTGGTCCGGCGCATCCACCTCCACCACCATGACCTGCAGCCCATAGCGGCGGGTCAGCTCGACGAAGTGGTCCCTTTGCAGCGTGCCGCGCTGCACGGCCACGCGCTTGCCATCGAGGTCCAGCACCGACTGGATCGACGAGGACCGCTGGCGGTACACCTCGGACCACGTCTCCACCAGGGGCTGCGCGGTGAAATCGAAATATGCCTCGCGCGTCTGTGCACGCGGGGCGTCGGGCACCAGGTCCAGGCGGCCATTGCGCAGGTCATCCAGACAGGCACGCAGCTCGCACGGCACATAACGCAAGGCCCAGCGCTCGCGCTCGGCCACCAGGTTGAGCAGGTCCACGAAGATGCCCGCAGGCCTGCCGTGCTGGTTCATGAACACCGTGGGTTCGTTGGCATACACCCCCACGCGCACTTCCCGCACCGGCGCAGCGGCGCTGGCGCACACAGGCAGCAGCGCCCACAGGGCGCCAACCAGCCCGCCGACCCATCGGCAATGCCACCGGAAATTGCGTGAACTCACGATCGGGAATCCCCACAGTGGCTGAAAGCACTATGTTAACCAATGGTTGCCAAAACATCCAAAAGTTACAAAAACCCGAACACAATGGCTGGACCTTTGGCACGATTCTTTTTTGCGCAGCTTTTCAGGCCTTGGGGTAGCATGCGTCAAACTCCCCGGAGACAGCCATGCCCCACGAACGCCGCCACTACGTCCGTGTCCAATTCGATGCCCCCGCGCTGCTGACACTGGCGAGCAATGCATTCAGTGTGCATGTGCAGGACCTGTCGCTCAAAGGGGCGCTGATCTCCCTGCCCGCCCAGGCGAACGTGCACGCAGGCATGCTGTGCCAGCTCACCATTCCGCTGCACGACACCGGCAACCACATCGGCATGTCCTGCGAGGTGGCGCACCTCGAGGGGCTGCACACCGGCCTGTTGTGCCGCTCCATCGACCTCGACAGCGTAACCCACCTGCGCCGCCTGATCGAGCTGCAACTGGGTGATCCGGCGCTGCTGGAACGGGATCTGGCAGAGTTGACGCACTCCGCCCATTGAATTGAAAACCCCCCTGAGGCGCTTCGCGCCTCGATGCCACCGCCACAGGCGGTGGCTCTTCGGGCACGTCCAAGCCTGCGCAGGCAGGCTTGTAGCCGCGGCACTCAGCCCCCAGTGCACGCAAGCGAAGCGCCGCCTACACAGCTTGGCGGCCCTTGCACGGGGGCACTGGCCTTGGCTGCGCCAGTTTCATGCGTCGTGGGTGGCGCGCAGTGCAATGAGCAACTGATACGGATTCGCGCTCGAAGACGAATCCGTATGGACGGCCTTCTGACGCCCGGTATGGCCGCGCGGGTCTCAGGCGGCTTCCGCCTCCTGCAGCGCACGCCACATGACCTTGCCGCTGCCGCTCTTGGGCAAGGCATTGACGAACTGCACGATGCGCGGCACCTTGTAGACCGCCATGTTCTCGCGGCACCAGTCGATGACCTGCTGCTCGGTGGTGTCCTTGTGCGATGGGCGCAGCACCACCACGGCCTTGACGGTCTCGCCGCGGTAGGCGTCACGCGCCGAGATGATGCAGGCCTCCTGGATCGCGGGGTGGCGGAACATCAGCGCCTCCACCTCGGCCGGCCAGACCTTGAAGCCGCTGGCATTGATCATGCGTTTCAAGCGGTCGGTCAGGAAGAAGTAGCCGTCCTCGTCCACGCGCCCGAGATCGCCCGAGCGGAAGAAGCGCTTGCCCTCGAATTCGATGAAGGCGCTGGCGGTCGCATCCGGGCGCTTCCAGTAGCCCTCGAACACCTCGGGCCCATGGATGATGATCTCGCCCTGCTCCCCCACAGCCACCTCCTGCAGCGTGTCGGGGTCCACCACCCGCGCGTCGGTGCTGACGAAGGGAATGCCCAGGCACTGCTGCTTGGGGTGATCAGGCGGGTTGGTGTGCGAGGGGGCGGCGGTCTCCGTGAGCCCGTAGCCCTCGGCATAGCGCAGCCCGTATTGTTCGAGCAGGCGCTGGGCCACGGCCTGGGGCATGGCGGCGCCGCCGCCGCCGATGTAGACCAGGCTCGACAGGTCGTAGCTCGCGAAGTTCGGGCTGTTCAACAGGTCGATGACCATGGTGGGGATATTGGTCCAGTTCGTCACCCTGTAGCGCGAGATCATGCGCCCGGCCAGGTCGCGGTCCCAGCGCGGCATGACCACCAGGGTGGCCCCGGTGTAGATGGCGGCATGCATCACGCTCACCATGCCCGTGATGTGGAACATGGGCACCACCGCCAGCGTCACGTTGTCCACCGAACCAGTGCCCCACAGGGCGCTGGCCACGGCGTTGTGCATGATGCTCCTGTGCAGGTGCATGCAGCCCTTGGGCAGGCCCGTGGTGCCGCTGGTGTAGGGCAGCAGGGCCAGGTCGGCGGGGCCCACCGCCAGGGCGGGCGCCTCACCGCTGCAAGCCAGCGCGTCGGTCCACGCATGCACCGTGCCGCCGTCCAGCGCAGGCGCGGGATGCTGCGTGCACAGCCATTCCTTCCAGGCGTCGGGCGGTGCATCGGCGCCCTGCACCTCGGCATCGAAGGCATCGGTGAAATGCGTGACCACCATGTGCGCAAGGCGCTCGCCCGGTGCCAGGGCATTGCTGGCCTTGGCCAGCTCGGGCGCCAGGTCGGAGGTGATGAAAGCCACCTTGGTGTCGGGGTCGGTGATGTAGTGCTTGAGCTCCTCGGCCCGGTTCATGGGATTGACCGGCACCACCACGGCATTGGCGCGCAGGATGGCGAAGTGCGCCATCACCAGCTGCGGGCAGTTCTGCATGCACAGCACCACGCGGTCGCCGCGCTGCACACCCAGCTCGACCAGCCGCGCCGCCAGCCGCTCGGCCCCTTGCGCCAGGGCCCGGTAGCTCAGTTGCCGGCCAAAGAACACCAGCGCTGTCTTGTCCGGGTAGCGGCGCGCGTTGGTGGCCAGGTTGTCCCACAGCGAGGTGGCAGGCAGGGTGATCGAATGGGGCAGCCGGCGGGGCCAGAAAGCGTGGTGGGAGCGTGTGGACATGGATGGTTTGGAAAGGGGTGTTGGCCTTAGAGCCTGTTCTTAAGCTCCAGAGCCTAGGGGCGGGGCCCGTCCGTGGCATTGGGGATGCCACTTAGGCAGGGTCGCGCAGGTGACCGACGCCATGGCCGTGCAGACCGCCTTGCGCGAGGTCCGCAGCCCACAGGTGGAATCCCTGACAGGCACACCCTGGTGGCCTGAACAGAAGCCGCGAGAGTGTGCTTTTCGTCACAGCGGCTGGCGCGCGCCGGTGATAAATTCCGGCCTGTGCTTCCGTATCCTCGGTAAACCCTTGCTCTGCAGTTTCGCAGACGAGCGCCTCCACCGGTGTCGGATGCCGCTGCTGCAAAGCCGCATCCGGTGGCGCAAGGCAGCCAGTTGCCACCACCCAACCGCAATAAACCCGACACCACCATGGCCACCGTTTCCGACCTCCAGAACATCCGCTTCTCCGGCAACCCGCAGGCCGACTCCCTGCTGGAGAACCCTGCGCCGTGGAATTTCTTTCCCGATGGCCGCAAGGTTCTGTACTACACCTTCGACGTACGGGCCGGCAGCGTGGCCGACCAGGATTCCAATACGGCGCTCACGGCGTTCAACGTTGGGCAGGTGCAGTCCGCCCGCCAGATCATGGCCTACGCAGGCCAGGTCACCGGCATCACCTTCACCGAAGTGAGCAGCTCCGCGCAGGCGGACATCCATTTCGCGGCCACCAACCTGCAGGGCCCCACCACCGCCGGACTGGCTTCATCGTTCTACAACTACGGCTATTCCGGGTCGGAGCAGACGCTGACCTCCCTCAACGCGGAGGTCGTGATCTACCTGGACAACGTCGAGCACGCCCGCATCAACAACACGCCCAATGCCGGCACCGTGGGCTACGAGGTGCTGCTGCACGAAGTGGGCCATGCCCTGGGCCTGGCCCACCCCTTCGATTCGCCACGGCCCCTGCCGGCCTCGCAGGACAACACCAACAACACCGTGATGTCGTACACGGATGCAGGCTCGCCCAAGACCACGTTCCAGGCCTACGACCTGCTGGCGCTGGACTGGATCTACGGCCGCGACGGCCTGGGTGGCACCTATGGGTTCAACTCGGCCAATGGCCCGACGCTGACCTTCTCCACCACCCCGACCACGCCCACGACACCTACCACTCCGACGACCCCGACCACGCCAACCGGCACGGCGGGCGCCGACATCTTCGTCAGCACCAATGCCAACGAGTCCTTCAACGGCCTGGGTGGCCTGGACACCCTGATCGCCCGGGGCAACCGCGGTGACTACGCGCTGCAACCCACGAGCGCCGGCGGCTGGACGCTGGGTGACGGGGTCCCCAACCGCGATGGCCTGGACACGCTGCTGCAGATCGAGCGGATCAAGTTCGCGGACGGTTACGTGGCGCTCGATCTGGACGGGGCTGCCGGTACGGCCGCACGGATGCTCGGCGCGCTGGTCGGCCCCGCCGCACTGAACAACCGCAGCCTGGTGGGCACCGTGCTCAAGGCCGTGGACGCAGGCTCGACCCCCTTGCAGGTGGCGCAACTGGGACTGAACGCCTTGCTGGGCGCCTCGGCCACGCCCGAGCAGGTGGTGGGCCTGCTCTATGCCAACCTGACCGGCGTTGCGGCCGATGCCGGCACGGTCCAGGCGCTGGCAGGCGTCATCAAGTCGGGGGCCTACACCAATGCATCGTTCGCAGTGGCTGCGGCCAACCTGGACCTCAATGCCGCGCACATCAACCTGGTCGGGCTCAGCAGCCAGGGGCTGGAATACCTCTGAAGCCGTTGGGCCTGCCCCAGCCGGATGGCCCCCCGGCAGGCCTGTCCATCATTGGCACTGCGCCAGGCGCGACAGCGAGTACAGCATGTCAAGGCGCTGCAGCGCCGGATCGGCCTGGGCCTGGTAAACGTAAACGCTGGGCATGACGAACGCGGGGTTCTCGACATCGGCACCCACGCAGATCGCCCCCTTGGCATAGCAGCGCAGGTGGTAGGGCGGCACGGCGGAGGTCATGGTCGGACTGGTCAGCAACTGGGGAAAGGTCCTTTCGGCCCAGTCAAGCACGCAGTCCAGCGGCTCGGAGACGCCCGTGCCGCCCAGCCCCCGGAACTCATAGGCCGCATGGGGCTTGAAGACATTCAACTGGGATACGCGGCCCCCCGGGCCCGAGGGCGTAAAGCGCACCAGGGCCGAACACACAGCCCCCGGCTGCAGCAAGGTGTTGCTGCAGCCATCCGACTCCGCGGGGATGGTGAAGTCGCGTGAAATGACCACCGTGCAACCGATGCCGACACAGAGCGGCGAGACCGCTGCGGTGCTGGAGATCACCTTGCCCAACTGCACGGGAGACGGGCCGCGGTTGGCCACCTTCAGGCTTTGCGTGGCGGATGAATGCATGGCCACCTTGCCAAACTCGAAGTCGCCCACAGGTTCGATGATTTCTACCTGGGCATGCACCGCCAGGCACGCCAGGGAGAGCGCGCCGGCGGCGGCCCGAGATTTGCGGGAAAACAGGACGGATGTCACGTCAGCTCCTGGTGGGTGGTAATCGATGGACGCGCCCGGCACGAACCAGGCACCAGAATGCATGCCAGCCCAAGTTACCCGTGAACCCGGCGGCGCGCCCCACCCAGGGGGGATGGGGTGTTGCAGGCGGCCCGCACGCGGCGTTGACCGAGTGCCAGGCGGCTTCTAGATTCGCGGCCTTCCATTCCTTGTTTTTTTACCCGCCATGCCCTCCGCTACCCGCCCTGACCGCCATGCCCTCGCACGCCTGCACCGCCTGGCCAGCCTGGAGGCAGGCGGCATGCAACTGATCGAGCCCGTGTTGCAGGAGTTGCGCCGCGTGGTGGGTTTTGACTTCGGCTGCATGCTGTACCCGGGCAGCGATGGCGAACTGATGAACTACGCACAGGAGCCCATGCAGTCCGTGGCGCAGGACTACTTCGACGCGCGCATCCTGCGCAGCGAGCGCCAGGTGCTGGTGCGCAGCCCGCGCGATTTTGCCGAGGTGGTGCGCCACGAGCACGGCCCCCGGCTGATGCGCGAACACATGGCAGTGTCCATGGCGGAATTGCAGCGCAGCGACTACTACGAGGCGGTGATGCGCGCTACCGGAGCAAAGGACTACATGAGCCTGGTGCTGCGTACGCCGCAAGGCATCGGTCTGGGTGTGATCCATCTTTTCCGGGATGCGGCCACCGGCTTTTCCGCGCAGGATGCCGCCCTGCTGGCCCGGCTGGAAGCCCACCTGGCACGCGCACTGCAGGAGGGCGAGCGCGATGCCGAGGGCAGCGAGGTGCACAGCCAGGGAGTGCTGGTCGCCACGCCGCAGGGGCGGATGATGTGGCTCTCGCCCGAGGCCGAGACCTTGATGCCCCAGGCCTTCGGCTGGGGCTGGCGCCGCGGCGCCCAGTTGCCCCCCGCGCTGCAGGAATTGCTGCGGCGGCTGAACGCGCAGCAGCCCGAGCAGCCCGAACAAATGGCCCTGCCCACGATGGAGCTGCTCACGGCGCAGGGCCGGTTCTCGCTGCGCGCCACGCACCTGGCCCCGGCACCCGAGGCCCGGCAGGACCGCCAGGCCGTGGCACTGCACATCACGCGGCGCGTGGCGCGCGGCGTGCGGCTGCTGTCGGCGCTGCAGAGGCTGGGCCTGCCGCAGCGCCAGCACGAGCTGGCCTGGTGGCTGGCACGGGGCCTGCCCGAATCGCAGATCGCCCAGCGCATGGGCATCAGCCTCAATACCGCCGTGTACCACCGCCGCCAACTCTACAACCGGCTGGGCGTGATGGGGCGCGAAGAGCTGCTGGCGCAGATTGGCGGGAAAGCGTGAACTAATTCACGAATGCACACCGAATAGCCTTTTCGCAAAAAAAGCCCCCGGAGCCAGGAAGCACCGGGGGCTTTTGCATGGCGTGCAGCGCCGGGATCAGGGCACCAGCACGGTCACCGCTGCCGACCGCGGCCCCTCGTTGCCTGCCGCATCGAGCATGGCCACCTGGTAGCTGTGGCTGCCACTGGGTGCCGAGGCATCGGTGTAGGTGGCGCCGCTGGCCACGGTGGCGATGGCCACCCCGTTGCGGTACACGCGGTAGCCCGAGGCGCTGGCCGCCATGAAGGCCTGCTTGACGGCCTGCATCGGCGGGTTGGTGCCCCCCTGCCGGGGCAGGTAGCCATAGTTGATGGTCCACACCAGCGTGCCGCCCAGGCCCTGCTCATGCACCCATTTGCCTTTCTCGGCGATGGAGCGCTCGTCCTCATAGCTCAGGTAGGTCACGGGCGCATCGCTGGCACGCCACCAGGGCTGGCTGTAGCTGATGTAGCTTTGCTTGGCCACATCGTCCCAGTGGTAGACGGCGCCCGGCTGGCCGAAGGCGTTGTCCTCCAGCAGGCGCCGGTAGTTGTTCACCCCGTCGCCACCGTTGGAGCCGCTGGTCGCGGCCTGGCGCGGGCCGGTGACGGGGTTGTTGTAGAACAGGCCGTACAGGCCCACGCCGATGCCCAGCTTGGAGCGCGGCACGCCTGCGTTCAGGTAGGCCTGCACGGTGGAGGCGATGGAGGTGGGATGGCTTGGGGCCGCACCGAACAGCGGCGAGTGGTGCCAGGACAGCCAGCCGCCGCCCCAGTCCCCGGCCATGCTGTAGGTCATGAGGTTGAAACGGTCCACCGCGTGGGCCACTTCCACGTGCCAGGGCAGGATCTCCTGGAAATTGGTGTTGACCCAGAAACCGGGCCAGCTGATCTCAAACGGGCTGGCCTGGTAGCGCGGGCGCTGCTGGGCAGCCGTGCGCAACTCGCGCAGCAGCGCCAGCGCCTGGGCGCGGCCTTGCGCGGTGTCCAGGTTTTCCTCCCAGTCGATGTCGGCACCGTCGTAGCCCTTTTGCTCGGCCTTGTCGAGGATGTTCTTGATGAAGACCGCACGGATCTGCGGATTGGCCGTGGCAGCCATGAAGCCGGGGCCGTCGAATTCGCCGCCGATTATCATGATGGCCTTGGTGCCGGCCGCATGGGCCTTGGCGATCAGGGCATCCTCCGCCATCGTGTGCGCGGTGCCGGCCCCCTCCATCAGCTCACCCGCTCGGCCACCGGGCAACGACCCCAGGCCGGGCGCATAGCGGCCGAAGATGAAATGCGTCATGGTGCCCATGTCCACGGCCTCGGGCGGGTAGTTTTCCCAGAACCAGCCGGTGTAGTAGCCGTTGACCCACTTGCCGCTCTTGGTCACGGGGTTCCATTCCAGCCGCACGCCCTGGGGTGTGGCGCGCGCCGTGAGGCCGCCGACCGGCGGGCGCGGGTTGACGGCATCCACCGCGACCTGGGCCGTGGCCGTCACGCTTTGCCCCGCGCTGTTGGCGCAGGTGAGCGTGTAGGAGGCGCTGGCCTGGGGCTGCACCAGTTCGCTGCCCTGGATCGCGCGCGCGCCAGTCCATCCGCCCGACGCGGTGCAGCTGGCGGCATTGCTCGCACGCCACGCCAGGCGGGTGCTGTCACCCACGGCGATGCGGGCGGGCGTGGCCGCGAAGCTGTCGATGGTGGGCAGTTGCTGTGGCGGGGCATTGCGCACCGCCACCGTGGTCGAAGCGCTCACGCTGGCACCAGCGGCGTTACGGCAGCTGAGGCTGTAGGTGGTGGTGGCACCCGGGCTCACGCTGGTGCTGCCGCTGGTGGGCCGCTCGCCACTCCACCCGCCCGAGGCCGTGCAAGCTGTGGCGTTGTCCACGTTCCAGCCCAGGGTGCTGCTACCGCCCAGATCGATGCTGCCGGGCTGGGCCACGAAGGAGGCAATGCGCGGTGGCGCGGGCGGCGCCGGCGACGTGTTCTCCATGACCAACTGCTCCAGGCCCTCGCCGACGGATTCGAATTACTCCATGAGCACCGTGTGCGGGCCGGCCGCCAGGGGCACGGTGGCGCTGTCCATGGTGATGCCGTGCCGGGTCCAGTTGTCGATCACGCGCTGGCCATCGACCGACACGCGCACACCGTCGTCGGTGAAGGTGATGAACCGGGTCGCCCCCCCGGGGAACGCAAGCGTCGCGGTCCAGCGTGCCGAGAACCCGTCCACCGGCAGCTTTGCCGGATCCGGGCTGCCATTGCGGCCAGTCCAATAGTGATCGATGGGGCCGGCTTCGCAGCGCTGCAGCGCGGGTGCCCCGGACAGGTGGATGTTGGGAAAATACTCGGCCAGCCACTGGCCGGGTGTGCACTGCGGCTGCGCCATGGCCTGGCTGGCGCCAAGCAGCAAGAGCGAGGCGGCCAGCCAGCGTCGCAAGCATGTTGTCAGGGCGCGACCAGGGGCCGCGGCATCAAGGGCAGTCATGGAGAAACTCCTTGGTGGATGGATGGGGGCAAGGGAAATCGGAAGGCATCCGGACCCGCAGGCAAGGCTTGCGCGGCACCGTGACCAGATGTGCTTCACCGGGGCGCAGGCTACAGGCCCGCAGCGGCGCGCACCCCACCCTCGGCGGATAGGGTGTTGCGCCGGTGTGTTGACCCTGCGCGGCACGGCCCCTAGATTCGGGGTCTCGCTCCCACGACCGCCTCACCGGACCGCAGCCGACATGCCCTCGCCCAGTTCCACCCAGCAAGCCTTTGCACGCTTGCAGCACATGACCCGCATGGAAGCGGGCGGGCCACCCATGATCGTCCCCCTGCTGGAGACGCTGCACGGTGTTCTCGGCTTCGACTCCAGTGCATACATGTACCCTGCGGATGGAGGTGAGCTGGGGGTGCACATGGAGGTGCCGGCCGTGCAATCGGTGGTGGCCGACTATTTCGACGCGCGCATCCTGCGCAGCGAGCGCCAGGTGCTGGTGCGCAGCTCGCGCGACTTTGACGGAGCGGTGCGCCACGAACAGGGGCCCCAACTGCTCGACCAGCTCGTGCGCGTACCCATGCCAGAGCTGCAGCGCAGCGACTTCTACAACGTGGTGATGCGACCCATGGGGGCCGTGGACTGCATGAGCCTGGTGCTGCGCACCCCCGACGGCGAAGGCATAGGCACGCTCAAGTTCTACCGCGAAGCGGCATCGCCGGCCTTCGGGCCCCGCGACGCTGCATTGCTGGCGCGGCTGGAGCCCTATCTGGCGCACATTCTGCAAAGCGGCGCGCAAGGCACTGCAGCCAGCGAGGCGCACAGCCAGGGCATGCTCATCACCACCCCCCAGGGGCGCTTGCTATGGCTGTCGCCCGAAGCCGAGGCTCTGCTGCCCCTGGCCTTCGGCTGGCGCTGGCGGCGCGGCGCAGGGCTGCCCCAGGAACTGCACGAACTGCTGCAGCGCCTGCAAGGACAGCACCTCCCGGGGCTCCCCACCAGGGAGCTGCGCACCGTGCACGGCTATTTTTCGGTGCGCGCGACCCCCATGAAAGCCGCCACGGGCATGGGCCAGGCGGTGGGGATCTACATCACGCAGAGCGTGCCGCGCGAGGCACGCCTGCAGGCCTTGCTGCAAACCCAGGGGCTGTCGCAGCGCCAGCAGGAGCTCGCGTACTGGCTGGCACTCGGGTTGCCCGAGTCCCAGGTCGCTGTGCGCATGCACATCAGCGCCAACACCGTGGTCTACCACCGGCGCCAGCTCTACAACAGCCTGGGCGTGCAGGACCGGGGGGAATTGATGGCGTGGCTGACGGCCCGCCAGGGCGGTTGACCCCCTCGCCGAGAGCACAAAGCAAAAAGCGCTACAGCCTTGAGAGCTGCAGCGCCTTGCGGATCTTGGTGGGACGTGCGGGGGTCGAACCCACGACAAACGGATTAAAAGTCCGCTGCTCTACCAACTGAGCTAACGTCCCATCATTGCAACGCCAGCGGTTCATTGCTGAACTGCAGATGCTGCAAAGCCTCAGATTATAGCTTGGTTTTTGGCACTTTTTGCGGACCGGCCGCCAGACGGTCGATCACCCACCCTGCCGCGCACTGACCGAAGGTCGCCGTGACGGCCACCACCGAGCCGTAGCCATGGCAGTTGAGCGAGCCATCACCGCCGGCTTCGACCGTGCACGAGGCATCGGGCTGGGCCACCGCTTCGCGGCTGAACACGCAGGTGATGCCGATCCTGCGGCCCTCGCGCGGGGCCCCATGGTGCTTGCGCAACTGGTAGCGCATCTGCGCGAGCAAGGGGTCGTGCGTGGTGGCGGCGAGGTCCTCGATGTCCACCTTGTGCGCCTGGCGCTTGCCGCCGGCCGCGCCCACGCTGATGAAGGCATGGCCGCCAGTGGCGCGGGCCCACACCGCCATGGCGGTCTTGGCCTTGATCTGGTCGCAGGCGTCGATCACCGCATCCACCGGGTCGCTGCCCAGCAGCTGCGGCCAGTTGCCGGGCTCCACGAACTCGTCGATGCAGCGCACGTCGCATTCGGGGTTGATGAGCGCGATGCGGTCGCGCATGGCCTCGATCTTGGCCTGCCCCACCGTGGTGGACAGGGCATGGATCTGGCGGTTGATGTTGGACTCGGACACATGGTCCAGGTCCACCAGGGTAAGCCGCGAGACACCGCTGCGCGCCAGTGCCTCGGCCGACCAGGAGCCTACGCCGCCGATGCCGACCACCACCACGTGCGAGGCACGGATGCGCCTGGCACCTTCCACGCCATACAGGCGCTCCAGCCCGCCAAAGCGGCGCTGCGTGACCTCGTCATGCGCATCATCGCCAAACGGAACCATGGGCACAGGAGCGAGTACTTCGCTCTCGGCCAACGATTCCGGTGCTTCGGGGATCGCGTCCTCGGTGCTCACTTCATGCGGGCCAAACGTTCCTTGGCAGCCATGGCCGCCTCGGACTGTGGATAGGCCTTGACTAGGTCTTCCAGCGTCTTGCGCGCGGCGCGGGCGTCCTTGAGCTCCACCTGGCAGTTGGCGATCGACAGCGCAGCTTCAGGCGCACGCGCATGCGTGGGCGCCTCGGCCAGCAGGGCCTTGAAGTTGTTGATCGCTTCCTGGTAGTCGCGCGCCGC
>NZ_JBKDTZ010000198.1:0-8578 GCF_046339755.1 Acidovorax sp. | reverse complement strand
TCGTCGACATAAGCACCGATGGTCTCCTGCCCGCGCGTGACGGCGCAGCCTGTCATGGTGACCAATGCCAGTGCCGTGACGGTCGCGGCGAGAAGGGTGCGCATGTTCATGGTGAAACTCCTGTGAAATTCAAGATTAAGGATGAGGTACTGAGGAATACGGGGCAAGACGCAATCTGGATGCGAATTAAAGTGCGCCGATTTCGCCAGCAGAAATCTGGCCGGTGCGTACGGCATCTGCGGCCTGGGCACGCACGGCAGCGCGGTCGGCCGTGGATTGGTAGGTCACCACGCGGGAACCAGCGGGTTCGATGCTGCGGGTCTTGGCGACGGCAGAGGCTTCGGCCACCACTTCAGCGCGGGTGCGGTTGGTTTCGAACTTGGTGGCGAATTGCGAAGCGTCGGCTTCGTCGGCCTGGGCACCGAACGATGCAAAGGCGGCAACAGCGGCGATGGAGAGGAAGCGTGCGGTCGTGTTCATGATGAAATCCTTGAAAAGTTGAAAAAGCGTCTCAAAAAAACCGGAACGGCTGCGATACGAACAAGCTGCTGAACCGGGTTCGGTGAGTCGCCTTGCGGGTTCGGCTCATCGATGGGTTGAACTGTACGCCTGGGGTGTTCATTGAAAAACCACCTAGTCGCCAATTAACTGTTCCGGTATCAGAAACAATCCACAGAGTTCCTGCGGTGTCCACCAGGCTTGTTCCCGAGAGAGCCAGCGCGTTGAACATGGGTGTATCGTGCCGGGTTAACCCCTATCGGGGGTCTCGTCGCGGTTTCGTTTCTTTTCGGTTTGTTTCGACAGCGGCGGAATGCAACAGCGCAGAAACATCAGCATGGGATGCTGCGGGTTGCACTCGGAGAGCAGATGGGCTGAAATGACCTTGTGCCCGATCCACGTCTCTCAGAGGGAGGTTTCCATGACCGTCGTAGCCAAGATTCTTCAGTCCAAGCCTGACGCCACTGTGCACACCATCCGGCCCACGGATTCCGTGCTTTCTGCCCTGCAGCTCATGGCCGACAAGGGCATCGGCGCCCTGGTGGTCACCGAAGGGGATGCCATCGTGGGTATCTTCACCGAGCGCGACTACGCGCGAAAGATCGCCCTCCTGGGCCGCACCTCGGCCGCCACGCTGGCGCGCGACGTGATGACCTCGGCCGTGCGCTTCGTGCGGCCCGACCAGACCAGCGAACAGTGCATGCAGATGATGAGCACCGGCCGCCTGCGCCACCTGCCCGTGGTGGACAACGGCAAGCTCGTGGGCATGATCTCCATCGGTGACCTGGTCAAGGACATCATCTCCGAGCAGAAATTCATCATCGAACAGCTGGAGCAGTACATCACAGGAAGCCATTGACCCTGTGAAAAAGGCGCTGACCGGGACCGGCCAGCGCCTTTGGCGTGATGCTGCCGCGCCTGGCGGCGCGCGGCTTCAAGCGGCTTTCTCGACGTGCCCCTGGCGCGTGTACAGGAAGTCGATCACCGCCTTGCGGTAGTGCACATACTGTGCGTCCTCGGCCAGCTCCACGCGCTTGCGCGGGCGGGGCAGGTCGACCTTCAGCACCTCGCCAATGGTGGCGGCCGGGCCGTTGGTCATCATCACGATCTTGTCGGACAGCAGCACGGCTTCGTCCACATCGTGGGTGACCATGACCACGGTGCTTTGCGTGCGCGCCACGATCTCCAGCCGCTCGTCCTGCAGCTTGGCGCGGGTGAGGGCGTCCAGTGCGCCGAAGGGCTCGTCCATCAGCAGCACCTGGGGTTCCATCGACAGGGCGCGGGCAATGCCCACGCGCTGCTTCATGCCGCCCGAGATCTCGCCGGGGCGCTTTGCGCCGGCGTGCGTCAGGCCCACCAGGGCCAGCGCGGCATCGGTGCGCGCCTTGAGCTGGGCCTTGTTCTCGCGGCCGCCGAACACGCGCTCCACCGCCAGGTAGACGTTGTCGAAGCAGGTCAGCCAGGGCAGCAGCGAGTGGTTCTGGAACACCACGGCGCGCTCGGGGCCGGGTCCCTTGATCTCCTTGTTGGCGCACAGCAGGGCGCCGGCCGTGGGCGTGGTGAGCCCGGCGATCAGGTTCAGAAGCGTGGACTTGCCGCAGCCCGAGTGGCCGATCAGGGCCACGAACTCGCCTTTGGCGATGCTCAGGTTTATCTCGCGCAGGGCCGGGAACAGGCCCTTGGCGGTCTTGAAGGTCTGGCCGACGCCCTGGACTTCGATGAACTTGCCGTTGGGCGTTGTGTTGGTTGTGGTGTTCATGCCTTCACCTCTTCGAATGTGAATGCGGTGGCCAGCTTGATGAGCGCGAACTCCAGCGCCAGCCCCACGATGCCGATCACGAAGATCGCGATGATGATGTTCTTGACGTTCAGGTTGTTCCACTCGTCCCAGACCCAGAAGCCGATGCCCACGCCGCCGGTCAGCATCTCGGCGGCCACGATCACCAGCCAGGCCGTGCCCACCGCCAGGCGCACGCCGGTCAGCATGTAGGGCAGTACGGCGGGGAACAGGATCTTGGTGGCGATCTTCCATTCCGACAGGTTGAGCACGCGGGCCACGTTCATGTAGTCCTGCGGCACGCGCTGCACGCCCACGGCGGTGTTGATGACCATGGGCCAGATGGAGCAGATGAAGATGGTCCAGATGGCAGCCGGGTTGGCCCCCTTGAACACCAGCAGACCGATGGGCAGCCAGGCCAGCGGCGACACGGGGCGCAGCAGGCTGATCAAAGGGTTGAACATGCGCGAGAGGAAATTGAAGCGCCCGATCACGAAGCCGGCCGGGATGCCCACCAGCGCCGCCATGCCGAAGCCGATGGCCACGCGCTCCAGCGACATCAGCACGTTCCAGCCCACGCCCTGGTCGTTGGGACCATTGCGGTAGAACGGGTTGCTGAAGATTTCCAGCGCCTGCGCCCAGGTGGCCTGCGGGCTGGGGATGCTGCCGCCGGTGGTGGTGGAGACCACCGCCCACAGGCCGATGAGCAGGCCCAGGCCGCACAGCGGCGGCAGCACGGCCATCCAGAAGTTGCGCGACACGGCGGTCCAGTCGCGCGGGGCCCGCGGGACGGGCGCCTCCGTGCGGGCCTCGGCGGCTGGGGCGGCGGCACTGCGCGCGGGCGCCGCCGGCGTTTCGGCCGGCAGCGCGGCGGTAGGGGAGTGAAAAACGGCACTGACCATGGTGGATCTCCTGTGCGGGTGGAAACGTGGGGCGATCAGAGTGGGGCCTGGGCCTGGGGCGCTCAGGCCTTGAGCTTGAAGCCGTCGGCGTACTTCTTGGGGTCCTTGCCGTCCCAGACCACGCCGTCCACGAGCTTGTGGCTGCGCATGTCGCTCTTGGGCAGCGGGGTCTTGGAGGCGGTGGCCGCCTGCTTGTAGACGTCCACGCGGTTGATGGACTTGGCCACGCCGGCGTAGTCGGGGTGGTCCTTGAGCAGGCCCCAGCGCTTGTGCTGGGTCAGGAACCACATGCCGTCCGACAGGTAGGGGAAGTTCACCGCGCCGTCGTTGTAGAACTTCATGTGGTTGGGGTCGTCCCAGGTCTTGCCCATGCCGTCCTGGTAGCGGCCCAGGATGCGCTGGTTGATGGCGTCCACGCCGGTGTTCACATAGGCCTTGCCGGCAATGGTCTCGGCCATCTTGTTCTTGTTGGCCAGGCCTTCGTCGATCCAGCGGCCGGCCTCCAGGATGGCGGCCGTCACGGCACGGGCCGTGTTGGGGTACTTCTGCACGAACTCCGAGGTCGTGCCCAGCACCTTCTCGGGGTGGTCCTTCCAGATGTCCTGCGTGGTGGTGGCGGTCACCCCGATGCCGTCCATGATGGCGCGGTGGTTCCAGGGCTCGCCCACGCAGAAGCCGTCCATGTTGCCCACGCGCATGTTGGCCACCATCTGCGGTGGGGGTACGGTGATGACCTTGGCATCCTTCATCGGGTCGATGCCGTGCGCGGCCAGCCAGTAGTACAGCCACATGGCATGCGTGCCCGTGGGGAAGGTCTGGGCGAAGGTGTACTCGCGCTTCTCGCTGGCCATGAGCTTGGCCAGGCCGGCGCCATTGACGGCGCCCTTGTCGGCGAGTTTCTTGGACAGCGTGATGGCCTGGCCGTTCTGGTTCAGGTTCATCAGCACGGCCATGTCCTTCTTGGGGCCGGCAATGCCCAGGTGCACGCCGTAGACCAGGCCGTAGAGCACGTGGGCGAAGTCCAGTTCGCCGTTGACCAGCTTGTCGCGCACGCCGGCCCAGCTCGCTTCCTTGGTGGGGATGATGGTCACCCCGTACTTCTTGTCGATGCCCAGCACCGAGGCCATCACCACGCTGGCGCAGTCGGTCAGCGGGATGAAGCCGATCTTCACTTCCTTCTTCTCGGGGGCGTCCGAACCCTGTGCGTGGACGAGGGCGCGCAGCGCGGGGCTCACGCCCACGGCGCCCACGGTGGCGGCCTGCAGCACGGTGCGGCGGTTGAGACTGGTTTTGAGCAGATCGGTCATGGGGCTTCCCTGGTGGCGTAGAAAACAAAAAAGGCGTCCCCCCGGCGCAAGGCTGCTGCGGCTCGAAAGCCATGCAGCGCCTAGCGCGGGTGGGACGCCTCTGTCCGGTGCGAGGGGGAGTTGTCCGCCGTTGGCCACATCCCCGCTCATCGAAGACCTTCGTTGGTCTCACACCAACCGATGCAAGCCCTGTGCCAGCTCTCTCCAGCCTCGGTGTACTCTGCTTTTCATAGCGGCAGATCATTGCCAGTAGGGCCTTCAAGGCAAAGCGCGGCATGGCTTGGCGCGCTTGCGTGCCTGGCATCGGCATGCACAGGTTTTGTGCGGTGCACCACCACGGGGTGGGTGGTGGCGGGAGTGGTGCGGGCGAGGGCGCGGGGGTCAGCCCAGCAGATCGGCCACGTCCAGCATGCGCTGCGCCACGTCCACGAGCTTGAGGCCCTTGTCCATGGCCGTCTTGCGCAGCTTTTCGTACGCGGCCTGCTCGCTCAGGCCCTGGCGCTGCATCAAGAGGCCCTTGGCGCGGTCGATGGTCTTGCGGTCCTTGAGCTCGGTCTTGGCGTCGGCCAGTTCGGCGCGCAGCGCCTGCTCGTGCTGGAAGCGCGCCATCGCCACGTCCAGGATGGGGCGTATGCGCTGGGGTGCCAGGCCGGCCACGATGTACGCCGACACACCGGCGGCCACGGCCGCCTTCACGTGCGAGGTGTCCTCGTCGTTGGTGAACATGACGATGGGGCGGCGCTCGTTGCGCGTGGCCATCACCACATGCTCCAGCGCATCGCGCGCCTCGCTTTCCGCGTCCACGATGATCAGGTCGGGCTGCAATTGCGCCAGACGCTCGCTCAGGAACACATCTGCCGGCAGGGTGGCCACGAGGTTGAAATTGTTCTCCAGCAGGCCGATGCGCAGCGCCCGCGAGCGCTCTGCCTGCAGCAGGGCGTGCTCGTCGTCGGGGTCGGCGACCGCCAGATCGGGGGCGACCACCACTATGCGCAAGGCCTCGTTCATGCCGTCAGCATAGCAAGATTTGCGCCACAAATTGGTGCACGGGGCTGGTGCAGGCAGGGGTCTACCCTGGGTTTTGCAACCCGCGCGGCTCCGGGGGCCTGAAACTTGCTAATAGAGTGAGTATTGGGAGGGCATACCCGATAGCGCCTCTTTGCGGCGTCGCATATACATCCGGACACATTGACATACAGATTTGGAGTTTCCTGCATGAACCAGTCCATCGACCGGCGCCGATTCCCGGCCCACCTGGCCTTCGCCGCTGTGGCCGCCACCGCCTTGTTGGCAGGCTGCGGCAAAGTGCCCGACACCATCAAAATCGGGGTGGCCCAGCCCCTGAGCGGGCCCCTGGCCGCCCTGGGGCAGGACCTGCTCAACGGCGTCAACCTGGCAGTGGCCGAGCTCAACAAGGGCGGCTACAGCGTGGACGGCAAAGTGGTGAAGCTGGAGGTGGTGCCCGTGGACGACCGGGCCGATGCCGCCACCGGCAAGACCGTGGCACAGCAACTGGTGGATTCGGGCGTGGTCGCCGTCATCGGCCACCTCAACTCGGGTGTGAGCATCGAGACCGCTCCCATCTACGCGGCCAAGGACATCCCGCAGATCGCCATCTCCACCAACCCCAAGTTCACGCAGCTGGGCTTTCCCACCACCTTCCGCATGGTGGCCAACGACACGCTGCAGGCGCGTGCCATCGGCTCGTTCGCCGCCACGCAGCTGGGTGCCAGCCGCTATGCCGCGCTGGACGACGGCACGCCTTACGGCAAGGGCCTGGCCGATGGCGCGGCCGAGCAGCTCAAGGCCGAGAAGAAGGAAGTCGTGGTGCGCAAGTCCTTCGACGACAAGACCACGGCCTTCGACGCCCTGGCCGGCGAGCTCAAGGCCGCCAAGGTGGAGGTCATCGTCTCCACCCTCAACGACTTCCAGGCCATCGCCCTGCTGGAAGCCCTCAAGAAGGTCGACCACACCAAGGTGCGCCTGCTTGGCGGCGACACCATCAAGACCACCGACATGGCCAAGGGCGCCGGCATCGTGGAGGGCATCTACGCCACCTCGCCGGTGCTGGAGGCCAAGGAGTTCGCCACCGGCAAGCCTTTCCTCGAAAAGTACGTGGCCGAATTCAAGAAGCCCCCGGCCTACGGCGGCCACTACAGCTACGACAGCACCTACGTGCTGTCCGCCGCGATCCAGAAGGCCAAGTCCGCCGACCCCAAGGACATCACCAAGGCCATGCACAGCATCAACGGCTATGCGCCGGTGATCGGCACCATGACCTGGGACGACAAGGGCGAGCAGCGCTACGGCGCCGTGGGCGTGTACGAACTGCGCGGTGGCGGGTGGGAGCTGCGCATGCGCTCGGACCGCTGGTAACAACGCGA
Organism: Acidovorax sp.; assembly: GCF_046339755.1. Lineage (GTDB taxonomy): Bacteria > Pseudomonadota > Gammaproteobacteria > Burkholderiales > Burkholderiaceae_C > Acidovorax. The sequence goes on along the minus strand of NZ_JBKDTZ010000198.1, from coordinate 1,710 downwards.
AGGGCGTGGCGGCAAGGCTGGCATACAGTAGGCGCACCTCAGCTACCTCTGCCAAGCCGCGATGCCTTGCTCGAATCCCCTCGTCTACTGGATCACCGGCCTGCCCGCCGCAGGCAAGACCACCCTGGCCGGCGCACTGGCCGATGCCCTCAACCAGGCCGGCGGCCGGGCCTGCGTGCTCGACGGCGACGAGCTGCGCAAGGGCCTGTGCTCCGACCTGGGCCTGTCGGCCGCCGACCGGGCCGAGAACATCCGCCGCGCGGGCGAGGTGGCGCGGCTGATGGCCCGCAATGGCCTGACCGTGGTGTGCGCCTTTGTCTCCCCCTTCGAGGCCGACCGCCAGCGGGTGCGCGCCCTGTTCGCGCCCGGCGAGTTCCATGAGGTCCACCTGAGCACCTCGGTCGAGGAATGTGCCCGGCGCGACCCCAAGGGCCTGTATGCGCGCGCCCGAGCCGGGCTGATCACCGGCCTGACCGGCCTGGATGGCACCTACGAGGTGCCCCGCGCCCCGGAGTCGCAGTACGACACCCAGGCCATCGCGGTGGCGGCCATGGTGCAGCAGCTCCTGGCCGCCCGCACCCCGCAGTCCTGACGCGGTGCCCGGACGCGGCGCAGCCCGCAGCGGGCGGATGTAACGCACGCATCTTTACAGGAACTTCCCGCCCGGGCTGCCTCTCAGAGCCTCGCTTCGCCCGCATGAAGCGGCTGGGCGGGTTTGCGCACGCTGCTTTTTGCGGCATGCAGGTGGTTGCAAAAGTTATTTTTCATCACTGAATGGCAGGTGCCCTGGCGGGCGCTGCGGGCCGGGCCCGTGGCGTTGGCGGGGCGCTTTTTATGTCCTTTTTTTGTCCTGGAGTGGTCTGGATGCGGTTTTTGTTGGTTGTGTGCCTTTCTGCGGCGGCGTCGTTGTCCCATGCCGCCAATTTCGTTTCTCTTCACCAGTCACCCCTCAGGATCGCCCTGCCGCCCGCCGCCGGGACCTACGACTACAGCTTCGACAGCAAGATCGGCTTTCAGCAGCAGTACGCGCCCACCGGTGTCACCGGCTGCGCCATCGGCTTTTCCTCCAGCGGCTGTGCCTTTCCCGGCGGCGGATCGCTCGCCCTGCCGGAGTTCACCAACTACCAGTTGCAGTACAAGGAATTCAAGATCTACATCCCCGCGGGCACGCGCTCCTTCCTGTTCTCGGGCTATGCGCCCCAACGCACGGAATCGGCCTTTGCCCTGCGCTACGGCTCGGCGCCGGTCCGTGAGGCGGCGCTGAGCGCGGCGGAGTACGCCAGCACCCAGGCGAGCGAGCACATCGACACCACCTTCTCGCGCCTGGTCAACGAGCCCGGTGCCGACCACCTCGTGGTGCACGACGGCGGCGGCACGGTGCGCTTCGTGGGCGGCCAGCTCGACGCCAGCAAGGGCAGCACCAGCCAGGGCAACTGGCTCTACGTGCGCCAGGTCAGCGGCAGCCCGCTGTACGACGTGCAGGGCGCCATCGACGTGGACATGGACAAGTACGCAGCCGGCTATGCCGCCATCACCTGGACCACCTCGACCTACCCCGACCCGGTGGAGGGCCCGAGCCCTGCCGTGGGCACCGCCAGCACCACCAACCAGCAGACGGTTGCGAGCACCCCGGTGGCGACGGCCACCCCCGCGGCTGCGGCCGCAACGGTCTCGACCGCGGTGCTGTCCACCGCCGGCCAGCCGCTGCAG
>NZ_JBKDTZ010000197.1:0-2888 GCF_046339755.1 Acidovorax sp. | reverse complement strand
CCGCCGTGCTGCGCGCCGAGTTCGACACCCTGCTGGCGGGGCGCGACCCGGCCAGCGTGGTGCACCAGTGCGGCAGCGGCGTGAGCGCGCTGCCCAACCTGATCGCGATGGAGGTCGCCGGGCTCGGAAAATCCGCGCTTTTTGCCGGCAGCTGGAGCGAATGGGTGAGCGATTCTTCGCGCCCGGTGGAACGCGGCTGAGCCTCACCGCGCGCCCGGTTGCTGCTTTTTGCAGCAGGCCGCCACGCTCTGGCAGGTAGTACCTCCGCTTGGGGTTTTGTAGGGCAAATTCCTACACGCACCACCTCTGTGCCAGACACGCTGCACAGAGCTGCGCCGACTTAATTTCTGATTGGCCTGGTTTCACAATCCATTTCAACGGATCGCGCAAAACATGCAACCCGCATGGCAAGGCGAAGACCCGGGAACTGGAACAAAGGAACCCTGCCATGACGAACGAACAGCTGCTCGCCGAAATCCGCGAAGCCAACCTGACCTACCTGATGCTGGCGCAGAACCTGATCCGCCATGACAAGGCAGAAGCAGTGTTCCGCCTGGGCATGAACGAAGAAGCTGCCGATATTCTGGCATCGCTGTCCGCCGCCCAAGTGCTGAAATTGGCCTCCCGGAACACGCTTCTTTGCAGCTTCCGCGTGGACGACAACCTGGTGTGGAGCTTGCTGACCAACCACACGGCCAAGAAGGTGGGCAACGAAGCCACCAACACGCTGCACGCCAACATCCTGATGGCCAGCCGCGTGTCGGAAGTACTCTGAACACACCGCCCCTTTCCTCCGTCCCGTTCCGCCCGTTCACCGCTTCCCCCGAAAGCCTGCCATGACCACCACGACTGCCGCCGCCAAAGCCCCAGCCAAGAGCGTCCTCAACGAATCCAAGCAGATCGAACGCGCTGCGATGCTGATCGGCATGGGCGCCCGCATGCAGGTCCTGGAATCCGAAACCACCCTGTCCTACGAACGCCTGATCCGCCTGTACAAGGAGATCGCCGGCAAGTCGCCATCCAAGGGCCAACTGCCCTTCTCGACCGACTGGTTCCTGACCTGGCAGGAAAACATCCACAGCTCGCTGTTCCTGAACATCTACGAATACCTGTCCAAGGGCGTGGACCTGGACTCGGTGGAGCTGCTGACCAAGGCCTACCGCCTGTACAGCGAGCAGGTCAGCACCGCCGAGATCGAGCCCCTGCTGTCCTTCACCCGCGCCTGGCGCCTGGTGAAGTTCGTGGATGCCGGCATGCTCACCCGCACCCAGTGCGCCGACTGCAAGGGCCAGTTCGTGACCGAACTCTACGAAAACCGCCACTACACCTGCGGCCTGTGCAACCCACCCGCCCGCGCCGGCAAGAGCAAGAATGCTGGCGCCCTGATGTTGCACTGATCCGCTGCCCGGCGATGCCGGGCCGCCCACAAAAACACCAAAGCCCCGCCGGCCATGCCGTGCGGGGCTTTTTTGGATGAAGGCTTGGCGGCCCGCGATCTACCGCGCGGCGAGCAGCGAGCGCACGTTCTCGTCGATGGGCATGGAATAGTCGTGCGCGGCCACCACGGCGTTGCCCACGGGGTTCACGATCTTGAGGCTGATGAACAGCGTGGTGGCCGATGCGGCGTAGGTGCCCACCACCACCGCCTGCGCGTCGTGGGCACGGCTGACCTCGCGCACCTCCCGCGAGAGCAGCAGTTCGCCGGTGCCACGCTGCATGGCCACGTTCTCGCGCAGCTTGAGCTCGGTCACGCGCAGGCCGCGCTGCACCAGGCGCGAGCCGACCTGCTCGGAGAAGATGCGCCCCAGCCGCGAGGATTCGGTGAGCCGGTCCACATTCACCAGCGTGGCGACCAGCACGGCATGCTGCGGGTCCAGCGGTGCCTGCAGCAGCAGCGCATCGGCCGCGCGGTGGTTGCGCTCGATGGTGCTGGGGGTGATGAGGTCCATCAGCCCGCCAGCACCGCCACCGGCCTTGTCGCCATAGTAGTACGAGGCGCAGCCCGGCAGGGCCAGCACAGGCAGCAGCGCACCGGCGCTGCGCAGGAGGGTGCGGCGCTTCATGGCGCCACCACCATCATCGCCGGGGGGCTCACCACCTGCCAGGTCTTGACCGGGGTGGGCGGTGGAGGGGGGGGCGGCGGCGGAGCCGGCTGCTGGACCTGGTAGAGCGCGGCGTCGTCCTGCTCGATGTAGTACACGTCGGAGGTGCGGGCCAGGTAGCGGTCGCCGCTTTCCAGCGAGGTCGTGATGAGCACCTCGGTGCGCGTGGGGCCGCCTGCGGCGGGGCCGTCGGTGGTGTACTGCGCGGCGTCGGCCAGTGCCCCGATGGCGATTGTGCCAGCCACGATGGAGCCGGCGCCGGGCGCCCGGTGCGCCCAGTCGCGTGCCACACCCACGCCCAGGGCCAGCCGCGTCCAGGGCATGGGCAGGCTGTTGGAGACGCGGCCCGGGTGCTGCACCAGCTGGGTCTCGAACGCCAGGGTCACGGCCGAAGGCTGGTTGGTGAGCACCACGCCGCGGTCCAGCAGGCGGGTGATCAAGAGCTTGCGAAAGCCGTTGTTGAAGCTCGTATCGCCCGAGGCGGACACGTAGATCGGGTGCTCGCCCGCGGGCCAGTCGCGGATCTTGCCGGCGATGCGCGTGGCCACGTCGTCGGCCAGCACGTCCCAGTGGTGCACGGCGCGCGCCTTCTTCTGGTTGGTGGCGGGGTAATTGTCGGCCCGCGGCACGTCCAGCGACGAACAACCGCCGGCCAGCAGCGTGGCCACCGCCAACAGCGGCACGAGCACGCGGTGCACCACAGGCCGGGCACGGACCTCATCGCGCGCAGGCGCCGCCATACCGGACTGCCCGGCGGGCAGTCGTCCTTGGGAGGGGCCCTGCGGC